>NZ_JAEMSG010000016.1:2798-7699 GCF_016462945.1 Mycolicibacterium sp. | reverse complement strand
GACACCTCAAACCACTCATCGCTATCCTCTGCTCTTCGCCCGAGAGGCTCATCGCCCAGAGCCGACACCGTCAGCGAGATGCCGTCAACAGTGATCGAGCCCTTCTCCACCACATAGCGGGAGATGCTGCGTGGCAACGTGATTCGCACTACCTCCCAGTGTTGCGACGGAGCGCGTGAGATCACGGTGCCGGTGCCGTCGACATGTCCCTGCACGATGTGGCCGCCCAATCGACTGTTCACAGCGGCAGCGCGCTCCAGATTGACCGGGCTGCCCACCGAAAGTGCGGCCAGGCTCGAGCGGTTCAGCGTCTCAGCCATCACATCGGCGCTGAACTTCCCGTCCCCAAGCACGTCCACCACGGTCAGGCACACCCCGTTGACGGCAATGGAGTCGCCGTGGCGGGCATCAGCGGTCACCACCGGACCGCGAATCACCAGACGCGCGGCATCGCCAAGGTCGTCGGTGGCAACGATTTCGCCGAGCTCCTCGATGATTCCGGTGAACATGCGCCCTAATCTAGCCATCACCCGTTATTGGGCCGCCACTGCCACCACCGGGTCCGACGGTCGGCCACACATCAAGGCATTTCGAACGCCCAGGTCACCATCAATATTCACCCTGATACCGATCTGGTGACGGGCGCGCGGCCAAGGCCTCGCCGCCACAGTGTGCCCGGCCGCACCCACTACGATGAAGCCATGACGACGAGCCGCCGAACCTTCGCCGCCCTCACCGCCCTTCTCGCCATCGCCCTGTTCGCCCCGGGCTGCTCCTCGAAATCGGCTGAGCCCCTGCCGGACGCCGCGGGGCTGCTCAAGCAGTCCATTGCGACCACTAAAGCGCTCACGAGCGCTCACCTGGAGATCGCCGTCAACGGCAAGATCGACGGTCTGATGGTCAAGACGCTGTCCGGTGACCTCACCAATGTCCCGGCCGTGGCCATCAAGGGCAACTCGACGATTTCGATGGGCGGCTCCGACGTCGACATCCAGTTGGTGGTGCTCGACGGCACTCTCTACGCCGCGCTGACCCCGAACAGCTGGCTCGACATGGGACCTGCCGTCGAAGTCTACGATCCCTCGATAATCCTGAACCCCGATGCCGGGCTGGCCAATATGCTTACCGCCATCACCGACGCCAAATCCCAAGATTTTGAGACCATCGGCGGCGTTGAGACCGTCAAGATCGCAGGCAAGGTCGGCGCCGACGCAGTCAACAAGCTGATACCGCAACTGAAGGCCGGCGGACCGATCTCGGCCACCGTGTGGATCGAGAAGGACGCCCCGAATCAACTGGTGCAGGCCGAGATCGACCAGAGTGAGGGCAATACCGTGCAGCTGACCCTCTCCGAGTGGGACAAGCCGGTCACCGTCACCAAGCCCGCGATGTGATGACGGCGGCCCCCGTCACCGACCGGACCTCTAACGTCGGCCGCGGCCGACGGATCGCCATCGGTGCCGGCAGTCTGGCCGTGTTACTCGGCGCGCTGGACACCTATGTCGTGGTCACGATCATGGTCGACATCATGCGGTCCATCGGCATCCCGATCAACAAGATCCAGCAGGTGACGCCGATCATCACCTGGTACCTGCTGGGTTATATCGCCGCCATGCCGCTGCTGGGACGGCTGTCGGACCGGTTCGGCCGCAAACTGGTGCTGCAGCTGAGCCTGCTGACATTCGCGATCGGCTCGGTGGTCACCGCTCTGTCGAATGACCTCACCACGCTGGTGATCGGCCGGCTCATTCAGGGCATCGCCAGCGGCGCCCTGTTGCCGGTGACGCTGGCGCTGGCTGCCGATCTGTGGGCGGCCCGCAGCCGGGCGGCCGTGCTGGGCGGGATCGGCGCCGCGCAGGAACTCGGCAGCGTGCTCGGCCCGCTGTACGGCATCGGCGTGGTCTGGCTGCTCAACACCTGGCGCGATGTCTTCTGGATCAACGTGCCGCTGACCTGTATTGCCATGCTGCTAATCCACATCAGCCTGCCCAGCCATGAACGCAGCCCCGACCCCGAGCGCGTCGACGTCGTGGGTGGTGCGCTGCTCGCGATCGCACTCGGCCTGGCTGTCGTCGGCCTCTACAACCCTGCACCCGACGGAAAGCAGATCCTGCCGAGTTACGGCCTGCCGCTGATCGGCGGTGCCGTGGCGGCCGCGATTGCGTTCGCGGTGTGGGAACGGTTCGCCAAAACCCGGCTGATCGAGCCACGAGGGGTGAAGTTCGGCCCGTTCCTGACCGCCCTGGCCACCTCGATGTGTGCCGGTGCCGCACTGATGGTCACGCTGGTCAACGTCGAACTGTTCGGCCAGGGAGTGTTGGGCAAGGACCAGAACGGGGCGGCCTTCCTGTTGCTGCACTTCCTGGCGGCATTACCGATCGGTGCGCTGGTTGGTGGTTGGGTCGCCACCCGGATCGGTGATCGGGTGGTGGCGGTCGTGGGCATGCTCATCGCGGCGTCCGCGTACTGGCTGGTGTCGCAGTGGAGTGTCGATGTGCTGACCGCTCGCCACGACCTGGGTGTGGTGAGTCTGCCCGTTTTCAGCACCGACCTGGCACTGGCCGGCTTCGGACTGGGGCTGGTGATCGGTCCGCTCACCTCGGCCGCGCTGCGGGTGGTGCCCTCCGCACAGCACGGTATCGCTTCGGCACTGGTGGTGGTGGCGCGGATGACCGGCATGTTGGTCGGCGTCGCGGCGTTGAGCGCGTGGGGGCTCTACCGGTTCAACCAGATAGTGGCGACACTGCCCAAACCCACCGGCAGCATCCTGGAGATCGCCACGGGCGTCGCTAAGAACAGTCGTACCGCGTTCGCCATGCAGTACGGATCGATCTTCTTCATCACCACCCTCGTGTGCCTGGCCGGAGCGGTGTTCGCGCTGTTCATCGGCGGCCGCCAGACGCATGCCGAGGACAATGCCCACGAGGCCGCACCCGATCAACACCGGTAGCGGTAACCTCGCCAGCATGCGAGTGACCACGTGCTGACCGCGGCCTTGCGCGATCTGCAATGGCGCAAGCGCAGATTCGCCATCGCGATCGTCGGTACCGGTCTGGTCTTCGCGATGACGCTTGTTCTCACCGGACTTGCCAACGGTTTCCGGGTTGAAGCCACCCGGACCGTCGACTCGCTGCAGTTGGACGCATTCCTGGTCAAGTCCGGGGCAACCGGACCGTTCCTCGGTTCGTCAGCCTTCCCCCCCACCATGCTGCAACTGCCCGGTGTCACCGAATCGGTACCCCTGGTCTACGGCAGCGCGACGGTGCCCGAGGGTGGATCGGCGCGCAGCGTCAACGTATTCGGTGCGCCCGAACGCGGCCCGGGAATACCGGTGGTGGTCGATGGACGCCCGCCCGCCGCCACTGATGAAGTCGTGGTGTCGAACACGATGCATAAACAGATCGGCGAGACCGTCGAAATCGGTTCGCTCCCTTTGCGAATCGTGGGACTCGTTGACGACTCGACGGCACTGGCCGGGCAACCCAACGTCTTCCTCACCACCGTAGGCGCGCAGAAGCTGCTGTTCTCCGGTCAGTCGCTGGTCACGTCTGTCGGCTTATATGGTGTGCCTGAAGAGGCCCCGAGCGGCTTCCGCATCGTCGACCGAGCCGGAGCGATCGATGACCTCCTTCGTGCCCTCAGCGGGGCACGGCAGGCGATGACCCTGATGGCCGGATTGCTGTGGATGGTCGCCGCGCTGATCGTCGGCTCGATGATCTACATGTCGGCCCTGGAGCGCACCCGGGACTTCGCAGTCTTCAAAGCGGTCGGGGTGCCGACCCGGTCCATCCTGGCCGGGCTGGCCATGCAGGCCATCATCGTCGCCGTTCTGGCGGCAGTGTTGGGCGGTGTTCTCTCGGTGCTGCTTGGACCGCTGTTCCCCATGCGGGTGGACATTCCGCAGATCGCATTCCTCCTGCTGCCCGTCGTCGCGGTGACCATCGGGGTGCTGGCCAGCATCGCCGGGCTACGACGAGCGGTCACTGTGGACCCCGCACTGGCGTTCGGGGGGCCCTGAGGCGATGGCAGACCTGCGAATCAAAGACCTCGTGGTGGAGTACGCCAGCGGTCAGGAATCAGTGCGCCCGATCAACGAGCTCAGCCTGGACGTCTCGGCGGGGTCGCTGGCGATTCTCCTGGGGCCCAGCGGATGCGGGAAGACCACCCTGCTGTCCTGTCTGGGCGGCATTCTGCGTCCGACGGCCGGTCGCATCCAGTTCGGGGATATCGACGTCACCGGACTCGATGCCCGCGCCCTGTCCGAGTATCGACGCGACACCGTCGGCATCGTGTTTCAGGCGTTCAATCTGGTGCCCAGTCTGACCGCACTGGAAAACGTGCTGGTGCCGTTGCGGGCGGCCAGGATGCCGAAGCATCAGGCGCAGCAGCGCGCCGAGGAATTGCTGGACCGGGTCGGCCTGGCGCACCGTATGTCGCATCGGCCCGGTGACCTCAGCGGCGGACAGCAACAGCGGGTCGCGGTGGCACGAGCGATCGCGCTGGACCCGCCACTGCTGATCGCCGACGAGCCGACCGCCCATCTGGACTATATCCAAGTCGAGGAAGTGCTCACCCTGATCCGCGAACTGGCCTCCGGGGAACGGGTGGTGGTGGTGGCCACGCATGACACCCGGATGCTGCCACTGGCCGACCGCGTGGTGGAGCTGGTGCCCCATCTCGATGCCGCCGACCACGAGCCCGAGACGAAGACATTTAAAGCCGGCGAGACACTGTTCGAGCAGGGCACGATGGGTGACTCCATCTATGTCGTGACCGAGGGCAAAATCGAGCTGATCCGCGAATTGGCAAGCGGTGGTGAGATAGTCATCAAGCTCGCCGTTTCCGGTGACTACTTCGGTGAGATGGGGCCGTTGTTCGCACTGCCCCGGTCGGCGACCCCC
>NZ_JAEMSG010000016.1:0-2788 GCF_016462945.1 Mycolicibacterium sp. | reverse complement strand
ACCGCGCGGGCCCGGACCGACGCGGTCGTGGTCAGCTACACCGTGCAGGGTTTCCGGGAACTCCTGGGATCAATCGGATCCCGAGATCTCATCGTGCACAAGGCATTACACCGCAGGGACTGACGCCGAGCTCAGTCGGCCCGCACCATGCTGAGCAGCAGGTCCGGTCCGACCCGCTCGACGCCGTCATAGCGCCAGTACGGAGCGTGCGAGATGCTCGTGACTCCGACATCGTCCACCGCGCCGAATGGTCCGCCGAGCAATACCGGTGCCACATAGGCCAGGATGCGGTCGACCACCCCGGCCCGAAGGAACGCCCCCGCGATGGTAGGGCCGCCCTCCACCATGATGTCGGTGCGCGCGGACAGGGCCCGGATTACCTCGTGGGGGTCGTGGGTGTGCAGCACCATGGTCGGCGAATCACCGCGGCTCACATTGGAATCCGGCGGAATCTCCCGCCTTCCCACGACCACCCGCAGCGGTTGATGCTCGGTGAGGCTGCCGTCGGGCCATCGGGCTGTGAGGCTCGGGTTGTCGGCGAATACGGTCCCGGTGCCGACGATGATGGCGTCGGCGGCGGCGCGGCGCCGATGCACGTCGGCACGGGCCGCCTCGCTGGTGATCCACTGCGAGGACCCGTCGGCCGCGGCGCTTCGCCCGTCAATGCTGGCGGCGAACTTCCAGGTGACGTGCGGGGAGCCGGTGCGCTCTTTGTGCAGCCATTCCCGCAGGAGACCCGCGGTCACTTCCTCAGCGCACACACCGGAGCTCACCGCGACATCGGCGGCGTGCAGGCGTGCCGCCCCGCCGGCTGCGACCGGGTTCGGGTCGGCGACCGCGTAGACGACGGCGGCAACGTTCGCCGCGACGAGGGCGTCGACGCAGGGCGGGGTGCGACCGTGATGGTTACACGGTTCCAGCGTCACAACAGCTATGCCGCCGGCCGCACGCTCCCCCGCGACCTGCAGGGCGACCACCTCGGCGTGCGGGCCACCGGCAGGCTCGGTGGCGCCCACCCCGACTATCTCGCCGTCCGCGCTAAGGATGACCGCTCCCACCGGGGGATTCGGGTAGGTGGACCCCTTTACCTCAAGCCCCTGCTCGATCGCCAGACTCATCGCAGCCCAAACCTGCGCGGACGCGGTCACAGACGCAGGTGCGGCGAGGCCAGACCGGCTTGGCGGCGCAAGGCTTCAACGGCCACCGCGGGATCGGCCGCACCGTAGACCGCTGAGCCCGCGACGAAGCAGTCCACCCCGGCTTCGGCGGCCTGCTCGATCGTATCGGCATTGATGCCGCCGTCGATCTCGACCAGGATCGTCAACTCGCCGGAGTCGACCAACCGGCGAACGGCCGCCACCTTGGTCAGCACCTCGGCGATGAAACTCTGGCCGCCGAAGCCGGGTTCGACCGACATCACCAGCAGGGTGTCGAAGTCGCGCAGGATCTCCAGGTACGGCTCGATCGGGGTACCGGGCTTGATCGACAACCCCGCTTTGGCTCCCGCGGCGCGGATATCGCGACCCACGGAGACCGGATCATCGGTCGCTTCTGCGTGAAACGTCACGTTGTAAGCGCCGGCTTCGGCGTAGCCGGGTGCCCACCGGCCCGGATCGGTGATCATCAGATGGCAGTCGATCGGTATGTCGGTCGCCTTCAACAGGCTCTCGACCACGGGCAGGCCCAGGGTGAGATTCGGCACGAAGTGCGCGTCCATCACATCCACGTGTAACCAGTCGGCGCCCTCGACGGCGGCGGCCTCTTTGGCCAGCCAGGCGAAGTCGGCGGACAGGATTGACGGCGCGATCATCGGTCGGGTCGGGGTTGCCATAGGTGACACTTTAGGGCTTGCAGGACGGTAAGCCCTGCAGCTCAGGAATTCTTTCGCAGCGCGGCCGCGAACATCGCGTCGGTTCCGTGCCGGTGCGGCCATAGCTGCACATACGGCCCGGGACCCAGGTTGTCGACGGGTGCGAACAGGATCCGGGTATCCAGAGCGCTCACCGGATAGCGCCGCAGCGCATCAGAGATGACACCGACGGTCTCCACCAGATGCGGCGAACACGTCGCGTAGAGCACCACGCCGCCAGGTCTGGTCAGCGCGATGGCCGAGGCCAATAGCTCACGCTGCAACTTCGCCAGATCCGGGACATCAGCGGGGGTGCGCCGCCAACGGGCTTCCGGGCGCCGCCGCAATGCCCCGAGCCCGGTGCAGGGCGCATCGACGAGCACGCGGTCGAAGCTGTCGGCCGGCAGCGACGGGGCACGACCGTCGAGGCGCAGCACGTCCACCGTCAGACCGCGGGTGTTGTGTTCGACTATCTCGGCCCGACGAGGATTGGGTTCTATCGCCGTGACGGTCGCACCCTGCTGCGCGGCGATCGCGGCGATCAGGGCCGTCTTGCCGCCGGGTCCCGCACACAGATCAAGCCAGCGTCCGCCGTCGGAGCCTTCCAGTGGAGCCAGGGTCAGCGCTCGAGCCACCAATTGGCTGCCCTCATCCTGAACCAGCGCCCGACTGTCCCGGATGGGGGCCAGCCGGCCGGGGTCACCGCTGCCGAGGTACACCGCGTAAGGCGAGTAGCGGCCGACGTCACCACCGACGGACTGGGCCAGTTCCTCGGCTGTCAGCACCCCGGGCCGGGCGGCCAGATGCACGGCCGGTCGGGCGTCGTCGGCTGCCAGGGCGGCATCCAGTTCGCCGGCGTCGACGCCGAGTGCATCGGCGAATGCCTGAGCAATCCAGCGGGGATGGGCATGCACGAACGCGGCATGACCGATTGGGTCG
>NZ_JAEMSG010000077.1 GCF_016462945.1 Mycolicibacterium sp. | reverse complement strand
CCCCACCGCCAGCCCCGCGGCCCCCGCGCCGAGCGCTGCTCGCCCACGTCGCCGCCAGGGTTCCCGGCTGCGCACCGTGCACGAAATCTCCGCCGGCGGACTCGTCATCGACGGTATCGACAGACCGCGCGAAGAGCAGTTGGCCGCGTTGATCGGCCGCGTGGACCGCCGCGGACGGACGATCTGGTCGTTGCCCAAGGGACATATCGAACAGGGCGAGACCGCCGAACAGACCGCCGTCCGGGAGGTCGCCGAAGAGACCGGAATTCACGGGCACGTCCTGGCGGCACTGGGCAGCATCGACTACTGGTTCGTCACCGAGGGACGCCGGGTTCACAAGACCGTGCACCACTATCTGCTGCGGTTCTCCAGCGGAGAGTTGTGCGACGAGGACGTCGAGGTCGCCGAAGTGGCCTGGGTGCCCATCACCGAACTTCCGAGGCGGCTGGCCTATGCCGATGAGCGGCGCCTGGCCAAGGTCGCCCACGAGCTCATCGCCCTCCTGCAATCGGACGGCCCGGCGGCTCTCCCGCCTTTGCCCCCGACCACGCCTCAACTGCGGCCCCAAACCCATTCTCGCGCCAGCACCCGCAAGCGTCCTTCCCCCGACGAGGCCTCCGGTGAGCCTCGGACGAACGGCCGCGGTTCGGGCGCGTGACCGTGCTACTGCGGGTCGCGGTCGCACCCCGGATCGTCGTTGTCGTTCTTGGACTGCTGACGCTGCTGGTGCTGCCGTCCCTACCCCCGACCGCAGCGGGAGAACCCGGCTCGGGATTCCTTAAGCTGCGCCTCGACAGTGTCACTCCGGATGTGGTTACCACCTCCAGCGACCCGACCGTGACAGTGACCGCAACCGTGACCAACGTCGGCGATCGGCCAGTCCGCGACGTGGTGGCACGTCTGGAGCACGGCGCGGCGGTGACCTCGTCTTCGGAGCTGAGAACCAGTCTCGACAGCGTCGGTGAACAATACGAGGCAGTGGGTGAATTCGTCACCGTGGCAACTGAACTCGGTCGCGGGCAAGCTGTCGGATTCACCTTGTCGGTACCGATCAGACAAAGCCCGCAGCCGTCATTGGGCATCGCGATACCCGGGGTCTACCCGCTCCTGGTCAATGTCAACGGCACCCCCGACTACGGTGCACCGGCCCGGCTCGACGCGGCTCGGTTTCTGTTGCCGGTGACCGGAGTCCCCGCCGATCCCGCCAGCGGCAACCCGTTGACGGATGCAGTGGCTCCGGATACCACCAAACCCGTGGCAATCACCCTGCTGTGGCCATTGGCCGACAGGCCGCGGCTGGCGCCGGGGGTTCCCGGAGGTACCACCCCGGTCAGGCTGATGAATGACGACCTCGCCGTGTCCCTGGCCCCGGGCGGGCGACTGGAGACACTGCTGGCGGCGGCGGAGTTCGCGATCAGTCCGGGCGCGATCGACCCGGACAGCCGCCTCGCCGACGCGCTCTGCCTGGCTGTCGACCCCGACCTCTTGGTCACCGTGAACGCTATGACAGCCGGCTATGTCGTATCGGACACCCCCGGCGAGGCCGGCGCCGCCACCCAACCCGGCAGCGGCCAGGCCGCCGCGGCGGGCTGGCTGGACCGGTTGCGAGGCCTGTCCGGCCGGATCTGCGTGACCGCCACGCCCTATGCCCAGGCTGACCTCGGCGCCCTGTACCGGGTCGGCGACCCACGGCTCAGTGCGGCCGCAACCGTCGCCTCGGCCGACATCGTCGACCGGATCCTCGGTGTCACGTCCGTCCGTGGGGTCACCCTCCTCGGTGACGGCCCGCTGAGCTCCCCCGCACTCGATCTGCTCAATTCCCAGGGCCCCACGGTCGCGATCGCTGCGGACCCGTCGGCGGACGCGACAGGCGGGGCGCCATTCACCGCCGACCTGACGCCGCGCCGGCTTTCCGCCGGGGTCGTGGCGGCACCCTTCGACCCCGCCGTGGGGGCCGCGCTGGCCGGCGTCGGCACGGACCCGGGCCTGCCGACCTACCTCGGCCCCGCACTCAGCGTGCCGGTCGAGCAACACTCGCCGGTGGCTCGCCGCCAGGATGCCGTGGCGGCCGTGCTGTGGCGGGCCCTGCAACCCGGGATTGAACCGCGCGGGCAGATCCTGCTGCCGCCGCTGAAGTGGAGCCCCCAGCCCGACGATGCCCGCGCGATGCTGACGGCCCTGGCCAATGCGGTTCGGGCGGGCCTGGCCAGTCCCCGCCCGTTGGTGGCGGTGATCAGCGACGCCGCCGTCGCCCAACCGGCGTCCCCGGATCTGCCGAGCGAGGTTCCGGGTGGCTTCGATGAGGACGTGGTGGCGACGATCGGCGCCCAGGTGAGCCGACTGTGGGGACTCAATGCGGCCCTGGCCACCGACGCCCGCACCGGCCTGACCGGGCTGGGGTACACCGCTCCGCTGCGCGAAGACATGCTGCGGGCGTTGAGCCAGATCGAGCCGCCCGACAGCCGCAACGACATCGCCCGTCAACGACTGGCCGTAGTCGGCTCGACCATCGAGGATCTGTTCCGCGCGGTGACGATCGTCAACCCCGGCGACTCCTACACACTCGCCACCGAAAGCAGCGCGCTGCCACTGGCGCTGCGCAATGACCTTGCGGTCCCGATCCGGGTGCGCCTGGAGGTGGACGCCCCGCCGGGCATGTCGGTGACGGATATCGGCGAGCAGGAATTGCCCCCGGGCTACCTTCCGCTTCGGGTGCCTGTCGAAGTCCGCGTCACCCAGCGCGTCGCCGTTGACATCACCCTGCGAACCCCAGACGGGGTGCAACTGGGCGAACCGGCGCGGCTATCGGTCCACGCCAACGCTTACGGAAAGCTGCTCACCGCGATCACCGTGATCGGCGGGTTGATCCTGGCGACTCTGGTAGGCCGCCGCCTCTACCATCGCTTCCGCGGTCAACCCGACCGGGCCGACGCAGACCGGCCCCCGCGTCCACCCGGAGTCGGCCCATGACGCCGCAGCCGCAGATCCGTCGCGAGGAACTCTCCGACGCGGCGGTGGTATCCCGCTCGTGGGGAATGGCGCTGGCCACACTGGTCAGCCGGATCACCGGCTTCATCCGAATCGTGCTGCTGGCCGCGATTCTCGGCGCCGCACTTTCCAGTGCGTTCACCGTTGCCAACCAACTGCCCAATCTGATTGCCGCCCTGGTGTTGGAGGCCACCTTCACGGCAATTTTCGTTCCGGTGCTGGCCCGCGCCGAGCGCGACGACGTCGACGGGGGCGCGGCCTTCGTACGACGTCTGGTAACACTGGCCGCCACTGTGCTGTTGGCGGCCACCGTGCTGTCGGTGATCGCTGCGCCGTTGCTCGTCCGCCTGATGCTGGGCGCTGACCCCAAGGTCAACCAGCCACTGACCACCGCGTTCGCCTACCTGCTGTTGCCACAGGTCATCTTCTACGGACTGTCTTCGGTCTTTATGGCAATCCTGAACAACCGCAACGTATTCGGGCCACCGGCCTGGGCTCCGGTGGTCAACAACGTCGTAGCGATCGCGACACTGGGCCTGTATCTGATTGTTCCCGGCGAGCTTTCGGTCGATCCGGTACGAACGGGCAATGCCAAGTTACTGGTTCTGGGCATCGGCACGACCCTGGGTGTACTCACGCAGGCCGCCGTGTTGCTGATCGCGATTCGTTCCGAACGCATCAGCCTGCGGCCGCTGTGGGGAATCGACGATCGGCTCAAGCGATTCGGCACGATGGCCTCGGCCATGGTGCTCTACGTACTGATCAGTCAGATCGGGTTGGTGGTGGGCAACCGGATCGCCAGCACCGCGGCGGCGTCGGGGCCGGCGATCTACAACTACGCCTGGCTGGTGCTGCAACTACCGTTCGGCATCATCGGCGTGACGATCTTGACGGTGGTCATGCCGCGATTGAGCCGTAACGCCGCGGCCGACGACGTTCCGGCCGTTCTCGCGGATCTGTCCCTGGCTACCCGGCTGACCATGCTGACACTGATCCCGGTGGTGGCGTTCATGACCATCAGCGGACCGGCCATCGGCAGTGCCCTGTTCGCCTACGGCAAGTTCGGTGGGGTCGACGCCAACTATCTCGGCACGGCGATCGCGATGTCCTCGTTCACCCTGATTCCCTACGCGCTGGTGCTGCTGCAGCTGCGGGTGTTCTACGCGCGGGACGAACCCTGGACTCCGATCCTGATCATCATCGCGATCACCGTCGTAAAGATCGCGATGTCGCTCGTTGCCCCGCACCTGACCACCGACCCGGAGCTGGTCGCCGGTTATCTGGGCGCCGCCAACGGACTCGGCTTCCTGACCGGCGCGGTGCTCGGCCATCTGCTGCTGCGCCGATCGCTGCGGCCACCCGGCGGTCGGCTGCTGGACGCCACGGTCATCCGCACCATCCTGGTCGCCGCCGGGGCGTCGCTGCTGGCCGCACTCGTCGCGGCCGGCGTTGACCGGCTCCTGGATCTGCGGGCACTGACAGATCAGGGCGGTGCCGGATCCATGGTTCGGCTGCTGATCCTGGCCGCGGTCATGCTGCCCTGCCTGGCCGCCGTGATGCTGGTTGCCCGGGTGCCCGATGCGGTGGCCGGGTGGGGCGCCGTCCGGGAGCGGTTGGCACCGGGCGAGCCGGGCGACCCACCCTCGCCACACAGCTCTTACCTGCACCACCTGCGTGGGCCTGTCCCGTACCCTGAAATCGGCCAATCCGCCGCACCGGAGCGACAGGAGTTCGGGTTCGGGCGCCTGGCGCCCGGCGACGGAACTCTGACGGGGAAGGGGCCGGAACTGAGCGACCATCTGGGTCCCGGCGCCACTGTCGCCGACGGGCGTTACCGCCTGCTGGTGTTCCACGGCGGCCCCCCCGGGCTGCAATTCTGGCAGGCGCTGGACATCCCGTTAGATCGTCAGGTGGCGCTCACCTTCGTCGACCCCGACCGGAGCCTGCCCGATGAACAGGTCGAGGGGATCTTGGCGCGCACGCTCACGTTGAGCCGGATAGCACGACCGGGTTTGGCCCGGGTCCTCGATGTCACCAAGAACAGCGACGGCAGTGGGCTGGTGGTGTCGGAGTGGATCAGGGGCGGTTCACTGAAGGAGGTGGCCGGTACCTCCCCCTCGCCGATCGGTGGTGCCAGAGCGATCCAGTCGCTCGCTGCGGCGGCCGACGAAGCACACCGGGCCGGTGTCGCCCTTGCAATCGATCATCCGGGACGGGTGCGGGTCAGCCTTGAAGGCGATGTTGCACTTGCCTTTCCGGCAACTCTCGCCGACGCCACACCGACCGGCGATGTCCGCGGCATCGGTGCCGCGTTGTACGCACTTCTCGTCGATCGGTGGCCGCTGCCGGAACGCGGCACGCCGAGCGGGCTGAGACCGGCCGACACCGGCCCGTCCGGCGAACTGATTGAGCCGCTTGCAGTCAACCCGGCCATTCCATTCCAGATCTCATCGGCGGCAATCCGGGCCGTACAACCTGGCGGTGGGATCACTACCGCGCCCACGCTGTTGCACCTGTTGCAGCAGGCGACGAATGCTGCCGATCGCACCGACCTGATGACTCCGGTCGAGGAGGCTCCCCGGCGAACCTCCGGTAGCCGACCGGCTACCGCTGATCCCGCCGCCAAGCAGGCCCTTCGCCGCCGTAACCTGCTGATCGGAATCGGGGTGGGCGCCGCCGTCCTAGTGGTTGCAGTGATCGCGCTCGCGTCCCTGCTGGGTCGGATTTTCGGTGATGTGGGCGGCGGACTCAAGGGCGATCAGCTGGGCTTGAATACAACGACGCCCACGAGCCGTTCGGTGAGCGGCTCGGTCATCAAACCCGTTGCCGCAACGGTCTTCTCGCCCGATGGCGGTGCCGACGCTCCAACCCTGGCCGGCCTGGCGATCGATGGAGATCCCGCTACGGCGTGGCCGACAGACATCTACACCGACACCGTCCCGTTCCCGAATTTCAAAAACGGAGTGGGCCTCATGCTGCAACTGCCTGAATCGACGGTGGTCGGCAACGTCACCATCACAGTGTCCAGCACCGGCACCCAGGTCCAGATCAGAAGCGCTTCGACAGCCAACCCGGCAAGCCTCGCGGACACCACCGTGCTGACCGGTCCCACCGCACTCAAGCCCGGTACCAATACCATCTCGGTGCCCAGCGCAGCGGCCACCTCGAATCTGTTGGTGTGGATCTCGACATTGGGCCAGACGGCAGGTAAGAGCCGCACCGACATCTCAGACATCACTGTTCGCTCCGCCTCCTGACGCTGCACAGGGGTGAAGTGCCGGGCCGCCCTGCGCTGGCTACTGTCCGGCCGTGCCCATCTTCTCCGCCGACTGTCGTAGCGATGCCGATCTGCTCGCCGCACATGTCGCCGGTGATCGTCGCGCCTTCGGGGAACTGTTTGGCCGCCACCGCGCCCAGCTCTATCGGCTGGCCCGGCGGCGCAGCCAGACCGCCGAAGACGCCGATGATGCACTGCAGGATGCCATGCTCTCCGCACACCGGGCCGCCGGTGCGTTTCGGCATGACGCCGCGGTCAGCAGTTGGCTGCACCGGATCGTTCTCAACGCTTGCTTGGACCGTCTGCGCCGCAACGGTTTCCACACCGCAGTGCTCACCGACGACTGCTGTTCGCTGGCCGATCGAATCTCACATGCCGAAACCGAGATCGTGGTCCGTCAAGCACTGTCGCGACTGCCGGCGGGGCAGCGCGCCGCGGTGGTTGCCGTTGATATGTACGGCTACTCGGTGGCCGATACCGCGACCCTGCTCGGGATCGCCCAGGGAACAGTCAAGAGCCGGTGCGCCCGGGCCCGCGCACGGCTGGCCGTGCTGTTGGGCCATCTCTCCCCCGCAGGACATCCCTGAGCGGCACACTGGTCGGGTGCAGCCCCACCCGCCCACACACGAGGTCACCGGTCTCCCACCGGTCCGCGCCGCGCATGCAGCCCGTCCACCCGTTGCTACCGGCCCCGTGGTGATCGGTATCGCTTCGGCGTTGGTGATCACTGCCGTCGCACTGGGCGTGGGCATCCTGGTGACGTCCGCCGGACCGTCCACCAGCACGCCGACCAGCGCTCGGCTCATCACCATCACTCCTGCGACCACCTCGGTGCGCCCTTGAGTTCACGGCCGGGAACATCCCCGCCTACCCTGGTGTTTGACGGTGAGCCGCTCGTCTGTCAGAAAGGTTTCGTATGACCGACAACTCCGCCCTGCATGACGTCATCGTCATCGGATCAGGACCGGCCGGATACACCGCCGCCATCTACACGGCGCGCGCGCAGCTGAACCCCCTGGTCTTCGAAGGAACCGCATTCGGGGGCGCGCTCATGACCACCACCGAGGTCGAGAACTACCCGGGTTTCCGTACCGGCATCACCGGCCCGGAACTCATGGATGAGATGCGCGAACAGGCCCTGCACTTCGGAGCTGATCTGCAGATGGAAGATGTCGAGTCGGTATCGCTGACCGGGCCGGTCAAAGAGGTGGTGACCGCCGGCGGCGAGACGTATCGCACCCGGGCGGTGATCCTGGCCATGGGTGCGGCAGCCCGCTACCTGGGCATACCGGGTGAGCAGGAACTTCTGGGCCGCGGAGTGAGCTCCTGCGCCACCTGTGACGGGTTCTTTTTCAAAGACCAGGACATTGCCGTGGTCGGCGGCGGCGACTCCGCCATGGAGGAGGCAACCTTCCTGACCCGGTTCGCCCGCAGCGTCACACTCGTACACCGCCGGGACGAATTCCGCGCATCCCGCATCATGCTCGAACGTGCCCGGACCAACGACAAGATCTCGTTCCTGACCAACACCGCGGTCCTTGCGGTGGAGGGCGAATCCACCGTGACAGGTCTGCGGGTCCGTAACACGCTCAACGGGGAGGAATCCACGCTCGCGGTGACCGGCGTGTTCATCGCGATCGGTCACGATCCTCGCTCGGAGTTGGTTCGCGACGCCCTTGACGTCGATCCCGCCGGGTACGTCGTAGTCCGCGAGCACAGCACCGCGACCTCGCTGCCGGGCGTGTTCGCCGCCGGCGACCTGGTGGACCACACCTATCGGCAGGCCATCACCGCCGCGGGGAGCGGCTGTGCCGCTGCCCTCGACGCCGAGCGGTGGCTGGCTGACACGCCCGACCCCAGTGAAATGATCCCCGGTGAAATGACAGGAGCCACATCATGAGCGAATCCACGGTGACCGTCACCGACGCCAGCTTCGCAGACGCCGTCCTGTCCAGTGCCACACCGGTTTTGGTGGATTTCTGGGCCACGTGGTGCGGCCCCTGTCGGATGGTGGCTCCGGTTCTCGAGGAAATCGCCGCGGAGAAAGCCGGTTCGCTGACCGTGGCGAAGGTGGACGTTGACGCGAACCCGGCGACGGCGCGCGATTTCCAGGTCGTCTCAATCCCGACGCTGATTCTCTTCAAAGACGGTCAACCGGTGAAGCGCATCGTGGGCGCCAAGGGTAAAGCTGCGTTGCTGAGGGAGCTTGCCGACGTCCTCTAGCGGGTAACCCGCCGCCCCGCGAGGGGCAGGCCGGCAGAGACTGATTCGTTATCCGCGATCTGTCTGAGAGGTTTCCTGAAAAGGCTCTGCTTCTGCGACAATGCTTGCCATGTGGAGTCCCGGCGATGGCGCCAGCGATGCTGCCTCCCGGCGCGGCTCCGCGGCCGGTGACATACTGCGGCGGGGAGACTGCGGCGCCGCGGTGGTCGAGATCCGGCGCGCCTTGGCGGCCCTCGGGTTGCTGGAAAGCCCGGCCGAGGGCATGACAACCGGTCGGCACGTGGCGCTGGACAACTTCGACGACGAGCTCGATCATGCAGTGCGGGCCTTTCAGCAACGCCGGGGCCTGTTGGTCGACGGGCTCGTCGGGGAAGCCACCTACCGTGCCCTCAAAGAGGCGTCCTACCGGCTTGGCGCCCGCACGCTCGCCCACCAGTTCGGTGCGCCGATGTACGGCGACGACGTCGCCACGCTGCAGTCACGCCTGCAGGACCTCGGCTTCTACACCGCCCTGGTGGACGGGTACTTCGGTCTGCAGACCCATAACTCGCTGATGTCCTATCAACGGGAATACGGACTGGCTCCCGACGGAATCTGCGGGCCGGAAACATTGCGCTCCCTGTACTTTCTCGGGTCCCGCGTCACCGGCGGTTCGCTGCACGCCATCCGCGAGGAAGAGCACGTTCGGGTATCGGGGCCCCGGCTGTCAGGCAAGAGAATCATCATCGATCCGGGCCGTGGGGGAAGCGACCATGGCCTGATCGCTCAGGGACCGGAAGGTCCGATCGGCGAATCCGACATCCTGTGGGATCTGGCCAGCCGGCTTGAGGGACGGATGACCGCGATCGGCATGGAAACCTTCCTGTCCCGGCCGGCCAATCGCAGCCCGTCGGATGCCGAACGCGCCGCGACCGCCAATACCGTCGGGGCCGACCTGATGATCAGCCTGCGCTTCGACAGCCACCCGAACCCGTCGGCCAGCGGTGTCGCCTGCTTCTACTTCGGCAGCCCACACGGGTCGGTGTCCACAATCGGACATAACCTGGCTGACTTTGTTCAGCGAGAAGTGGTGGCGCGCACCGGATTACGGGATTGCCGCACGCATGGGCGAACGTGGGACCTGTTGCGGCTCACCCGAATGCCCACGGTTCAGGTCGACGTCGGATACATCACGAGCTCGCACGACCGCGGTAGGCTCATGACTCGCGAGTGCCGCGACGCGATAGCCGAAGGCGTTCTGGCAGCCGTGAAACGTCTGTACCTACTCGGCAAGAATGATCGGCCGACCGGGACGTTCACCTTCGCCGAACTGCTTGCCCACGAGCAGTCGGTGGAGCAGGGTCGGTCGGCGGTTTAGCCGCGCGAGCTACCGACCGGCTGCTGTAGCTCCGTTGTTTCCAGCAGCCGCTCCAGAGCAGCTTCGACCTCGGCCTTCCAGCCCAGTCCCCTATCGAGTTCCAGCCGCAGGCGCGGAAAGTAGCGGTGCGGAGCGACAGTGGTGAATCCCGCGCCGAGCAGAAAGTTCGCGTCGATCATGCACTCGTCGAAGGAGCAGTCCCCCAGGGACGCGATGGCCGGCTGCAGCTGGGGGGCGACGCTGGCGGGATCGAGTAATTCGGTGACTTCGTCGGTGCGCCCGAAAGCTTCCAGTGCCCGTACCCCGCGTCGCACAAGTTCACTGACCACGTGGCTGATCAGCTGCCCAGACAGCCCGGCGGACTGGCCGGCTTCGACTCCCATGGAGGTCAGCAGGACAGCGTCGGCACTCACCGGTCCGGTGGGGAATCGCTGGGCCCGCGGTACCGCCCGGGGCGGCGCGTAGAGGACGTAGCCCAGGCAGTGAGTGCCTAAGTCGCCCGCCACGTCGGAGGCTCCCTGCGCGGACGCAGGCGTGGCAACCTGCCCGCAGGAGCCCCATTCCAGCATGACCATTGACAGCCACGCTTCCTTCTCGAACTCGGGGTCGGGCAGCTGCTTGCCGTCGAGCGTCTGCGGGTCGACCTCCCAGAACACGCACCGGCGGGCATGCTTGGGCAGCTGCTCGAATTCGTCGAGCCGCAGCGGCCTGATGCGAGCGGACACTAGTCTCCCCGGCTTTCCCGCGGTGCCGAAGCGCACAGCAGCCCCCTAAGGATAGGAGAGACGGCCGATCGACGGCCGATATCCGTACCCCCGGGCTGTCGTCGCGCTTAGTAAATGAAATCCCCTGTGCAGCTTGATAATTGGTGGCCGGAGAGCACCGGGGAGCGTCGGAAGACCGCTATTTCGTCACTGTGACGTAAAGGTGGTTGGTCCGGGGCGCGGGCTACTTGGCGGCACCGGGGTCCATCAGGGCAACAATCCGTTGTAGATCTTCCACCGAGCCGAACTCGACGACGATCTTTCCCTTTCGTTTGCCCAGATTGACGGTGACGCGAGTGTCATAGCTGCGCGAGATCCGTTCCGCGATGTCCTGCAGGCCCGGCATCTTGATCGGTTTGCGGCGCGATGGCTTGGGCGGCTTGGAGTCATCCCGGTTGGCCAGCGTGACGGCCTCCTCGGTCGCCCGAACCGACAGGCCTTCGGCCACGATCCGCGCGGCGAGTTCTTCCTGGGCATCCGGGCCGGCATCCAATGCCAGCAGTGCCCGCGCGTGACCGGCCGAGAGCACGCCGGCGGCGACCCGTCGCTGAACGGCGATGGGCAAGCGCAGTAGCCGGATCATATTGCTGATCACCGGGCGCGATCGCCCGATGCGCCCGGCCAGTTCCTCGTGCGTGACGTCGAATTCTTCGAGGAGCTGCTGGTATGCCGCCGCCTCTTCCAGGGGATTCAGCTGGGCGCGGTGGATGTTCTCCAGCAGCGCGTCGCGCAGCAGGTTGTCATCGCTGGTATCCCGCACAATCGCCGGAATGGACGTCAGTCCCGCCTGCTGGGCGGCCCGCCAGCGCCGCTCCCCCATCACCAGTTGGTAGCGTGCCCCGGATCCGTTGGTCGCCTCCCGGACCACGATCGGCTGCATCAGGCCGAATTCACGGATCGAGTGGACCAGCTCGGCGAGCGCCTCTTCGTCGAAGACCTGCCGGGGTTGGCGCGGGTTGGGCTCGATCGCCGAGGGATCAAGCTCGCGGTAGACCGCGCCCACAATGGCGCTATCGGCGGCCCCACCGCCGATCACGACGTCCGCCGCGGCATCGCCGAGTCTGGGGCCGCCGTCGGCCGGACCGGTGGGGATCAGCGATGCCAAGCCGCGACCGAGGCCGCCCTTGCGTCGGATTGGCTTTGTCACGATTGTGCCTCCAAGGATGACCGGTGCGCCAATTCGCGGCTGGCGTCCAGATAGCTCATGGCACCCCGCGAGCCAGGATCGTAGTCGATGATCGTCATGCTGTAGCCGGGCGCTTCAGACACCTTAACGCTGCGCGGGATCACACTGCGCAGAACCTTGTCCCCGAAGAACCGGCGCACCTCGCCCGCGACCTGATCCGCGAGTTTCGTGCGCCCGTCATGCATGGTCAGGACGACGGTACTGACCTCCAATTTGGGGTTCAGGTGCGCCTTCACCATGGCGATGTTCTTCATCAGCTGAGATACGCCCTCCAGCGCGTAGTACTCGCATTGGATCGGGATCAGCACCTCGGGCGCCGCCACCAGGGCATTGACGGTCAGCAGGCCCAGCGACGGCGGGCAATCGATGAACACGTAATCGAAGTCCGTCTGCTCGAGTTCCATAAGTGCATTTCGCAGGCGGTTTTCCCGGGCGACCATACTGACGAGTTCAATCTCGGCACCGGCCAGGTCAATCGTGGCCGGAACGCAGAAAAGCCTCTCGCTGTGCGGGCTCTGGCGGATCGCGGCCTGCAGGGGAATCTCGCCCAGGAGGACCTCATAGGACGACGGGGTCCCGGCATGGCGGTCTGCGATACCCAATGCGGTACTCGCGTTGCCCTGCGGGTCGAGGTCAATGACCAGGGTCTTGAGTCCCTGGATCGCGAGCGCCGCCGCGAGGTTCACCGCCGTCGTCGTCTTTCCGACACCGCCCTTCTGGTTGGCGACGGCGAAAATCCTGCGGTGCGTCGGGCGCGGCAATTGCCCGGCCGCCGTGTGCAGCACTTGCATCGCGCGTTCTGCCTCGGCCGCGATGGGGGTGTCGGTGTCGTCGGCGGCCGGCCACGTTTCACGTGAAACATCCCCGTGTCCCGGGGCGGCCGGTTCCGAAGACGGCGGGGCGCTCATTGTGCTCTCCTCTCCGGCGTGCGGGGCGGTCGTTTCCGGACCGACGGCGCCCGCTCCCCGCGGACGGCCACCACCACGGTGGCGGGCGGGCTCAACAGGCTTACCCCACATCTCACCACCTCCACACCGATAGCACCTAACGCCGCCATTTCGCGGCTGCTCGCAGCAACCTCCTCGGTGGCCCGCTCGCCCTTGAGTGCCAGCATCCGTCCGCCCGGCCGCAGCAACGGCATGCTCCACCCGGTAAGCTTCCCGAGATTCGCCACCGCGCGAGACGCCACGGCATCGGCGCCCGCCGCCCGGCGACGAACCTCCGGATCCTCTGCCCTTCCACGGATCACCTCAACCGGAATGCCGAGTGCCTCGACGGCCTCCGCCAGGAAACCTGTCCGCCGCAGCATGGGTTCCACCAGTACCACCCGGAGGTCTGGGCGCGCGATCGCCAACGGCAGGCCGGGTAGCCCGGCACCGCTCCCGATGTCGATCACCCCGGCGCCCCGGCCGACAAGTTCGCCGAGTACGGCGCTATTGAGGATGTGGCGCTCCCAGATGCGATCAACCTCGCGCGGTCCCAACAG
>NZ_JAEMSG010000015.1:35432-43677 GCF_016462945.1 Mycolicibacterium sp. | reverse complement strand
TCACCTATCTCAACAGTGGCGGGGGCAACCGGATCGGGGCGGTGATCGCCAACGGCGAGAAAGTCATTCGGGTTCCAGCACGGTCCGGCCGTCAGCACGAACAGACGCTGTTGCGGGCCATCGCCACCTCGCCCCGGGCGCCGTTGGGAGTACGGGGGGATCTGTCGGCCGCGATCGATGCGCTTCGGCGGCCGGAACGACGGCGCGGCATGGCGATCATCGTCAGCGACTTCCTCGGCCCGATCACCTGGATGCGGCCACTGCGGGCCATCGCCGCCCGGCACGAGGTGCTCGGCATCGAAGTGCTTGATCCTCGCGACGTCGAGCTGCCCGATGTCGGCGATGTGATCCTGCAGGACACCGAATCCGGTGTCACCCGTGAGTTCACCATCGACGGGCAGTTGCGCGATGATTTCGCGAGGGCTGCCACCGCGCACCGGGCCGAGGTAGCACGAACTCTGCGGCGCTGCGGCGCGCCGCTGATGACGCTGCGCACCGACCGCGACTGGATCGCCGATATCGTTCGCTTCGTTGCCTCGCGGCGTCGCGGCGCACTGGCGGGCAGTCAGTGAGCCCGAACGAGGAACACGTATGACATTGCCTTTGCTCGGGCCGATGGCACTGACCGGCTTCGCGCACCCCTGGTTCTTTCTTTTTCTTTTATTCGTCGCGGGTCTGGTCGCGCTGTACGTCATCACGCAGTTCGCGCGACAGAAGCGCATTCTGCGGTTCGCCAATATGGAACTGCTGGAAAGCGTTGCACCCAAGCGCCCCAACCGCTGGCGCCATTTGTCGGCCATTCTGCTGATCTGCTCACTGGTGCTGCTGACAATTGCGATGGCCGGTCCGCAGAACGATGTTCGCATCCCTCGCAACCGCGCCGTGGTGATGCTGGTCATCGACGTATCGCAGTCGATGCGCGCCACCGACGTGGAGCCGAGCCGGCTGGCGGCCGCGCAGGAGGCCGCCAAGCAGTTCGCCGATCAGCTCACCACGGGTATCAACCTGGGCCTGATCGCCTATGCGGGAACCGCGACGGTGCTGGTGTCGCCGACCACCAACCGTGAGTCGACCAAGATCGCCATCGACAAACTGCAGTTGGCTGACCGCACGGCCACCGGAGAAGCGATCTTCACCGCTCTGCAGGCTATCGCCACCGTCGGCGCGGTTATTGGCGGCGGCGACGGTCCGCCTCCGGCGCGGATCGTGCTGATGTCCGACGGTAAGGAGACGGTGCCGTCCAACCCCGACAATCCCAAGGGCGCCTTTACCGCTGCGCGTACGGCCAAAGACCAGGGTGTGCCGATCTCCACGGTGACCTTCGGAACCCCGTACGGCTATGTCGAGATCAATGACCAGCGCCAGCCGGTGCCGGTCGACGACGAGACATTGAAGAAGATCGCTGAGCTGTCCGACGGCAATGCCTACAACGCCTCGAGTCTGGAGCAGCTCAAAGAGGTCTTCGCCAAGCTGCAGGATCAGATTGGCTATGAGACGGTCAAGGGTGATGCGAGTGTGGGCTGGCTACGGCTGGGCTCACTGTTACTCGCGCTTTCGGCCCTGGCTGCAGTGCTGCTCAACCGCCGCCTCCCTGGCTGATTTCATTCGTTCTTCCCGCGAGCCTGCTTGCGGGTCCCGATGGGTGAGGCACTAGGTTGACGGGCATGACAGACACCGGTAAACCCGCGTTCGTCTCCCGCTCGGTGCTGGTCACCGGTGGTAACCGCGGGATCGGGCTGGCGATCGCGCAACGGCTGTCGACCGATGGTCACAAGGTGGCGGTGACCCACCGCGGATCGGGCGCTCCGGAACCTCTGTTCGGTGTTGTGTGCGATGTCACCGATACCGACGCCGTCGATCGCGCCTTCGCGGCGGTCGAGGAGCACCAGGGTCCGGTGGAGGTTCTGGTGTCAAACGCCGGTATCGCCGCTGACGCGTTTCTCATGCGGATGACGGTGGAGAAGTTCGAGACGGTCATCGACGCCAACCTCACCGGGGCGTTCCGGATGGCGCAGCGAGCATCGCGCAGTATGCAGCGCAAGCGGTTCGGCCGGATGATCTTCATCGGTTCGGTCTCCGGGACCTGGGGCATCGGCAACCAGGCCAACTATGCGGCATCCAAGGCGGGTCTGATCGGCATGGCCCGCTCGATCGCCCGTGAGCTGTCCAAGGCCGGCGTCACGGCCAATGTCGTCGCACCGGGCTATATTGACACCGAAATGACCCGCGCGCTCGATGAGCGGATCCAGCAGGGAGCGCTGGAGTTCATCCCGGCGAAGCGGGTTGGCACCGCCGAGGAGGTTGCCGGCGTGGTGAGCTTCCTGGCGTCGGAGGACGCGAGTTACATTTCCGGTGCAGTGATCCCGGTCGACGGCGGCATGGGTATGGGCCACTGATGGTGGCCCATCATCACCACCGCGCCGCTAGCGGCCTTCTGGGTCGAAAGGACTGATATGGCAGGGCTTCTCGAAGGAAAGCGCATCCTCGTCACAGGGATCATCACCGACTCGTCGATCGCATTTCATATCGCCCGGGTTGCCCAGGAGGCCGGAGCGGAGCTGGTGCTCAGCGGCTTTGAGCGGATGCGACTGATCACCCGCATCATCGACCGTTTGCCGACTCCGGCCCCCCTGCTGGAACTCGACGTCCAGAACGATGACCACCTGGCCACCCTTGCCGACCGGATCACCGAGGTCATCGGCGCCGGAAACAAACTGGATGGTGTGGTGCACTCCATCGGCTATATGCCGCCTTCCGGCATGGGGATCAACCCATTCTTCGACGCTCCCTACGAGGATGTCGCGAAGGGCATCCACATATCAGCATTCTCCTACGCCTCACTGGCCAAGGCCGTGCTGCCGATCATGAATGCCGGCGGCAGCATCGTCGGCATGGATTTCGATCCGACCCGGGCGATGCCGGCCTACAATTGGATGACGGTGGCCAAGAGCGCACTGGAATCGGTCAACCGTTTCGTTGCTCGCGAGGCCGGTAAGTTCGGCGTACGGTCGAATCTCGTTGCGGCCGGGCCGATTCAGACCCTGGCGATGAGTGCCATTATGGGCGGTGCGCTCGGCGATGAGTTCAAAGACGAGATGAAGATGCTTGAGGAGGGTTGGGACCAGCGGGCCCCGCTCGGTTGGGACATGAAGAATCCGACGGCGGTCGCCAAAACCGTCTGCGCTCTGCTCTCCGACTGGCTGCCTGCCACCACCGGAACGATCATCTACGCCGACGGCGGCGCGAGTACCCAACTGCTGTGATATTCGACGCGCTGCTGCTGCTGTCCTTCGGCGGACCCGAAGGCCCTGAACAGGTCATGCCGTTTCTGGAGAACGTCACTCGTGGACGAGGGATACCACCGGAGCGGTTGGTGTCGGTCGCCGAGCACTACCTGCACTTCGGTGGGGTGTCGCCGATCAACGGGATCAACCGCGCGCTGATTGCACAGATCCAAACCGAACTCACAGAGCGCGGCGAGAAGCTGCCGGTGTACTTCGGCAACCGCAACTGGGACCCGTATCTCGCCGACACCGTCGAGTCCATGAGAGCCGACGGCATCACCCGCGCAGCGGTTTTCAGCACGTCAGCCTGGGGTGGCTACTCCGGGTGTGCCCAGTATCAGGAGGACATCACCCGGGCCCGCGCCGAAGTCGGCGACGGTTCACCCGAGCTGGTCAAACTGCGTCAGTACTTCGACCACCCGCTCCTGGTGGAAATGTTCGCAGACGGGGTCACAGAAGCCGCCGCAACTCTGCCGGCACCGCTACGCGAGGACGCCCGACTGGTGTTCACCGCCCATTCCATCCCGTTACGTGCGGCCGATCGCTGCGGACCGGCTCTCTATCCGCGTCAGGTCGCCTACTCGTCGAGTCTGGTTGCGGCTGCGGCCGGCTACGCCGATTACGACCAGGTGTGGCAGTCCCGATCAGGACCACCATCGGTGCCGTGGCTGGAACCTGATGTGGCCGATCATCTTGGTGCCCTTGCCGAAGCCGGTACCAGGGCGGTCATCGTCTGTCCGATCGGATTCGTCGCCGATCATATCGAGGTGATCTGGGACCTTGACAGCGAACTCGCGGAACAGGCCGCCGGACTCGGCATTGCCGTGGCCAGGGCCACGACACCCAATGCCCAACCTCGATTCGCTCGACTCGCGCTAGATCTGCTCGACGAGAAGCGTGACGGGCTGGAGCCGGCGAGAGCGATTGGACCGCAGCAGGTTCCGGGCTATGGGTCGAGCGTGAACGGACGCTTCTGCACCGCCGACTGCGAGGCGAGCGCCCGCGCGGCAGCTGCTAGTTCCAGGCCGACTGCAGAATCGCGCTGACCGCAGCCGTCCGCGCGGCGCGGACGACCGTCGCCAGCGGGCGAATCGCAGCGCCGGCGATCTGTTCCTCCGATGCGCTTTGGGTGGCGATCGGAGCCGGCCCGGCGCTGACGGTGATGATGGCGTCGACATGGGCGGCGGTCGATAGCACCCGCAGTGCCCGGTCGGGGGCATGGTCGGGAATGCGGTGGAGGCGGCCGGCCTGCAACAGCTCCTCGACCAAGGTGCGCGGGTCCTCGCAACCGGGGATCGGTTGCAGGCTGCCCAATGCTTCGGCGGCAGATCGAACGGCCGACCGCAATGCGTATTCGGCATCGCCCAGGTCAAAGTGGTCCGGTGCCGGACCGCCCGGTAACGAGTACACCGACCACGACAGCACGGTGATTTCCGGGATGTCCGAATCGTCATCGTCGCTGCACTCGAACGCGGGCACCAGGCCGATCGCTTCTCCTTCGGGTGCCCGCACCACGATCGCTTCGCCAACATCCAGGGAGTCCCGCTGAAACTGGGTTCCGGCCGGCAGGCCGCGGACGTCGCCCGGCACGGGTAGCACCAGGTCGATCGCTGGCCGCGCCGACCGACTCATCTCCATCCGGGGACCGGCGACGGTGCGCACGGTCTGCAGTAGCGACATGGCACCGGCGCTGTCCACATCCGGCCACGGCAATCCGGTTCTTCCGGCCGCGACTGCGTCGTATGCGGTGACCGAATGTATTGGTGCCCATGCGCTTAGCGCATCAAGGACGTCGTCGGGTGCCGCATGGCCGGCCAGCCAGGCGTTGGACCACACCGATAGCGACACACTTGGGCACCACATGATGGTCGTGAGTGTAGTTGCTTCGCGCTCGGACGGTCAGCACCCGACGCACCGCCGATACCGGCGTATTGTGGCGTTATGCCCGGGGCACTGATCTGGCTGGTTGTCGGTCTAGGGCTTGCCGGTGCCGAGGTGCTGACAGGGGATATGTCCTTGCTCATGCTCGCCGGCGGCGCACTGGCGGCGGCCGGTTCAAGTTGGTTATTGGGCCTGCCGGTCTGGGTCGACGGCGCGGTCTTTCTGGTGGTCTCGGTGCTTCTGCTGGTGCTGGTGCGCCCGGTGATGCGACGCAGGCTGACCTCAGGTATCGGCTTGCTTGAACCGGTAAAGGCACTCGAGGGTAAGCACGCAGTTGTGCTCGAGACCGTCAGCCGTCATCAAGGACAGATCAAACTCGACGGTGAAGTCTGGACGGCCCGCCCGTTCGGCGACGACGATGTTTATCAGCCCGGCGAAAAGGTGACCGTCATGCACATCGACGGCGCCACCGCGGTGGTCTGGCAGAACCTGTGATCCGCGCGTAAGAAGGAGTCGAAATGGACGGTGCTATCACCGGTTTGGTCGTGTTGGCGGTGCTGGTGATTTTTGCCGTCATCGTGGTCGCCAAATCAGTGGCCCTGATCCCGCAGGCTGAGGCCGCGGTCATCGAGCGACTGGGCCGCTACAGCAAGACGGTGTCCGGACAACTCACGCTACTGATCCCCTTCATCGACCGGATCCGGGCCCGGGTGGACCTGCGCGAGCGTGTTGTCTCCTTCCCGCCGCAACCGGTGATCACCGAGGACAACCTCACGGTCAATATCGACACGGTGGTGTACTTCCAGGTCACCAGCCCCCAGGCGGCGGTCTACCAGATCAGCAACTACATCGTCGGTGTGGAGCAGTTGACCACGACCACGCTGCGCAATGTCGTCGGTGGCATGACCCTGGAACAAACCCTGACCAGTCGGGACAAGATCAATGCGCAATTGCGGGGCGTACTCGACGAGGCCACCGGCCGATGGGGCCTGCGGGTGGCCCGAGTGGAGTTGCGCAGTATCGATCCGCCGCCGTCGATCCAGGATTCGATGGAGAAGCAGATGCGTGCCGATCGTGAGAAGAGGGCGGTGATCCTGACCGCAGAGGGCACCCGGGAGGCATCGATCAAACAGGCTGAGGGCCAGAAGCAGGCACTGATTCTGGCCGCCGAGGGCGCCAAGCAGGCCGCCATTTTGGCCGCCGAGGCCGAACGGCAGTCCCGGATCCTGCGAGCGCAGGGCGAACGGGCCGCCCAGTACCTTCAGGCCCAGGGCGAGGCCAAGGCCATTGAGAAGACGTTCGCGGCGATCAGGGCCGGTCGGCCCACGCCGGAAATGCTGGCCTATCAATACCTGCAGACACTGCCACTGATGGCTCAGGGTGAGGCCAACAAGGTGTGGCTCATTCCCAGCGATTTCGGCTCCGCGCTGGAGGGTTTCACGAAGCTACTCGGCGCTCCGGGGGCAGACGGGGTGTTCCGCTACCAGCCGTCCCCGATGGACGCCGATGCCGCCAAGCCCGAGGACGACTCCGAAGAGGTAGCAGACTGGTTCAACACGCGAACCGATCCAGATATTGCCGAGGCCGTGGCCAAAGCCGAGGCTGAGGCACGCAGGTCGGTCACCGCAGACGTGTCACACGATGTGCCGAGCGCGCTGGCACTCGATCCGGTGACGCCGAAGCCGCTGGAGAGTCCGCCATCGGGTTAGCGGACGGTTACCAGCCGCCGATGCCGAACATCCCGCCGCCTTCGTCGATCTGCGCGCCCACGGCGCCCATGTCGTTCGGCGTGGCGGTCAGCTGGGAGTTTCCGGGGCTTGCGCAGTCGGTGGACTGACCGCCGGTGGCAGAACTGCCGCCCATGGTCTCGCAAGCCGGCATCAGGGGGTTACTGGGTCCGCCGCCGCCATCCTCATCGGCCCCGGCGATAGGGGCGCCGATGAGCGCGGCCGCGATGCCGAACCCGCTGGCGAGAATAACCAGGAACTGTCGTGTACGTGTCATGTGACCGTGTCCTCACGTCGATTAAGGGTCAGCCTACCGAGTCGGGCCCGCTACCGCGAGGGAAGGCTGCCCGCCTGCTGACTTACGATAGTGTACAAACGTCCGACCCAAGGAGCCTCATGACACTCACACCGTTGGCGCGTCGCACGGCGGCCTCAATTCTCGGCGCCGGTGGCGTCCTTCTCGGACTGGCCGCACCAGCGGCGGCCGATATTGTGCCTGGTTGTTCGGCGGCTGATATCACGGCGGTGGAGAGCCAAGTCGCCGCAGGGGTAGCCGGCTACCTCTTTACCCACCCCGACGTCAACCTCTACTTCAGCAGCGTGCAGGGTCAACCCCAGGCCGCGGCGATCAGCAAGATTCAGAGCTATCTGGACGCCAACCCGCAGACCCAGGCTGAGCTCGACGCCATTCGAGGGCCGGCGTCCGATCTTCGCGACCGCTGCAATATCTCTGATGCCAGCATCCATCTCGGAGTGCTCTGACCCATCACCGCGACGTCCGGCGCCGGTAGCTGCCGGTCTCATAGACCAGTCCGGCGACGCCGATCGCCCCGGTGCACAGCGATACCAGTACCAGCACTGGGTTGAAATCGCCGGTAATGGCGTCACCGAGAATCACAACCGCGGAGGTTCCCGGCAGAAGTCCGGCCAGGGTTGCCAATAGATACGGCCTGACATGCACAGCCGAAGCACCGGCGGCGTAATTCAGTACCGAAAAGGGCACCACGGGGATCAACCGCAGTGAAAGCACCGCGGGCCAACCCCGTTCGGATAACCGGATGTCCAGCGAATCGACTCGGGGCTGGCTCACCAGCTTGCCAATCTGCCAGCCGAAGGCTCTTACCAGCAGCAGTGCGATCAGAGCGCTGAGCGTGCTGGCCGTCACCGCAATGACGATGCCCAGCGCCGGCCCGAACAACAATCCGGCCGCCAGGGTGAAGGCGGTCCGGGGAAATGGCAGCACCGTGACGACGATGTGCGCACCCAGGAACGCCAGCGGGAACCATGGGCCCAGCGAGGTGGCCCAGTCCCGCATCTGAACCGCGGTGGGTAGCGGTACCAGCAGTACTACCG
>NZ_JAEMSG010000015.1:17351-35422 GCF_016462945.1 Mycolicibacterium sp. | reverse complement strand
GTACTACCGCGATCACGGCAGCAACCGCGATCGCGGTGACAAGGACCCGGGTGCGGCTCATCTGCCGGGCGGTGATCACCAATGCTGAACCCACCCTGCGCAGGGTGCTCAGGCGGGTCGAGCTCACGTCTGCCAAGGTTACGGGTTACAGATACGGTCCTAAACCGCGACTGTCGTCACACGACGACGCCGTGGGGGCAGCGATCATTTAGCCTGAGATCAGGCGGCGCACGCTGCCACAAGACAATTGGGAGCCGCCGGTGTCCGTGGAACTGAAGGAGGCCCGCGCCCGGTGGCGCAGCGCCGTCGCCGCCGTGCTGCCCAAGAGCAGTCGGCGGGATTCTGCGGACCTTGCCACAGATCCCGAGCGGCAGCTGGACTCGCCGACCTACGAGGGTTTCGACGTCCACGCGCTCTACACCGCACTGGACGGACTGCCGGAAACTCCCCTGCCGGGCACCTGGCCGTACGTGCGCGGCGGCGACCGACACCGTGACGTCACGACCGGGTGGAAGGTCGCAGAGCAGTTCCCAGCCGCGGGATTCGTCGGCTCACCGGCCGAGGGCAATGCAGCGATACTCGCCGCGCTCGTCGACGGGGTCAGTGCCCTGGTTCTGCGGGTCGGCGACGGTGGGGTGGCACCCGGCGACCTCGCCCGCTGGCTGGAGGGCGTCTACCTGGAGTTGGCGCCGGTGCTCCTTGATGCCGGCGCCGATTTCGCCGCCGCCGCCGAGGTGATGCTTGCGCTGGTGGCCGGCGCCGACAACAGCAGGACAGTGTCGATCGACCTCGGAGCCGATCCGCTCACCGCAGCGTTGAGTGGTCGCAACGCGCCGACTGTTGCGGAGGTACTCGCGGTGGCCGCAACCGTGGCCGGCAAGCCCGGCGTGCGGACGATCACGGTGGACGGGCCGGCGTTCAATGACCGCGGGGCTAACGCCTCGTGGGAATTGGCCGGTGTGATCGGCGCGGCAACCGACTATCTGCGGTTGCAGACCGGCAGCGGGATCGAATTGACTGCAGCGTTGCGCCAGATCAGCTTTCGCCTGGCTGCAGACGCCGACCAGTTCATGACCATCGCGAAGTTCCGTGCGGCCCGGCAACTCTGGGGGAGGGTGGCCGACGAGCTTGGCAATCCAGATGACGGAGCGGCGCCATTCAACGCCGTCACATCACGGGTGATGATGACGCAGCGGGATCCCTGGGTGAACATGGTGCGCACCACGGTTGCCGCGTTCGGCGCCGGCGTTGGCGGAGCCGACACGGTGCAGGTGCTGCCATTCGACGCGGCGATTCCGGGTGGCTTCCCCGGTGTGACCGTTGACTTCGCCCGACGGATTGCCCGCAATACCCAGTTGCTGTTACTCGAGGAGTCCAATATCGGCCGTGTGCTCGATCCCGCCGGAGGGTCCTGGTACGTCGAACAACTCACGGAAACCCTTGCCGCGCAGGCGTGGTCACACTTCCAGGAGATCGAAGTCCGTGGCGGCTTCCGGCAAGCAGGCGGTCATGTAGCCGAGCAGATCGATCGGGTACGCGCTCGCCGTGCTGACGACATCGCCCACCGTCGTACCGCCATCACCGGCGTGAGCGAATTTCCCGATCTTGCCGAACGGGTCCTGTTGAAAACCGGTCCACCAGTGCAATCGACCCGATATGCCGCAGCTTTCGAGATGTTGCGCGACCGCGCGGATGCGTACCTGAAACGCACCGGCGCGCGTCCGCGGGTATTACTGCTGCCGCTGGGACCAGTGGCCGAACACAACATCAGAACATCATTCGCGGCGAACCTGCTGGCCGCCGGTGGAATCGAAGCCGTCAACCCGGGGACCGTCGAACCTGGCGCTGTCGGCGATATCGTTCGGGATGCCGGTGCGTCCGTCGCCGTGATCTGTGGAACCGACGCCCGGTACGACGCCGAGGTGGCAGCGATTGTGGCCGCCGCCCGTGCAGCCGGAATCGGGCGGGTTTATCTTGCGGGGTTGGAGATGGCGGTAGCCGCTCTGCCCCCCGACGACAGGCCCGACGATTTCCTGACCGCCACAATCGATGCGGTTGAGGCGCTCTCGTTGCTGCTGAATGGGCTGGGAGCATGACTGAGATGATTTCTCCCGCCACCGGCACCGGAGCCATTCCGAGCTTCGCTGATGTGCCGCTGCGCAGCCGGCAGAAGACGGAGCCGCCGGTGATTGCTGCGGCCGCCGAGCACATCGCGGCTGCTGCCGCAGCCCACGGGTATACCGCGGAACAACTGGACTGGCATACCCCGGAGAACATCGTGGTCAAGCCGCTCTACACCGGTGCCGATCGGGACGCGGCGGTGGCGGCGGGCTACCCGGTAGACAGCTTCCCCGGTGAGCCGCCCTTCATCCGCGGGCCGTACCCCACCATGTACGTGAACCAACCGTGGACCATCCGGCAATACGCCGGGTTTTCCACTGCCGCCGATTCCAATGCCTTTTACCGGCGTAACCTCGCCGCCGGACAGAAAGGACTGTCGGTCGCCTTCGATCTGGCCACCCACCGCGGTTACGACTCCGACCATCCGCGAGTGCAGGGTGACGTCGGCATGGCCGGAGTGGCGATCGACTCGATCCTGGACATGCGAGAGCTTTTCGCTGGTATTGATCTGTCGGCTGTTTCGGTTTCGATGACCATGAATGGCGCGGTGCTCCCGATCCTCGCGCTGTATGTGGTGGTTGCCGAAGAACAGGGCGTGCCGCCGGAGAAGCTGGCCGGGACCATTCAGAACGACATTCTCAAAGAGTTCATGGTTCGCAACACCTACATCTACCCGCCGAAGCCGTCGATGCGGATCATCTCCGACATCTTCGCCTATACCAGCGCGAACATGCCGAAATTCAACTCGATCTCAATCTCCGGCTATCACATCCAAGAGGCAGGTGCCACAGCAGATCTCGAGTTGGCCTACACGCTCGCGGACGGGGTTGACTATCTGGCCGCCGGCATTGACGCAGGCTTGGACATTGATACGTTCGCGCCCCGATTGTCGTTCTTCTGGGGTATCGGGATGAACTTCTTCATGGAGGTGGCCAAGCTGCGGGCCGGCCGCCTGCTGTGGAGTGAACTGGTCGCCGGCTTCGGTGCGAAGAGTCCCAAATCTCTTTCGCTGCGCACGCATTCACAAACCTCGGGATGGTCACTTACCGCGCAGGATCCATTCAACAACGTCGCACGGACGTGCATCGAAGCGATGGCCGCCACTCAGGGGCATACGCAGTCATTGCACACTAACGCTCTCGATGAAGCGTTGGCACTGCCCACCGACTTTTCGGCGCGTATCGCCCGCAACACGCAATTGCTCCTGCAGCAGGAGTCCGGCACCACACGGCCGATCGATCCGTGGGCCGGCTCCTACTACGTTGAGTGGCTCACGCACCAGTTGGCGCAGCGGGCTCGCGCCCATATCGCGGAGGTGGCCGAACGCGGGGGAATGGCGCAGGCGATCAGCGACGGTATCCCCAAACTTCGTATCGAGGAAGCCGCTGCGCGAACCCAGGCGCGGATCGACTCGGGACAGCAGCCGGTGATCGGCGTGAATAAGTATCAGGTCGACGAGGACGCGAATCTCGAGGTTCTCAAGGTGGAGAACAATCGTGTCCGGACCGAGCAACTCGCCAAACTTCAGCAGCTTCGGGCCGACCGCGACGACGCCACTGTGCAGGCGGCGCTGACGGCGCTCACCCGAGCGGCCGGCACGCAGGAGCGTATGGGTAACAACTTGCTCGCGCTTGCCATCGATGCCGCCCGGGCGAAGGCAACAGTCGGAGAGATCTCCGATGCTCTGGAAAAGGTGTACGGCCGCCATCGGGCCGAAATCCGAACCATCTCCGGGGTTTACCGCGACGAAGTGGGCCGCGGGGCAGGGCACGGAGGAGCGAAGACAGGAGGCAGCATCACCGGACTAACCGAGGCCACCCGACTGGTGGCGAAGTTCGCCGGGGCCGACGGACGCCGGCCGCGCATACTGGTCGCGAAAATGGGCCAGGACGGCCATGACCGGGGCCAGAAGGTGATCGCGACGGCGTTCGCCGACATCGGGTTCGACGTCGATGTCGGCTCTTTGTTCTCCACGCCCGACGAGGTCGCACGGCAGGCCGCCGATAACGACGTCCATGTCGTCGGGGTGTCGTCACTGGCCGCCGGTCACCTCACCCTGGTGCCCGCGCTTCGGGACGCACTGGCCGAGGTTGGACGGCCGGACATCATGATTGTGGTGGGTGGTGTCATCCCGTCAGGCGATTTTGATGAGCTCTACGCCGCCGGCGCCACCGCTATCTATCCGCCGGGTACGGTGATCGCCGACGCCGCGGTGAGCTTGTTGCACAAGCTCGCTGAGCGTCTCAGCTATGAACTGAGCTGATGGCGGCCGACAGCGATGCGGTAGCGCTCGCCGACGCGATCCGCGGTGGTGACCGTGCCGCATTGGCCAGGGCGATCACGCTCATCGAGTCGACTCGTATCGATCATCGCGGCCAGGCCCAGGAGTTACTTCTGCAGTTGATGCCGTATGCAGGCAGCGCGATGCACGTGGGCATCACCGGGGTGCCCGGGGTGGGGAAGTCCACCACCATCGAGTCGCTCGGTATGTACCTCATCGGACGGGGTCATCGGGTGGCGGTATTGGCGGTCGATCCGTCCTCGACACGCACCGGAGGCTCGATTCTGGGGGACAAGACCCGAATGGCACAGCTGGCAGTGCACCCGGCGGCCTACATCAGGCCGTCGCCGACCTCGGGCACTCTCGGCGGGGTGGCAAGGGCCACCCGGGAGACCATCGTGCTCCTTGAGGCCGCTGGTTTCGATGTCATTCTGGTCGAGACCGTCGGGGTGGGGCAGTCAGAGGTCACCGTCGCCAACATGGTCGACACCTTCGTATTCTTCACCCTGGCCCGTACCGGAGACCAACTCCAGGGCATTAAGAAAGGGGTGCTCGAACTTGCCGACGTCGTCGTGGTGAACAAGGCAGACGGCCAGCACGCGATTGAAGCGAAGGCCGCAGCACGAGAACTTGCCGCCGCGATCCGGCTGATTTATCCCCGCGAAACAATCTGGCGCCCACCGGTCCTCACGATGAGCGCATTGACCGGTGACGGTGTGCTCCAGTTGTGGGACACCGTGCTCAAACATCGCGACGTGCTCACCGCAGCAGGGGAGTTCGAGGCCCGGCGACGTGCCCAGCAAGTGGACTGGACCTGGTCGATGGTGCGCGACACCGTTCTTGACCGGGTGCTCACCCATCCGGCAGTAACGGCGATGCGCGCAGAGGTCGAGAGAAAGGTCCGCGATGGGGAACTGACTCCCGTCCTTGCGGCCCAACAGATTCTCGACGCCGCCGAACGGCAGGGTTAACGGATCGGCAACGATTTCCCGAAACAGAACGTGTAGCTTGTCAACTCAGCTGTTGTGACCCAGGTGCTATCTGGCGGTCTATCTCGGCGGGCAGGCCGTGGTGGACGTGTGGACGGGATGGTCTGATGGGCATGGCCGGGTGCCGTGGTCAGCCGATACCGCCCCGATGGTGTTCGTTGCGACCAAGGGCGTGACATCCACGGTCATCCACCGACTGGCCGTACTCGTGCGCCGCGGCGCCGGCCGGGCTCGCCGGCACGGTTTCACCCCGATGACTGAGGTCAGTTCGGCCTACGGACATCCGACGGCCGGGGTGGCGGCGGGCTAGCCGCGGGAACCGGTTTCGCGGTCAGCGTACGCAGAAAGGTTCGATTTCAGGGCTGCCGGGTCATCGACGCGCCAGCTCCGAGGGTGATCTAGCTAACACCAGAGCGAGGGGGATCCCCGGTAGCAAATCGCCCATAAATCGAGGTCGGATCGCCCTTACAGGCACGTCTGGCTCTTTTCTCAGTGAATAAATACGTATTCAAAATGAATAACTCATCGGTTGAGCTCTGTGATTTTGCCAAGTTCGCCCGAACCCTTTCATAGAGACTGCACTGATACCTGCCTGCTAATCAGTTTTAATAGCATATTGCTGGTCCTTTTCATGCCGAACCAACCCTCTCAGCCTAATCTCAGGTTAGTTGCCGCATGATCGGCCTCAATCAGGAATTAGCTGCTCAAAAGCTTGAGAGGGGCAAAGGGCAGATAGCCGAATCTCTCAGCAAACAGATACCAGCGCTGCGTGTGAACCGGGCCCGGAACCCCGTTACCAAAGGGGACTCTGGTCTTATATGTGCAATTTGCCAGAGCCGATAATCGGGAACCTATTGCGCATTCAAAACAGTTTGCTGAGAAGGCTGAGTAGCATCATATGACGATAACTCAACATGCCTGGCTCTCGCAACCTTCCCGGAGAGGCCGGTGGAGGGGTCTGGACACCGTTCATGGACCGGCCCGGCCAGGTTTCACATCCAGACTAAAACTACTGTGAAGTGCTGGTTTAGAACTAAACAGGGTTACCTGACCGACAGCTGGTGAAGTTTTCTGGACAGATTCAAGAGGGCGCAGCCAGCAAACATATTCCCCATGGACTGTCGTGACGGCGAGATGTGCCCAAACGCGGCCGAATTACGTTTCCCGAGTCGAAAGATAAACCTCGCAATTTCGAGTCGAATCGGTTACGCTAAGGGCAACACTGGCAACCTCAGGTAGATGTCGAACGCACTGGCGCGTTCCACACGGAAGTTCTTTAGGTGGCCCTGAAAGTGAAACATCGTGCCCCGCATTGACGAAGAACGAGGTGTGAGCGAAGTGCGCGGATCCTCCCTAACCCCAATCGCCGTTGTCGGCATGGCTTGCCGGCTCCCGGGCGGTATCGACTCTCCCCGGCAGCTGTGGGAAGCACTCCTGCGGGGTGACGATCTGGTCACCGAGATTCCCGGCGACCGCTGGGACGCCGACGAGCTGTACGACCCCGAATCGGGCGTGCCGGGCCGGTCGGTATCCAAGTGGGGAGCTTTCCTCAACGACGTCACCGGTTTCGATCCTGACTTCTTCGGCATCAACGAGCGCGAGGCCATCGCCATGGACCCGCAGCACCGCGTGCTGCTGGAGACCTGCTGGGAGGCAGTCGAGCAGGCCGGCCGCACACCTGCTTCCATGTCGGGCACGTCCACCGGTGTCTTCATCGGTATGTCGCACGACGACTACGCGATGGTCACCAGTGACGCAGGCGCCTTCGATCAGGCGTATGCGTTTACCGGCAATCCGTTCAGCATGGCCTCCGGCCGCGTCGCGCACGCGTTGGGACTGCACGGCCCCGCGCTGACCCTTGACACCGCCTGCTCGTCGAGCATGGTTGCAGTCCACCAGGCCTGCCGCAGCCTGAACGATGGTGAAAGCGAAATGGCGATCGCCGGCGGCGTGATGCTGATGCTCGACTCGCGCCTGTATGCCTCGGCCTCCGGCCAGGGCATGCTGTCCGCGACCGGACGTTGCCATTCCTTCGACGTCGGAGCGGACGGATTCGTCCGCTCCGAGGGTTGCGGAGTGGTCGTGCTCAAGCGACTTGACGATGCCCAGCGCGATGGCGACCGCGTTCTCGCAGTCATTCGCGGCACCGCCTCGAACCAGGACGGCCGCACCGATAACATCCTGACTCCGTCGGGAGACGCTCAGGTGGCCGTGTTCCGTTCGGCGCTGGAGTCCGCGGGTATCGAGCCCGCAACCGTGGGCATGGTTGAGGCGCATGGCACCGGAACCCCGGTTGGCGACACCATCGAGTTCAACAGCGTGTCGACCGTCTACGGCACCGAGGGTCGCTGTGCGCTCACCTCAGTCAAGAGCAACTTCGGCCACGCCGAGTCCGCAGCCGGCGTGCTGGGTCTGATGAAGGCCGTGCTGGCGGTGCACCACGGCGTCGTGCCGCAGAACCTCCACTTCAACCAACTTCCCGAGCACCTGGCCAAGATCGAGACCGGATTGTTCGTACCGCAGGAGGCCACCGAATGGCCCGTCGACGAGAGCATTGCTCCGCGGCGCGCGGCCGTTTCCTCCTACGGCATGTCGGGCACCAATGTGCACGCGGTGCTCGAGCAGGCGCCGGCCCCGATGGCTGTCGGCGCCGACAACACCGGCGCAGATGCGACTTCCGAGCAACTCATTTTCCCGGTGACGTCATCGTCGGCCGACGGGCTCCGTGCGACCTCCGAGCACCTGGCCGACTGGGTCGAGGCTGCCGGTGATGACCTGAATCTGGGCGATCTGGCCTACACCCTGGCCCGTCGTCGCGGCCACCGCCCGGTGCGCAACGCCGTGATCGCCGACAGCAGGGATGTTCTGGTCGAAAGCCTGCGGGCGGTCGCCGGTGGCGATGACCCGTTCCAGGCTGCCGTGGGCCAGGACGATCGTGGACCGGTGTGGGTGTTCTCCGGCCAGGGGTCGCAGTGGGCGTCGATGGGTGTCGATCTGCTCGCAGTAGAACCGGTATTCGCCGCGAAGATCGCAGAACTTGAGCCGCTCATCGCCGCCGAGTCCGGCTTCTCCGTCACCGAGGCAATGGTGGCTCCGGAGACGGTCATCGGGATCGACCGCGTTCAACCCACCCTATTCGCCATGCAGGTCGCGATGGCCGCCACCATGAAGTCCTACGGGGTGACACCCGGGGCAGTCATCGGTCACTCGCTGGGCGAGGTCGCCGCGGCCGTCGTCTCCGGCGCACTGTCGCTGGAGGACGGCGTCAAGGTGATCTGCCGTCGCTCACTGCTGTGCGTGAAGATCGCCGGCGGCGGCGCTATGGCCGCCGTCGAACTGCCCGCACAGCAGGTACGGGAGGAGTTGGAGCGGCAGGGTATCGAGGATGTGGTGGTCGCCGTCGTGGCCTCGCCGACCTCCACGGTGATCGGCGGTGCCACCGAGACTGTGCGCCGCATCGTCGCCGGGTGGGAACAGCGCGAGATCATGGCCCGCGAAGTGGCGGTCGACGTCGCGTCGCACACCCCGCAGGTCGAGCCGATCCTCGAAGAGCTGGCCGGGCTGCTCGACGACATCACCCCGTTGACCCCGGAGATTCCGTACTACTCTGCGACGCTTTTCGACCCCCGCGAGCAGCCGTATTGCGATGTCGACTACTGGGTCGACAATCTGCGCCACACCGTCCGGTTCGCTGCCGCGGCGCAAGCCGCGCTGGAGGACGGCTTCCGGGTGTTCGCCGAACTGGCGCCGCACCCGCTGTTGGTTCGCGCCGTCGACCAGACTGCGGCCACACTGGATATCCCGGTGGCGGCCGTGGCCGGTATGCGCCGTGCCCAGGATATGCCGAACGGACTTCGGACCCTGCTGGGAGATCTTTTCGCCGCCGGGGCCAATGTCGATTTCGGTGTGCTGCTGCCTGTGGGCCGGCTGGTTGACGCCCCGCTGCCGATCTGGAGCCATCGCAAACTGGTCCTGGAGCGGCAGACCGCCGACCAGGGTCGGGGTGCGCATCTGGTCCCGACCCATCCGCTGCTGGGTTCGCATGTGCGCCTGTTCGAGGAGCCGGAACGCCATGTGTGGGCGGGCGAGGTCGGCACCGCGGCGCTGCCGTGGCTGGTCGATCACCAGGTCAACAATGTGGCCGCGATGCCCGGTGCTGCGTTCTGCGAGATGGCACTGGCGGCCGCCCGCACCGCTCTCGGTGACGCTGCCGAGGTCCGCGACGTCCGGTTCGAGCGAATGCTGTTGCTGGAGAACGAGACTGGAATCAGCGTCGAGGCCGCCGTGAAGTGCCCCGGCACACTGGAGTTTCAGGTTGAAACCGACCATGAAAGCGAGAATGAGCGTCGTGCCAGCGCGATCCTTCAGGCAATCGACGCTGATGACCGCCCGGCCGACTACGACATGGACGCGCTGCTCGCGGCCCACCCGAAGCGCGCCGACGGTGCCGAGGTTCGGCAATGGTTCGACACCCGTGGTGTGCAGTTCGGTCCGGCCTTCACGGCGCTGACTGCTGTCAACGCCGGCGAAGACACCGCTGACACCGTGCTGGCCGAAATCGGACTGCCGAGCGTCATTCGCGGAAGCCACACCGCCTACGGCATTCACCCCGCACTGCTGGACGCCTGCTTCCAGTCGGTCGCCGCCCATCCCGGCGTGCAGAACACCGGAACCGGTGGCCTGCTGCTTCCCCTGGGTGTGCGTCGTCTGCGCGCCTACGGTGCCGCCAACAAGGCGCGGTACTGCCTGACCCGAATCGTCTCCCTGGACGGCTCCGGTGTCGAGGCGAACCTGCATCTGGTCGACGAGTACGGCGCCGTTCTGCTCGCCGTCGAGGGTCTGTCCATGGGCACCGGCAACTCCGACGGTGATCGCGTGCTCAACGAGCGGCTCATGGCCGTCGAGTGGAGCAAGCAGAAGCTGCCTGCCTTGGCCCCCCATGTCAACGCCGGAACCTGGCTGCTGGTCAGCATGTCGAACACCACCGATATTTTGGCCTCGGAGCTCACCGACGCGCTCAAGCTCAATGACGCGGACGTGACGACGATGTCGTGGCCGCAGAATGCTGATCACGCTGCCAACACCGAACGCATGCAGTCCTATCTGGCTGAAGGTCGCTTCGGAAACATGGTCGTGGTAGCCGCTCCGCGTCCCGGCCGCGCTCCGGAGCAGCTGGCCCAGCTCGGTGGAGCGCATGTCCGCGATCTGGTCCGGATCGTCCGCGATCTGCCTGAGGCTGCCGGCGAGACGCCGCGGCTTTACGTCGTGACCCGCGGTGCGCAAACGGTTCTGCCGGGCGAGCGTCCCAACCTCGAGCAGGCCGGCCTGCGGGGCCTGCTGCGGGTGATCGGTGCCGAGCACCCGGCTCTGCACCCGTCCCAGATCGACGTCGATGAGGAGACCGAGGGCAAGTTGGTCGCCCATCAGCTGCTGCTGGGATCGGATCAGGACGAGACCGCATTCCGCAACCAGGAGTGGTACACGGCCCATCTGTTCCCGGCGCCGCTGCGGCCCGAGGAGCGACACACCACCGTCGTCGACCACTCCCTGGACGGCATGCGGCTGGAGATCCGCACACCGGGTGATTTGCAGACCCTGGAACTGACGGCGTTCGAGCGCACCGCGCCCGGGCCGGGTGAGATCGAAGTTGCGGTCACGGCGTCCAGCCTGAACTTCGCCGACGTCCTGGTGGCGATGGGGCGCTACCCGAGTTACTCGGGTAGGCCACAACTGGGCATCGACTTCGCCGGCGTGGTCACCGCAGTCGGACCGCACGTGCGCAACCACAAGGTGGGCGATCACGTCGGCGGTATGTCGCCTAACGGCTGCTGGGGAACCTTCCTTACCTGTGACGTCGACGTGGCGGTCAAGCTGCCGGCCGGTCTGCGCGACGATCAGGCCGCGGCGGTGTCGACCGCTGCTGCCACCGCCTGGTATGGGCTGCAGGACCTGGCTCGGATCAAGCCCGGCGACAAGGTGCTGATCCATTCCGCCACCGGCGGTGTAGGTCAGGCGGCGATCGCCATCGCCCGGCTGGCGAGGGCGGAAATCTATGCCACCGCCGGAACCCGTGAGCGTCGGGAGATGTTGCGGCGCATGGGCATCAACAATGTCTACGATTCGCGCAGCGCGGAATTCGCCGAGCAGATCCTCGAGGATACCGACGGTTACGGCGTGGACATCGTGCTGAACTCGCTGACCGGTGCCGCCCAGCGTGCCGGTGTGGAGCTGCTGGCCTTCGGCGGCCGGTTTGTCGAGATCGGCAAGAAAGACATCTACGGCGATACTCGGATGGGCTTGTTCCCGTTCCGCCGCAACCTGTCTTTCTACGGTGTCGACCTGGCCCTGATGTGCTCGACGCATCCGGCTCAGATCCGCGAACTGCTCAACACCGTCTACCGGCTGACTGCCGAAGGTGTTCTGCCGCAGCCGGAGACGACGCTCTACCCGTTGGCTGATGCGGCCACCGCCATCCGCGTGATGAGCGCCGCCGAGCACACCGGCAAGCTGGTCCTGTCGATCCCTCGGGTGGGTCAGAGCACCGTGACGGTTCCGCCGGAGCAGGCGAACGCGTTCCGTTCCGATGGCGCCTATATCGTCACCGGCGGGCTAGGTGGGCTGGGATTGTTCCTGGCCTCGAAGATGTCGGCGGCGGGTGCCGGGCGCGTCGTGCTCAACTCCCGGTCAGAGCCGAAGCCGGCTGCGCTGGCCGAGATTGAGCGGATGCGCGCGGCCGGTACCGAGGTCGAGGTCGTCAGCGGGGACATCGCATGCCCCGACACGGTTGACCAGTTGGTGTCGGTGGCCACCTCAACCGGACTTCCGGTCCGTGGTGTGCTGCACGCCGCCGCTGTGGTCGAGGATGCGATCCTGGCCAACATCACCGACGAGTTGGTCGAGCGGGACTGGTCTCCGAAGGTCTACGGCGCCTGGCAGCTGCACCGTGCGACCACATCGCAGCCGCTGGACTGGTTCTGCTCGTTCTCCTCGGCAGCGGCGTTGCTCGGCTCACCCGGGCAGGGTGCTTACGCGGCAGCCAACAGCTGGCTGGACGGGTTCACCCACTGGCGGCGGTCCCAAGGCCTGCCGGCCACCGCGATCGCGTGGGCCGCGTGGGATGAGATCGGCGCGGGTGCGCACCTGGCTGCGAACGGGAACACCACGATGATCAGCCCGGAGGAGGGCGCGCAGGCGTTCGAGGCCCTGCTCTGCCACAACCGGGCCCACAGCGGCTACGCGCCGACCATCGGCACACCGTGGTTGACCGACCTCGTGCAGCGCAGTCCGTTCGCGGAGGCGTTCCAGTCCAGCGCTGATCGCCCGGTCGACACCGGTAGCTTCCGTGCCGAATTGCACTCGGCCCCGCGGGAGGAGTGGCCCACCCTGGTCCGTCGTCTGGTGGCCGAGCAACTCAGCCTGATTCTGCGCAGGTCGGTCGATCCTGATCGGGCTATCTCGGAGTATGGTTTGGATTCGCTGGGTAACCTCGAGCTGCGCACCCGGATCGAGACGGAGACTGGTATCCGCGTCCGGTCTATGGACATCACCACTGTTCGTGCGTTGGCCGAGAGCCTGTGCGAGACGTTGGCCGGTGTCCTCACGTCAGCCCGCTGACAGGATCGGATAGGGGAGCGAGTTCAGTGGTTGCTCTAACGGCGATCCATGACTGGGTGGACACGCCGGGTTCCGTGATCTCATGGGGCCCGTCTCCTGGGAGTTCCAGCAAGATCGCACAAGCTCCGGTGACTGATGTGCCCGCCAGCTATCAGCAGGAGCAGCACATCCGCACCTTCCGGGAACACTCGGCGAACGGCCTGGAGATGGCCCGGCTGCTGATTCCGTCGTGGAATATCCCTGGACGCTGCGATGTCCGAGCGATGACTTTTGTGATCAACTCCTACCTGCGCCGACATGACACGTATCACAGCTGGTTCGAGTTCGACGGCAATGACCGGGTGGTTCGGCACACCACGCCCAACCCGGCGGATATCCAGTTCGTCGCGACCAAGCATGGCGAGATGACCGCCGCGCAGTGGCGGGAGCACATCCTGGCCACGCCGAGTCCGCTGGCGTGGGACTGTTTCCGGTTCGGTGTGATTCAGCGCGCTGATCACTTCACGTTCTACGCGTGCATCGACCACGTCCATGCCGATGCGATGTTCATGGTCAATCTGTTTGTGGAACTCAATATGAACTACGCGGCTCTGGTAGAAGGTGGCGCACCGCTCCGGCTCCCGGAGACAGGCAGCTACAACGACTACTGCGTCCGGCAGCGTGAGTACACCGCGGCGCTGTCCCTGGAGTCCCCGGAAGTCGCCGGATGGGTTGAGTTCCTGAAGTGCAATGATGGAACGCTGCCGAAGTTCCCGCTGCCACTGGGTGATCCGTCCGTGCCATGTACGGGAGACCTCATCACGGTGAAACTGATGGACGCCCATGACACCGACCGGTTCGAATCGGTGTGCACCTCGGCGGGAGTTCGGTTCATCGGCGGTGTGTTCGCCTGCGCCGCAATCGCTGAGCGCGAACTGGCCGGCATTGACACCTATCATGTGATCACACCGACAACGACTCGGCGCACCCCGGCGGATTTCCAGACGACGGGCTGGTTCACCGGTGTGATCCCGATTTCAGTGCCCGTGGTGGGGATGTCGTTCGCCGAGGTGGCGAGGGCCGCCCAGGCAGCCTTCGATTCCGGTATGCCGATGGCCAACGTCCCGATCGAACGGGTGCTGGAGTTGGCTGCATCAGTGCCGGGCATCAGGAAGCCGGGGCCCGGGGTGCCGATGCTGTCCTATCTCGATATCGGCATGCCGCCGCTTGACCCGGTAGTAATGGGTCAGTGGCAGTCTCGCAATGGTCAGCTTTACACCGACCTCGGTGCGGCAAACCAGATCGGTATGTGGGTGAACCGTCGCGATACCGGGACCACCATCACGGTGGCCTACCCGGATAACGCCGACGCCCGCGAGTCGGTAGCGCAATACGTGGATCTGATGAAAATGGTCTACCTGCGTGCTGCTGAGGGTCGCGCCGACAGTTTGTCGTCGCCGCGCGTACCCAAGGCCACGGTTTGACCGAGATAGACCGTCTGGTGGTCGACGGTGCGCGTTCCGGCACAGACAATGTGGTGCCTTACCCCGATCAAGCCCTATTCCTGGCACTGCGCGGCGCCGGTCAGGAAGCGGTGATGCAGGGACTGTGGTTCTATCACCACCCTGTCGACCTCGACGCCGTGAAGCGCTTCCACCGCAACCTCTTCGGGACCCTCCTAGCCCGTCGGATCGAGCCATCCCGGTTGCCGTTCGGGCGGCACCGCTGGGTGTCACAGCCGTTCACAGATTCCAACCTCGATGTCACCGAGTTGCCCCGCCCCCGGGGGGAAATCTATGACTGGGCCGATGAACAGGTCGAACTGCCGCTTGACCCCCAGCGGGGGCCGGCTTGGCGACTGGGGGTTCAGCCACTCGACGACGGCACGACCGTGATTAGTCTGGTGATCTCGCATTGTGTTGCCGACGGCGCGGGTAGTTTTCTGGCCTGCGCGCAGGCCAGCACGGGCGCTACCCGCGATCTGGGACTGCCGTCGGCTGGGTCGCGCACGCGGTGGAGTGGGATACGCGAGGACTTGCGCCAGTTCGGCCGTGATCTACCGGAGGTGGGCCGGACATTGCGTCGAGCGGCCAAGATCGCCATCCGCCGACGCGGCGAACTGGGCACGTCGGCCGTACCGCGATCGGCCCACGCCACTGAACCCCGGCCAGTACGCATGCCAACGGTCACGGTGTTCATCGACGTCGCTCACTGGGACGCCTGCGCCGAATCCCTTAGTGGGAACAGTTTTTCGTTGGTGGCCGGTTTTGCCGGAAAGATGGCGCAACGCTTGAACCGTGCGCGCGCCTCGGATGGTGCGGTAACGCTGATGCTTCCGGTCAGCGACCGGGCCGATCTGGAGGACACTGGCGGCAATGTGGTGTCGATTGCCCATGTCAGCTTCGATCCCGGCACCGTCACCACTGATCTGAGCGGAGCGCGCGCCGCGATCCGCGAAGGCCTGAAGAACGCGCGCGACGTTCCTGATGAAATGATGGAACTGCTTCCTCTGATCCCGTTGTTACCCAAGAGCAGCATCGCCCGGATAGCCGACGCGGCCTTCGGTTTTACCGCTGACCTTCCGGTGTCCTGCTCCAACTTCGGTGCCATGCCGGCGGAAGTGACCGTCGTCGACGGCACGCCGGCTGAGTACCTGTGTTTCCGTGGCGTGGATCGGCATGTGACCTCCGACAACCTCGATCGCCGCCGCGGGGCCATGACAGTCACGTCTGGAAAAGTCGGTGAGAAGATGACGCTCACCGTAATCAGTTACCAGCCGGGGATGGAAAACTCGCGTGCTGAGCTTCGCGGGGTGATGACCGAAACCCTGAAAGACTTTGCACTTTCCGGTGAAATAGTTTGAGGTGGAATGGAATTGACGATTGAAACTCACCCGCGCGGCAGATTGTTCCGACGAGCACAACTTGAACAACCCAAAGAGTATCGACTGGAGTACCTAGATCAGGCTGCGCTCGAGTTGCACCGAGCGACCGGCCGTGGCCAATTGATGCAATGTGTCTGGGTCTATGAACACCCGTTTGACGATGCGGGTTTTGAGCGGTTTCACCACAACCTCTATGCCTCGCTGGGCAGCCGGCTCATTGAACGCTCGCCGCTACCATTCGGTCGGCCACGCTGGGTGCAGCCGGTGGGCCCGCCACCACCGGTCCACATCGCCGAGCAGTCCCGGCCGCGCTCCGAGTTGATGGACTGGGCCGACGAATTGTGCGGCCTGCCCATCGACCCGGAAAACGGACCGGGCTGGCACCTTGCCATACAACGCTTAGATGACGGCTCCACGGCGGCAAGTATCGTCGCCTCGCACGTGATCGGCGACGGCGTTGGCGCCCTGATGGCGGTGTTCGAGGGAATCACCGGCAACATCCGCGAAACCGGCTACGAACGGCCGCGATCCCGCTCACGCACCCAGGCTATCGTCGCCGACCTCCGCCAGGCCGTACGCGACCTGCCACTGACCGCTCGTACGGCGGTCAAGGCGGCCAAGATGGTTCGCGCCAAGCGCGATGACTTCGCCCGGGCCCGCGCCGCGCACGCCGCTCCGGTCGACGGACGCCATGTCGTGGTGCCATCGGTTGCCGTCTACGTGGATATCCCGGAGTGGGACGCCAAAGCGGAAGCCCTTGGTGGAAACAGCTATTCGTTGCTTGCCGGGTTCGCGGCGAAGCTCGGTGAGCACTTCGGTCGCAGGCGCGCGGCTGACGGTACGGTCACGCTGATGATTGCGATCAACCTCCGGGAGAGCCTTGATGACGACCGCGCCCTGGCGATGGCTTTCGCCAGTGCCACGGTGGATCCCACGAAGGTCTCAACTGACCTCACTGAAGCGCGCAATGGAGTACGAACGGCAAGGGAGAAGGCGAAAAACGAGCCCGACCCGACCATGGAACTGATGCCCCTTATTCCCTGGCTGCCGCAGGGGGCGGTCAAGGGAATTGCCGACCTGCTGTTCGCTTACTCCGAGGACCTGCCGGTTTCCTGCTCGAACTTGGGGGACCTGCCGCCGGATCTGGCCCGGGTCGACGGCACCCCGGCCGACTACGTTTTTATCCGCGCCCTTGACACCGATGTCACCATCGGCGAGTTACAGCGCTCGCACGGCCAGTTGGTGGTGGTCTCCGGCCGGATCAACGGTAGGGTCTCGATCTCGGTGGAGGCCTATCAACTGGACGCCGAGAACTCCAAAGATCGTCTTCGTGGATTGGTCGAGCAGACGCTGGCGGAGTTCGGCCTTAATGCTGTGATCGACTAGGCACCATCATCAGAGGCGCCTGACTCCGACTGTCAGCATCAAGGCACCTGCGATGGCAAGTAACACGGCGTAGTCACGGCGACTGCGTGCGAGAACCCAGGAGCGCAGGTTCTCCAGGATACGAACCGTCCGTTCCTTTGCGAAGACGTAGCCGAACATCGGGATCAGCAGAATGGTATTCGCCACCGTAAGAAAGGTGAACAACGCGGACACCTGGATTTTGGGCGGCTCGCCCGATGCAGCGATCAGCAGAAGCAGGGCAACGAAGTCGACCGAGGGCAGTGCAATCCCAACTCCCAGGGCTGCGGCGAACCACAGGGAACGGCCCTGCACCAGATTCCCGAAACGCTTGGTGAAGTTGTCGACGAGTACGAGTCCACTCGAGGGGACGGCAGCGGGCTCGCCTGACCGACCCGCCGGTGACACGGCGCGGGCCTTGCTGCCCGGCATCGAGATGTTGGTGAACAGTACTGCGGCCACAGTGAGCGCCAGCGCACCCACTGCGATCTGCATGATCGCACTGCTTGACGCTCCCTGTAGGAGGGCGCCGCGATTGACGACGAAAAGAACGATGAGCCCCGCGGCGGAATTCACCAGGAAACTGGTGCAAAGGAAGACCAACAGTTGCCGAATCGGGTCAGGACGCATAAGTAAGAGCCCAATTATGCCGAGGCGATTCGGCTCAAGGTTCAGTGCGAGGGCGAGGACTATCACCGTCGTCCACATGGTGAACTACATTACTGCCGATCGTCCGGCCCGGACTACTGCCGATCGTCCGGCCCGGACTACTGCCGATCGTCCGGCCCGGACTACTGCC
>NZ_JAEMSG010000015.1:0-17251 GCF_016462945.1 Mycolicibacterium sp. | reverse complement strand
GATCGTCCGGCCCGGACTACTGTGAACCGTCCGGGTCGTTCGATGCGGCGCGCGCCAATCCTCAGTGCGTCGCCACGACGGGTTCGGTGATCTTTGGTCTCTGTCGCGGGGCAACCGCCTGTGGCTGCCACTTCGACGGCCACCAGTTCGCCTTGCCGACTAGCACCGCGGTCGCGGGTACCGTGACGGTCCGGACCAGGAAGGTGTCGAGCAGGATGCCGGCGGCGATGATGAATCCGATCTGCACCAGCGTGGTGATACTCGAGAACTGCAGACCGATCATCGAGGCCGCGAAAATCAAGCCGGCCGCAGTGATCACACCACCGGTCTGGCCGACGGTTCGGATCACGCCGGAACGGATGCCGTGCGGGGATTCATCGCGAATGCGTGAGATCAACAGCAGGTTGTAGTCCGCACCCACCGCCACCAGGATGATGAACGTCAGGCCCGGCACACTCCAATGCAATTCCTGACCGAGGATCAGTTGGAACAGGACGACGCCCATACCCAGCGCCGACAGATATGAAACAATTACGGAGACAATGAGATACAGCGGTGCAACCAGCGCCCGCAAGAGGACGATCAGAATCGTGAGGACCACGAGAATTGTCGTGATCACGATTCTTTGCAAGTCCTGGATGTAGTAGTCGCGGGTGTCGCGAAGTGTCACCGTGAGGCCGGTCATGCCGATGGAGGCGTCGGCCAGGGCGGTGTTGGGTTGGGCTCCGCGTGCGGCATCGAGCACCATATTGACCTGATCCATCGCCGGTTCGGTAAACGGATTGAGCTTGCTCTGCACCAGGTACCTGACGGTGTGGCCATCGGGGGAGATGAAGATCGCGGCGGCTTTTCTGAATTCGGCGCCGGAGAGGATCTGTCCCGGTATGTAGAAGCCGGCCATCGACTGGGTGGTGGCGTCGCGTTTCATCGCCAGCAGAAACGAAGATGCCTGATCGAGGCCAATGCCGAGTTTCTTCGTCTGGTCGACCAGTAGCGCGACGCCGTCGGCCACCTGGCGACTGGCAACGGACAGCAGCTCGATGCCCTGCTGGAGCTGACTCAGTTGGGACTCCAGATCGGCCGGATTAGTGATCCCGGCGGCCTGCAGGCTCTGACTGATGGAATCCAACGCGGGGCCCATGCCGCCGGCGGTGGGCGGGGTCGCCTGATTGCCCGGGATGGTGGTGACCGGACCCGGCTTCTCTTTGCCCGGGATTACCGGTGTCGGCATCGGCCGCTCGGCTGGCAATGCGGTGGGATCGATCGGTACCTCCTCCAGCAGGGTGCAGAGGTTGGTGATCTGGTTGAGGGTACCGTCGTTGCGGGCGTCGGCCAGCAACTGAAGGCGGGCGCGGATAGCCACACATTTCGGATCCGCGTCGCAGACCGGGTTTCCGTTGAGGGCACTGAGAACGGGCGCAATCGACTTGTCGTACGCCGCGACGGCGTCACCGATGTTCACCCCCATGTTGCCGCCGAGGCCGTGAATGGTGTTGAGCGGATCACTGCCTATATCGAATCCCGGCAGCGCCTTGCCGGTGCCGTACTGGTTCTGCATGAACGCCAACGACCGCACCAGGTAGTTGATGGTGGTCAGCATCTGCCCAAGTTGGCCGCGAAGTCCGCCGAGTACGTCAGCGATCTGATCAGAGCCGGAGGCCAGCAGGTCGAGATTGCCCGTGTTTGTGTTGATCGCGTCCGCAGCCTGGTTGAGAGGCTTGCCGACCTCACCGGCCTGAAATGAAAGTCGCGCTTGCTCCAGGGACTCGCCGGTGGGCCGGGTGATACCCCGCACGATGTCGATGTCGGGTATCTGACTCACCCGGTAGGCCAACTGCTCCATATCGGCCAGGGCTTTGGGTGTACGCAGATCCCGGGGCGAGGAAATCAAAATGTATTGCGGCAGGCTGGCAGTCAACGGAAAGTGCCGGCTGATCGCGTCGTATCCCTGGATGCTTGCACTCGCGGCAGGCAGTGCCTTGCGATCGTCATAGTTGTACGTCGCCAGGACCGATGTTGTGGCAAGGATGATCAGGATCACCAGACTGACAACGAGGTTGATCACTGGACGGCGCACGATCCGGATGCCCGACCGCCTCCAGAATCGGCCCGTCAGGTCCCGCCGCGGTCTGGCCCAGCCCCGGCGGCCCGCCAGTGTCAGCAGCGCCGGAAGAAAGGTGAGCGCGCCAGCACAGCCGACGATGATGGCCGCGGCCAGGGCGACACCGACGGTTGAGAAAACCGTCAGTTTCGTGAAGATCATGCCCACGAACGTCACCGCGACGGTGGCGGCGGAAGCGGTGATGACCTTGCCTACCGAAGCCAGCGCGTTGCGCACCGCCTCATCGGACTCCGCGCCCATCCGCAGATAGTCGTGATACCGGCTGATGAGGAATACCGCGTAGTCGGTGCCGGCGCCGGCGAGCATCGCGGTGAGCAGCACGATGGTCTGGGCGGAAACACTCAGACCGATCGTGCCCATACCCGCCACCACGCCCTGGGCCGCCACCAGGGACACACTGATGGTGATCAGCGGCAAAATCATGGTCAGCAGGTTGCGGTAAACCATCAGCAGAATCGTTAGCAGTGCCAACACCGTGGCGACCTCGATGGTGAATATGTCCCGGTCGCCGATGTCCTTGATGTCGTTGAAGGTGCCGGCCGGCCCTGTGGTGTAGGCCCGCAACGAGGTGCCGGCCACGGTGTCCTGCACTGTTTGATTGGCACGTTTGGTCGCTTCGATCGCTGCCGGGGTGGCGACTTCGCCAACGATATTGACCGGAAGCAGCCATGCCTTGTTGTCTTTGCTGACCAGGATCTCGCGCAGAGGTGGCGTGGTCACGAAGTCCTGAAGCGCTGCGACATCTTCGGTTTCGGCCCGCAGTTTGTCGACCAGGTTGCGATAGACGACTTCGTCAGCGGGGGTGAAGCCCTTTTCATTGGTCAGGACGATGAGAAGAATGTTGTCGGAGCTGGCCTCCTTGAATGCTTCGCTCATCTGCTTCTGGCTGACGACCGACGGAGCATTGCCGGGCAGGATGGAGGCCGGTGCCTTCTGGGCCAGCACGGCCAGTGACGGAAACGCCATGGTCACGCTGATCGCCAGCGCTATCCAGGCCCCGATTACCAACCAGGGCCAGCGCACGACGGAGCGACCGATCCATCCGAAGAAGCCCCCGCCTTCGATGTCCTCGGCTCCAGCGGCCGGGGCCATCTTTGCCGGAAGGCAGTTTCGAGCCACCCGCCCATCGTAGGTGACCTGCGGGGAGAACCCCCGTGGGTCGCAAGCGCGGCGCGCTCGGGCTCCGCCAAGGATGCCGCTAGAATTATGGTCATCGGCGCTGATCCGGCCATCACCGGGGAGCCTCCGGAGGAACGGACCTGTTCAGGCAGGGGCCCAGTAGAACCGGACGGGGCCAGGCCCGTGACAGCCTGACATGAGCGACGTGCACGTTCGCGTGTGCGTAAGCGGGGTGGTACCGCGGCGCTCGCGCACCCGCGCGTCGTCGTCCCCGTGCCCGAACGGCACAGGAGACCGTCCCGACCGTGACCGAGCCAGCTGTGACCGAGAACGGTTACCCCAAGCCCGCCGGCGGCTCGCCGGATTTTCCGGCCCTCGAATGCGAGGTCCTCGACTACTGGGCCGCCGACGACACCTTCCGCGCCAGCATCCAAGGCCGCGACGGCGCCGCCGAATACGTCTTCTATGACGGGCCGCCGTTCGCTAACGGCTTACCGCACTATGGCCATCTGCTGACCGGTTACGTGAAGGACATCGTCCCGCGCTACCGCACCATGCGCGGGTACAAGGTGGAGCGCAGGTTCGGTTGGGACACTCACGGACTGCCGGCCGAACTCGAAGTTCAGCGCCAACTGGGTATCACCGATAAGGCACAGATCGAGGAGATGGGTATCGGCGCGTTCAACGACGCCTGCCGGGACTCGGTGCTGAAGTACACCGCTGAGTGGCGGGCGTATGTGACCCGGCAGGCGCGCTGGGTGGATTTCGACAATGACTACAAGACCCTGGATCTGCCCTTCATGGAGTCGGCGATCTGGGCGTTCAAACAACTCTGGGATAAGGGCCTGGCGTATGAGGGCGTGCGGGTGCTGCCGTACTGCTGGAACGACGAGACCCCGCTGTCCAGCCATGAATTGCGGATGGACGATGACGTCTATCAGAGCCGCCAGGACCCGGCTGTCACCGTAGGTTTCCGCATCACCGCGGTGGATTCCGAACTCGATGGCGCCTACCTACTGATCTGGACTACGACACCGTGGACGCTTCCGTCCAACCAGGCGGTGGCGGTCAACCCCGAAATGGACTACGTCGTGGTCGCGCCGGAATCCGCGGAGGGCAAACGCTACGTCCTGGCTCGGGCCCGGTTGGCCGCCTACGCGAGGGAGTTGGGGGAGGACCCGGAAGTGTTGGGCTCCTTCCCCGGCGAACAACTCTTGGGTATGCGTTATCTGCCGCCGTTCGACTACTTCTCCGATGATGCCAATTCTTTCCAGGTGCTGCGCGGTGATTTCGTCACCACCGAGGACGGCACCGGCATCGTGCACATGGCACCCGCCTATGGCGAGGATGACAAGGCCACCACCGACAGTGTCGGCATCGTGCCCGTCACCCCCGTCGACGCCAAGGGTCGCTTCGACGCGAGTGTGCCCGACTACCAGGGCCAGCAGGTTTTCGATGTTAACCCGCTAATCATCCGGGACCTGAAGAACCAGACCGGACCGGCGGCGGTCAATGGTCCGGTGCTGATCCGGCATGAAACCTACGACCACCCGTATCCGCATTGCTGGCGGTGCCGTAACCCGCTCATCTACCGCGCCGTGTCGTCCTGGTTCGTCCAGGTCACCGCGTTTCGGGACCGCATGGTCGAGCTCAACGAACAAATCACCTGGTACCCGGAGCATGTCAAAGATGGTCAGTTCGGTAAGTGGCTGTCAGGAGCCCGGGACTGGTCGATCTCGCGAAATCGCTACTGGGGTACACCTATTCCGGTGTGGGTCTCCGATGACCCGGCCTACCCGCGCCTCGACGTGTACGGCAGCCTCAACGAACTCGAGCGCGACTTCGGAGTGCGCCCGAACAACCTGCACCGACCCTTCATCGATGAGCTGACCCGGCCGAATCCGGACGATCCGACCGGCAAGTCGACGATGCGTCGTATCGAGGACGTCTTCGATGTCTGGTTCGATTCCGGGTCCATGCCCTACGGGCAGGTGCACTATCCGTTCGAGAACGACGACTGGTTCAGAGGTCATTTTCCCGGCGACTTCATCGTCGAATACATCGGCCAGACCCGGGGCTGGTTCTACACGCTGCACGTGCTCGCCACGGCGCTGTTCGACCGACCGGCATTCAAAACCTGCGTGGCGCACGGGATCGTGCTCGGCAACGACGGCGCGAAGATGAGCAAATCCCTGCGTAACTACCCCGACGTGAACGAAGTGTTCGACCGGGACGGCTCGGATGCCATGCGCTGGTTCCTGATGGCCTCGCCGATCCTTCGGGGCGGCAACCTGATCGTCACCGAGCAGGGCATTCGGGAGGGTGTCCGCCAGGTCCAGTTGCCGCTGTGGAACGCATATAGCTTCCTGGCGCTGTATGCCCCGCAGGTCGGAACCTGGCGCACGGATTCCTCCCACGTGCTGGATCGGTACATCCTGGCCAAGCTGGCAGTACTGCGCGATCACCTCACCGCTGCCATGGATGTGTGCGACATATCGGGCGCCTGTGAGTCTCTGCGTCAGTTCACCGAAGCGCTGACGAACTGGTATGTGCGGCGGTCACGTTCGCGGTTCTGGGCCGAGGACCGCGACGCGATCGACACGCTGCACACCGTCCTCGAGGTCACCACCAGGCTGGCCGCGCCACTGCTGCCGATGATCACCGAGATTATCTGGCGCGGCGTTACCGGGGACCGTTCGGTGCATTTGACTGACTGGCCTGATGCCGGTCTACTCCCGGCGGACCCAGGCCTGGTTGCCGCAATGGATCAGGTTCGAGAGGTATGTTCAGCGGCGTCGTCGTTGCGCAAGGCTAAGAAGCTGCGGGTACGGCTTCCGCTTCCTAAACTCACTGTGGCGGTTGATAATCCGGAGAAACTTCGACCCTTTGTCGGCCTGATCGCCGATGAGCTGAATGTGAAGGCCGTCGATCTGACTGGTGATATTGCCGCTTATGGGCGGTTTGAACTGACGGTCAACGCGAGGGCGGCCGGCCCGCGGCTGGGAAAATCCGTGCAGGGTGCCATCACAGCGGTCAAGGCCGGTCGTGGCGTGCTCAACCCGGATGGCACACTGGCCGCCGGCGAGGTGGTACTGACCGCTGATGAGTACAGTTCCAGACTCGTTGCCGCTGACGAGGAGTACACCGCTGCGCTACCTGATGGCGCCGGGCTGGTGGTGCTTGACGGCACTCTCACCCCGGAATTGGAGGCCGAAGGCTGGGCCAAGGACCGGATCCGGGAACTGCAGGACCTGCGCAAGTCATCGGGATTGGATGTCAGCGACCGTATCGCAGTGGTGATGGCGGTACCGGCGCAGCGGGCTGACTGGGCGCGCACGCACCGTGACCTGATCGCGGGTGAAATCCTGGCCACCAGTTTCGACTTCGTCGAGCCTGGCGAGGAGATGGACGACGGGGTCCAGATCGGCGACGGCGTGCGGGTTGCGATAGCCAAGCAGGGCTGACTTCTGGCGGCGGAGCGGTGGGTGCTGCATTTCGACATGGATGCGTTCTTCGCATCTGTCGAGCAGCTGACCCGGCCGACATTGCGGAGCCGGCCCGTTCTGGTCGGCGGCCGGGGCGGCCGGGGCGTCGTGGCCGGTGCCAGCTATGAGGCGCGTGCCTTCGGTGCCCGCTCCGCCATGCCCATGCACCAGGCCCGGCGGTTGGTCGGGTCGCCGGCGGTGGTGCTGCCGCCGCGTGGTGCGGTCTACAGCGTCGCCAGCCGGCGGGTGATGGACACCGTCCGGTTGATGGTTCCGGTGCTCGAGCAGCTTTCCTTCGACGAGGCTTTTGGGGAACCCATTGAGCTTCTCGGGGCCAGCGCCCATGAGGTCGAGCGGTTCTGTGCCGAGTTGAGGCTTCAGGTGAAGGAGCAGACGGGCTTGGTCACCTCCGTTGGCGCCGGATCGGGCAAACAGATCGCCAAGATCGCCTCGGAATTGGCCAAACCCGATGGCGTGCGAGTGATCCGGCGCGCCGAGGAGCAACTGCTGCTCGAAAGCCTTCCGGTGCGCCGCCTTTGGGGTATCGGCCCGGTGGCCGAGGAGAAACTTCGTCGGCTGGGTATCGAGACGGTTGGACAGCTGGCGGCGTTGTCCGATACCGAGGCGGCCAGCATCCTGGGCGGGTCCGTCGGATCAGCACTGCGACGGCTCGCCCTCGGTATCGATGACCGCCCGGTCATGGAACGGGCTGAGGCCAAACAGATCAGTGCCGAGGCCACTTTCGACACCGATCGCACAACGCTGCAGCAACTTCATGAGGCCGTAACCTCGATCGCCGAGCATGCCCACCGACGGCTGGAACGCGATGGCCGCGGAGCCCGGTCCGTGACCGTCAAGCTGAAGAAGTCTGATATGTCGACGTTGACGCGCTCAGCAACATTGCCGTACGCCACCGCCGATGCGGGTGTGCTCACCGCCCTGGCCCGCCGGCTCCTGCTGGACCCACACGAGGTTGGCCCGATTCGGCTTGTGGGCGTTGGTTTTTCCGGCCTCAGCGACGTGCTTCAGGAGTCGTTGTTCCCTGAACTCGAACACCATGAGCTTGAGTCGTCCGACACCGCGCTGCCCGATCGGACCAGCGAGGCCGCCGGGTGGCGAGTCGGTGATGACCTCGAACACCCGGAGTTCGGTCACGGCTGGGTGCAGGGCGCCGGACACGGCGTGGTGAGCGTGAGGTTCGAGACCCGCAGCAGCGGGCCGGGCGTGATGCGCACCTTCGCGATCGACACTCCGGCGCTGACAAGTGCTGACCCGGTTGACAGTCTCGACTGGCCTGACTATCCCGATGCAGTTGAGGGGTCAGCCCCAGCGGGCGACGACGGAGTCGACGGGTAGTCCGGCGCCGAGTGCGGCCATCAGCAGTACTCGAGCCTGGCCGGACCGCAGGCGCGGCACCATCACCGCACCCGCCGCAACCAGATCATGGCCGGGCCCGTATGTCGCGCTGGCATGTCCGTCCGGAACCCGGGTGGTCACCGCTACCGCGACGCCGCGGCGGCAGGCCCGCGCCACGGCGTCGATCAGGGATGCGCCGGCATTGCCGGATCCCATCGCCTCGATCACCAGACCGCGCGCGCCTGCGGCGGTGAACCCGTCGACGGCGGTGCCGTCGGCACCCGGATAGGCCGCCGCGATATCCACCCGGGGTGCAGAGGTTACGGTGCCGAGAAAGGGCCGCTCTTTGGCCTCGGTCGCGGTGAAGGTCCCGCCGGCGACGTGGCCGATCTGTGCTTTCGCGCCGAATACCTGGGCGCCGCCCTGTTTGGTGGTGCCCAGCGGGGACAGCACGGCGCCGGCGAAGCTCATCAGGACTCCGAGGCCCCGGGCCAGGGGACTGGCCGCCACCGTCAGCGCGTCACGGAGGTTGCCGGGTCCGTCGGGGTTGACAGCGTCAGCCGCCCGTGACGATCCGGTGAGCACCACCGGCGCGTCGCCGCCGTAGGTGAGATCGAGCCAAAGCGCGGTCTCTTCCATCGTGTCGGTCCCGTGTGTGATCACTATCCCGTCGGCACCGTCCGCGGCTGCGGCGGTGACCGCGGATCCGATCTGGAGCCATTCGACCGGGGTGAGCTCGGAGCTGTCCAACGACAGCAGGTCGACGACCTCGACATCGAGACCGTCGACGAGTTGAGCGCCGCTGCGAGTCTGGCGCAGCACGCCCTCTGGGTCGGCGCTCGTGGCAATAGTGCCGCCAGTGGTGATGACGACGAGACGCGACATGCGGTCATCATTGCAGGAGACCCTGGCGCGGCAGCAGCCGGAGTATGAGAATCTGGGAATGGCACCGGGGGACACTAGGGGATGATGGGGGCGTGACCGATGACCCAGTGCCTGGCGCCGAGCCGGTAACGGGCACCGATGCCGGTCAACCCACGGCGCCACCACGTCGGCGATTGCGCCTGCTGCTGGCGGTTGCCGCCACGGTGCTCATCCTCGACCTCGTCACCAAGGTGCTGGCCGTGCGGATGCTGACCCCGGGTCAACCGGTGTCGATTATCGGCGACACCGTCACCTGGACGCTGGTCCGCAACTCAGGGGCCGCGTTCTCGATGGCCACCGGCTACACCTGGGTTCTCACGCTGGTCGCCACCGGCGTGGTGGTTGGCATCATCTGGATGGGCCGACGGCTGGTTTCGCCGTGGTGGGCTTTGGGTCTGGGCATGATCCTCGGCGGCGCAACGGGCAACCTGATTGACCGCTTCTTCCGCTCACCCGGGCCGCTGCGCGGCCATGTGGTCGATTTCCTGTCAGTCGGGTGGTGGCCGGTGTTCAACGTGGCCGACCCGGCAGTGGTCGGCGGGGCGATCCTGCTGGTCATCTTGTCGATTTCGGGCTATGACTTCGACCGGATCGGCCGTCGCACGCCCACTGGCTCTCCCGTGGCGGCACCCGACTCCGCTGAATCGACCTGATGAGCGAGCGATCGATGCCAGTCCCCGAGGGCCTGGCCGGAATGCGGGTTGACGCGGGCCTGGCCAGACTGCTCGGGCTGTCACGGACCGCCGCGGCTGCCGTTGCCGAAGACGGCGGCGTCGAGATTGACGGGGTGCGTGCGGGTAAATCAGATCGGCTGCAGGCGGGGGCCTGGTTGATCGTGACATTGCCGGAAGCGCCTGCGCCGGTTGAGAATACGCCGGTCGAGATCGAGGGCATGACCATCCTGTATTCCGATGATGACATCGTCGCGGTCGACAAGCCGCCCGGTGTGGCCGCGCATGCGACGGTCGGCTGGCAGGGTCCGACCGTGCTCGGCGGACTTTCTGCGGCAGGGTTCCGGGTCAGCACCTCAGGTATCCACGAACGGCAGGGCATCGTGCAACGGCTCGACGCCGGAACCTCCGGCGTCATGGTGGTGGCGCTGTCCGAACACGCCTACACGCTGCTCAAGCGAGCCTTCAAACAACGCACCGTCGACAAGCGCTATCACGCTGTGGTGCAAGGGCATCCGGACCCATCGAGTGGAACCATCGACGCTCCGATCGGCCGTCACCGTGGCAACGACTGGAAGTTCGCAGTGACCGAGACCGGCCGACCCAGCATCACCCACTACGACACCCTCGAGATGTTCCGGGCGGCCAGCCTGCTCGACATCCATCTCGAAACCGGTCGCACCCACCAGATCCGGGTCCACTTCGCCGCTCTGCACCATCCCTGCGTCGGCGACCCGACGTACGGGGCCGATCCGATCCTGGCCAAACGCCTCGGCCTGGAACGGCAGTGGCTGCACGCTCGCTCGCTGGCGTTCGCTCACCCCGCCGATGGCCGACGGATCGAGATCACCAGTCCCTATCCGGCCGACCTCCAGCACGCACTTGACGTACTGCGGTCAGAGTATTGAGGATCCTGTGGCAACCGGTTGCTATGTTCGCTCCGATGCCGTGTCGGGCATGACGGCGGCTGGCTAGTCTCAACTATTGGAGGTCGAGTGGTCAGCCCGCACGTAGGCAAGCGCCGCAGACGTTGTTACGTTGTCGTCGCGGTGCTCTTGGCGTTATGGGCGGCGATACTCCTAGCTCTTAACCTGACGCTGATCCCTGACGTTTATTGGTACTCCTACTACGCCATCGACTACACATTGGGATTCCTGCGGCGTGGGCTTGCAGGCGAACTCGTGGGTTTACTTCCCGGCGACGACGTATTTCTCAAGCAGCGGGTGGGTCGCTGGGTCTCAAGCGGGGCCTTCTTCCTTGCGCTCGCTGTGCTGGCCTGGTGGATAGCAGTGCGATCGGGGCGATCGGAGCGTCGGCTGCAGCTGGCCTTGTTAGTTGCGGTTCTTCCCTTCGGGTTCGCGTTCGGATTGCTGCAGGCAGGTTCCACTCTGTTCGGAGCCACCGCACTGATCGGATTCGGAGTTTCTGTTGCGCGGGCCAGGTCCGATCGTTCCGTGCTCGCCATCAGCGGGATTTTCGGAGTTGTGACCGTAGTTCTCGTTCTGGTTCACGAGGCCATTCCGTTACTCTTCGGGCTTGGTGTCATCGCGGTATTGGTGGTGTTGGCGAATCAGCTCGAGCAGAAGGCTCTTTGGGCCAGCTGTGCTCTGGCGCTTGGGCCGGGGCTGGTGACTGCGCTGGTGGTGGCGGTCTTAGGTAAGCATGGGATTGCTGATGAGCTGTGCGCCCTCATACCTCATGCCCAGGTGAGCAATCCATTGGCCGGAAAGCCGACCCTCGGCCAGCTCCTCAGCGGTTTCCGTTATTACGACGACTACCACGACTGGGCATGTCGGAACATCACGCCGTTCTACAACCGGCACTTCGTTGATGGCATTCGTTATGTCGGCAGGCTCGGTGCGGCTGGGATGATCGTCAACACGGTCTTCGGCGTCGGCGTACTCGCCATCACAATCCTGGCCATCGGACTGGTTTCGGGCGTACCCCCACGTGGTCTGCTGGTGCGGTTGCGGCAGCGGTGGCTCGCCATAGCGTTCGGGTTCTGCCTGACGGTGCCGGTGTTTATGACCGGGGTCGACTGGGTTCGATGGTGGGTGTCGATCTCTCTCGACATCGGACTCGTCTATTTGCTCTACGTGAGTCGACAACCCGAGCTCGACAGACCCCCTACCCGCCGATCGATGCGGGCCTTCATCGCCTTCGTGATTGCCTTGGCCCTCATCCCGGTGGGTATCGTGCCAGCCTTCCTCGCCCCGCTACCCATATGACCCGCTTGCCGGCGTTGGCACATCCGGCCGACCTGGAGCACGCACTTGACGTGCTGCGCACCGAGTCGTGAGCCCTGAAGCGCCTTGACCATTAACGCCGACTCCGCGCGCCAACGTGGCGGCACTGACACAAGAGGGTTGTTGTACGCCATCGGGGCCTGTGGCACCTGGGGGATGTTCCCGGTGTTCTTTCCGCTACTCCAACCTGCCACCGCACCCGAGGTGTTGGCCCATCGGATGGTCTGGACAGTCGTGTTCATGGCCGTCGTCCTGATCGCTGTCGGCCGGGTGTCCGATCTGCGGTTGATCAATGGGCGGACCTGGCTACTGTTGGCTTGTGCGTCGATCCTGATCTCGATCAACTGGTTCATCTTCGTCTACGCCGTCAACAACGGCCACGTGGTGGACGCCGCGTTGGGCTATTTCATCAATCCACTGGTGAGTGTCCTGTTCGGGGTGGTGATATTCGGTGAGCGACTGAATCGCGCACAATCGGCAGCGGTGCTGATCGCGCTCGCCGCGATCATCGTGCTGTCAGTCGAAGTGGACGCCACGCCGCTGATCGGGATCGGCCTGGCCCTGTCCTTCGGGCTCTACGGGGTGGTGAAGAAGGTGGTGACCACCGACCCGAGGGTCAGCGTTGCGGTGGAGGCCGGAATCGCCGCCCCGCTGGCGGTGGCCTTCCTCGTCGTGCTCCAGGTGAATGGGCATGGTCAGTTCACCAACCATGGGCCCGGCCACGCGGCGCTTGTGGTGCTGTCGGGTCCCTTGACCGCAATCCCCCTGCTGATGTTCGCGGCGGCGGCGCAGCGGTTGCCCCTGGTCACGCTAGGTTTGCTGACGTACCTAAACCCGGCATTGCAGATGACCTGGGGGATTCTGGTCCGCCACGAGCCCATGCCGCCGGCGCGCTGGATCGGTTTCGGGTTGATCTGGGTGGCATTGGTGGTATTCAGTGCCGACGCGGTAGCTCACGCGTACCGCGGGCGCGCAGGTAAGTTGCTCCTATCATGAGCGACTCCAATACCAAGAAACGTAACCGGCGGATCGTCATCGGTGTGCTCGCAGCGGTGGCGTCGGCGGCGGCCATTGCGCCGATGGGGATGGGCCTGCTGACGGCCCGCGAGGTCGGTCGCGAGTCCGACCTGCCTGTCCTGACGACAACGACCGCGCCAGCGCTGATCATCAAGCCGCTCCCGGTGCGACCGGTGATCAGCGCCTTCGTCACGACACCCGAACAGTGTCCGGACTCGCCGCCGGCCCCACCCGGCCAGCCCACCCGGATCTGCGATATCAACAAAACCGCGGTCTATGAACTCGGCCCGGAGGGGCTGAGCCTGGATCTGACCAACGTGGACTCGTTTCTGAACCCGTTGACCGGTGTCCAACTGGTGCAGATGACCATGACCTCGGAGTCGGCGCAGAAATTCGCCGAGTTCACCGCCTCCCGCATCGGCCAGCAGGTCGCCTTTGTGCGTGGAACGACGGTGGCCTGGGGTCCCAAGATCGCCGCCCCGATCGACGGCCAGGTACTCCAGCTCTCCGGTGATCTGACCGCCGAGCAGGCCGAGAAGATCGCCCGGCTGCTGGGTGAAAAGCGCTGACCAGGGCGACCGGGGCGGCGGGACCAGACTGCGGCCCGGATCAGAGGGCTCGGGAGTGGGACACGACCCGCGACACGCCCGACGCCGTCCCTGGGCAGTCCTAGACTGACCCTTCTATGGACAGCCCGTCGTTTGTGCACCTGCACAACCACACCGAGTATTCGATGCTTGACGGTGCCGCCAAGATCACCCCCATGCTCGCCGAGGCGCAGCGCCTGGAGATGCCCGCGATCGGCATGACCGACCACGGGAACATGTTCGGTGCCAGTGAGTTCTACGCCGCCGCGACCAAGGTCGGAATCAAGCCCATCATCGGTGTCGAGGCCTACGTCGCGCCCGCGTCTCGTTTTGATACCCGCCGGATCCTGTGGGGCGATCCGGGCCAGAAGTCCGACGACGTCTCCGGCAGCGGCTCCTACACGCACCTCACCATGGTCGCGGAGAACGCCACCGGCCTGCGCAACCTGTTCAAGCTTTCCTCGCGGGCATCCTTCGAGGGCCAACTCGGCAAGTGGCCGAGGATGGATGCGGAGATCATCGCCGAACACGCCGCGGGCATCATCGCCACCACGGGATGCCCGTCCGGGGAGGTGCAGACCCGGCTGCGCCTGGGCCAGGATGCCGAGGCACTGGAATCGGCCGCCAAGTGGCGTGACATCTTCGGAGCCGAGAACTACTTCCTCGAGCTGATGGACCACGGCCTGTCCATCGAGCGCCGGGTACGCGACGGACTGCTGGATCTCGGCCGCAAACTGGGCATCCCCGCGCTGGCCACCAACGACTGCCATTACGTCACCCGCGACGCCGCACACAACCATGAGGCGCTGTTGTGCGTGCAGACCGGCAAGACACTGTCTGATCCGACTCGCTTCAAATTCGACGGCGACGGCTACTACTTGAAGTCGGCGGCTGAGATGCGTGCCCTGTGGGACGCTGAGATTCCCGAAGCCTGCGACTCCACGCTCCTGATCGCCGAGCGGGTGGCTTCCTACGCCGATGTGTGGACACCGCGCGACCGCATGCCGGTGTTCCCGGTACCCGAAGGACAGACACAGGCGAGTTGGCTGCGCCATGAGGTCGATGCCGGTCTGGGTAGCCGATATCCGGCTGGCATACCCGCCGACTATGCCGAGCGCGCCGCCTACGAGATCAACGTCATCTGCGACAAGGGATACCCGTCGTACTTCCTGATCGTGTCCGACATCATCAACTACGCACGCTCGGTCAACATCCGGGTCGGCCCCGGCCGCGGGTCCGCGGCCGGATCCCTGGTGGCCTATGCGCTTCGGATCACCGATGTCGACCCCATTGAGCACGGACTGCTCTTCGAGCGGTTCCTCAATCCCGAACGCGCGTCGATGCCCGATATCGATATCGACTTCGATGACCGCCGCCGCGGCGAGATGGTGCGCTACGCGGCCGAGAGGTGGGGGACCGACCGCGTCGCGCAGGTCATCACGTTCGGCACCATCAAGACCAGGGCCGCGCTCAGGGACTCTGCCCGAATTCACTACGGCCAGCCGGGTTTCGCGATCGCCGACCGGATTACCAAGGCGCTACCGCCGGCCGTGGCGGCCAAGGACATCCCGCTCTCCGGAATCACCGACCCCACCCATGAGCGTTACAAAGAGGCCGCCGAGGTGCGGGGTTTGATCGACACCGACCCGGATGTCCGGACCATTTACGAGACCGCGCGAGGGCTCGAGGGTCTGGTCCGCAACGCCGGCGTGCACGCCTGCGCGGTGATCATGAGTTCCGAGCCACTGACCGATGTCATCCCGCTGTGGAAGCGTCCGCAGGACGGCGCGATCATCACCGGTTGGGACTATCCGTCATGTGAGGCCATCGGACTGCTGAAGATGGACTTCCTCGGCCTGCGCAATCTCACGATCATCGGCGACGCGCTGGAGAACATCAAAGCCAACCGCGGCGTCGAGGTCGTGCTCGAGACGCTGGCACTCGACGATCCGGCCACCTACGAGCTGCTGTCCCGGGGTGACACCCTCGGAGTATTCCAACTCGACGGCGCCGCGATGCGAGATCTCCTGCGGCGTATGCAGCCCACGGGTTTCCAAGACATCGTCGCCGTGCTGGCCCTCTACCGGCCAGGCCCGATGGGTGTGAATGCCCACAACGATTACGCCGACCGCAAGAACGGCCGGCAGACGATCAAGCCGATCCACCCCGAGTTGGCCGAGCCACTCGACGACATCCTGTCCGAGACCTACGGCCTGATTGTCTACCAGGAACAGATCATGCGTATCGCGCAGCGCGTCGCGGGCTACTCGCTGGCCCGAGCCGACATCCTGCGCAAGGCCATGGGCAAGAAGAAGCGCGATGTGCTCGACAAGGAGTACGAGGGCTTCTCCGACGGGATGAAGGCCAACGGATTTTCCCCCGGTGCCATCAAAGTGTTGTGGGACACCATCTTGCCGTTCGCCGACTACGCGTTCAACAAGTCCCATGCCGCCGGCTACGGGCTGGTGTCGTACTGGACGGCGTACCTTAAAGCCAACTATCCGGGCGAGTACATGGCCGGCCTGCTGACCTCGGTGGGCGACGACAAGGATAAAGCGGCGGTGTATCTGGCTGACTGCCGCAAGCTTGGGATCACCGTACTGCCGCCGGATGTCAACGAATCCGAGTTGAACTTCGCCTCGGTGGGTACCGATATCCGCTTCGGCCTCGGCGCGGTACGCAATGTCGGCGCCAATGTGGTGAGCTCGCTGATCGCCACCCGCACCGCGAAGGGCAAGTTCACCGATTTCTCGGACTATCTCAACAAGATCAATGTCGCGGCCTGCAATAAGAAGGTCACCGAGTCGCTGATCAAGGCGGGCGCGTTCGATTCGCTGGGCCACCCGCGCAAGGGACTGTTCCTGGTGCACACCGACGCCGTCGACTCGGTGCTGGGTACCAAGAAGGCCGAGGCGATGGGCCAGTTCGACCTGTTCGGTGGCGGGGCCGACGACGGCGCCGCCGGCGATGCGGTCTTCACCATCAAGGTGCCGGATGACGAATGGGACGACAAGCACAAACTTGCTCTCGAGCGCGAGATGCTCGGCCTGTACGTCTCGGGCCATCCGCTCAACGGCGTGGCTCACCTGCTCGCAGCCCAGGTCGATCACGCGATCCCGTCGATCCTCGGCGGTGATGTCGCTAACGATGTGCAGGTGCGGGTCGGGGGAATCCTGGCTTCGGTGAACAGGCGCGTCAACAAGAGTGGGGTGCCGTGGGCCTCGGCGCAACTGGAGGATCTCACCGGCGGTATCGAGGTGATGTTCTTCCCGCAGACCTATGCGTTGGTCGGTGCGGAGATCGCCGATGACGCGGTGGTTCTCGTGGGCGGCCGGGTGCGGATCCAGGACGATCGGATCACCTTGATCGCCAATGACCTTGTGGTGCCGGACTTCTCGAACGTCCGGCCGGACCGGCCGCTGGCGGTGAGCCTGCCGACTCGGCAGTGCACACTCGATAAGGTCAATGCCCTCAAGCAGGTGCTGGCGCGGCACCCGGGCGTATCCCAGGTGCATCTGCGGCTGATCAGCGGTGACCGCATCACCACACTGGAACTCGATCAATCACTGCGGGTCACACCGTCGCCGGCGCTTATGGGTGATCTGAAGGCACTACTCGGCCCGGGCTGCCTCGGCGGTTAGCCGGCTCCGCGTTTGCGGAGTTTTCGTAGTAGTCGGTCGGGGTGGTGGTGGTGGTTGTTGACTCCGCCTTTGAGGGGTAGGTG
>NZ_JAEMSG010000172.1 GCF_016462945.1 Mycolicibacterium sp. | reverse complement strand
ACCGGTACCGCGCCTTTCGGCCCAGTGCAACTGCGTGTCGGCCCAGGGGTGTTCACCCCGCGTCCGGAGACTGAGGCGCTGCTGGAATGGGCTCTGGCGCAATCACTTCCGCATGATGCGGTGATCCTGGATCTGTGCACCGGATCGGGTGCGCTTGCGATCGCACTGGCGTCGCAGTGGCCGCAGGCCCGGGTGATCGCAGTGGACGATGACGCGATCGCCCTGGACTACGCGCGGCGCAATGCGGTCGATACCACCGTTCGCCTCGTGTGCGGCGATGTGACTGACGTTGACCTGCTTCCTGAACTCCGTGGCAGGGTCGACCTGGTGGTGGCTAATCCGCCCTACCTACCTACCGGCGCCACGCTGGAACCCGAGGTGGCCCGACATGACCCGTCCCATGCGCTGTTCGGCGGGGCCGACGGAATGTCGGTAATCGAACCGTTGGTCATCCGCGCGGCCGACTGGCTTAAACCCGGCGGCCTGCTGGCGGTGGAACACGATGACACCACATCGGAGGCCACCGCCCGGATAATGGTCCGCGTCGGGGTTTTCGGTGACATCACAGCGCACCGCGATCTGACCGGTCGACCCCGTTTCGTGACGGCGCGTGCACTGCAGCGAGGTGATCTCCGATGACCCGAATGTTGGACTGCCGCGATCCCGTGCGTCGCGCCGAGGCCATCGCGGCGGCGATAGACACCATCAAGAGCGGTCGGCTGGTGGTCATGCCCACCGACACGGTGTACGGCATCGGTGCCGACGCCTTCGACAGCCGCGCAGTGGCAAGCCTGCTCGCGGCCAAGGGCCGGGGTCGCGATATGCCCGTCGGGGTTCTCGTCGGCTCCTGGCACACCATCTCCGGACTTGTCTTGTCCGTACCGGATGCGGCACACGAGTTGATCCGCGCCTTCTGGCCCGGTGCGCTGAGCCTGGTGGTGCAGCAGGCACCCTCGCTGCAGTGGGACCTCGGCGACGCCCGCGGCACGGTGATGCTGCGGATGCCATTGCAGCCGGTCGCCCTGGAAGTACTGCGCGAGATCGGACCGATGGCGGTCTCCAGCGCCAATATCTCCGGACAGCCCGCGGCCGCCACGGCTGCAGAGGCTCAACGTCAACTCGGGGACCTCGTCGACGTCTATCTCGACGGTGGACCCGCCGAGCAGGAGGCCGCCTCGACAATCGTCGACCTCACCGGCGAGGCGCCCAAGATCCTGCGCGAGGGGCCGGTCACCGCCCAGGCCGTCGCCACTGTGCTCAATATCGACGTCGTTTCGCTGACTGGCTGATCGCCCCGACCGCGGTAGTACGGTGATTTCGATGCTCAGCGCAATGGAACCCGTGACTGTCACCCTGCTGGCGCTATCAGATCGGGGCGCCGGTGTGCCCCTGCGGGAGTTGGCACTCGTCGGCCTCACCGCGGCGATCGTCACCTACTTCGCCACCGGCGGGGTGCGCCTGCTGGCCATCAGGCTGGGCGCGGTTGCCTACCCGCGGGAGCGTGACGTTCATTTCCATCCCACACCCCGGATGGGTGGCCTGGCCATGTACCTGGGAGTGGTCACCGCGGTCTTCCTCGCCTCGCAACTGCCCGCGCTGACCCGGGGGTTCATCTATTCGTCCGGTTTGCCGGCGGTGGTGATCGCCGGCGGACTGATCATGGGTATCGGACTGATCGACGATCGGTGGGGCCTGGATGCCCTGACCAAATTCGCCGGGCAGATCACCGCCGCCAGCGTGTTGGTGACCATGGGTGTGGCGTGGAGCGTGCTCTACATTCCGTTCGGCGGAATCGGCACCATCGTGCTCGACCAGGCTTCGTCGATTCTGCTGACCCTGGCCCTGACGGTGTCGGTGATCAACGCGATGAACTTCGTCGACGGGTTAGACGGACTGGCGGCCGGCCTCGGCCTGATCACCGCGCTGGCCATCTGCATTTTTTCCGTCGGGCTGCTGCGTGACCACGGTGGCGATGTGCTGTTCTACCCGCCGGCAGTGATCTCGGTGGTGCTGGCCGGCGCCTGTCTGGGCTTCCTGCCGCATAACTTCCACCCGGCCAAGATCTTCATGGGCGACTCCGGTTCGATGCTGGTGGGCCTGATGCTGGCCGCCGCATCGACCACGGCCGCGGGGCCGATCTCGCAGAGCGCCTACGGGGCGCGTGACGTCTTCGTCCTGCTGTCACCGTTCCTTTTGGTCGTCGCCGTGATGTTCGTCCCGGCCCTGGACCTGCTGCTGGCCATCGTGCGCCGTACCCGCGCCGGCCGTAGTCCGTTCAGCCCCGACAAGATGCATCTCCACCACCGACTGCTACAGATCGGGCACTCGCACCGTCGGGTCGTCCTGCTCATCTACCTGTGGGTGGGCATCGTCGCACTCGGCGCGGCAAGCACGATCTTCTTCGACCCGCGCTACACCGGGGCGGTCATGCTGGCGGCAATCGTGGTGGCTGTGGTGGTCACGGTGATCCCCCTGCTGCGCCGCGATGGCGACGATCTGACCACGCTGCGGGACAGCATTTACGACAGTAAGTAGTAGGCGTGTTTACCCCCGTCTAGCTGTGATAGGTTGCTGCTGAACTCGGGCCGCAGGGGTTGCCGGCCTCGGCACGACGGTGCGTGAAGGCCGGTCAGTGCCGATTCAAGACCGACACGATTGTGGGTGAACGTGTGACGACGCCAGCGCCGGATGCGCCGTTGGTGTTTCCGTCCGTTGCCTTCCGGCCCGCCCGTCTGCTGGCCCTGTGTGCGATCTTCGCCGCGGTGGTGATCGCTCTTTCCGCCGTATTCGGCCATGTCATGTTCGGGGTGTTCTTCGGCCTCGGACTCGTTCTGGGACTCGTCAACGCCCTGCTGGTGCACCGTTCGGTCGCCTTCATCACCGCTGATCTGAACCCGGTCAAGCGCAAGATGGCGGTCAACTCCGCCACCAGGCTGCTGATCATCACCGCGGTAGGGCTGGCCATCGCCTACACCTTCCGGCCGCTGGGCCTGGGCGTCGTCTTCGGCCTGGCCGCGTTCCAGATCGTGCTTGTGCTCAGCACCGCGCTTCCGGTGTGGAAGAAAATCCGCACCGGCGATCCGGACGACTCGCCCGTCGGTGAGACCGGTCCGGCCATTCCTGCATCAATCGCTGACGACATGTTCAAGGATTGACCACATGACCGAACGAATCCTCGCCGAGGGCGCGATAGAGGTCGGCCACCACACCACGGCCACGTGGTTGGGTATGACCGTCAACACCGACACGGTGCTCGCCACCGCGATCGCAGCCGTCATCACCATCGGGCTGGCGTTCTTCTTGAAGGCCAAGGTGACCTCGACCGGTGTGCCCGGCGGGGTACAGCTGTTCTGGGAGGCCATCACCATCCAGATGCGCGGTCAGATCGAGGGGGCGATCGGCATGAAGATCGCCCCGTTCGTACTGCCGCTGGCGGTGACGCTGTTCGTGTTCATCCTCATCTGTAACTGGATCTCGGTGCTGCCTGTTCAGTACAGCAACTCGTCCGGGACACAGGAACTGCTCAAACCGCCGGCCTCCGACATCAACTTCGTGCTGGCACTCGCGCTGTTCGTTTTCATCTGCTACCACGCGGCCGGCGTCTGGCGGCGTGGGCTGCTCGGCCACCCGATCAAAGTTCTTAAGGGGCACGTGGCGTTCTTAGCGCCGATCAACCTCGTCGAGGAAATCGCCAAGCCGATCTCGCTATCGCTGCGACTCTTCGGCAACATCTTTGCCGGCGGCATCATGGTCGCGCTCATCGCGCTGTTCCCGCCCTGGATCATGTGGGCGCCCAACGCGATCTGGAAGACCTTCGACTTGTTCGTGGGCCTGATTCAGGCGTTCATCTTCGCCCTGCTGACGATTCTGTACTTCAGCCAGTCCATGGAACTGGATGAGGAGCACCACT
>NZ_JAEMSG010000171.1 GCF_016462945.1 Mycolicibacterium sp. | reverse complement strand
CTCCGAACGCGGCCTCAACGAAGCACGCTGGGCCGCCGACCCACCACCGTTCTAGGTGGTTAGCCGATCTTTTGGAGCTGGATCGGCGCCTGGGTGACCTGGCCTCCCGGACACTCACCGTTGGAGTCGGCGGTCACCGTTCCGGCGAGGGTGTTCGCGTCCAACGAGTAGCGGATAACGACGTCGGCGTAATTGCCGTCGCCGCAGACGACCCCGTCCGGCTTGGTCACGTTGTAGTTCCAACGACCGTTGGTCAGGGTGGCCACTGCGGTCCAGCCGCGGTTGCTGACAAGACTCGCGGTGCAGCCCTCGGTGGCGCAGGTCGAGGCGACGGTGACGTAGAACTGGTCGGAACCACCGACAACGGAGTACTGGCCGTTGAGCGCCGTGTCGGCATGGGCCGGGCTCGCCGAACCCAACCCAGTCACGGCCGCCAGGGAACATGCGGCTGCCAGCCCGCGAGTGATGGTGAGTTTCATTGCGCCTCCTCGGTTGTTGCAGGAAGTTAGCAGTGTTTAAGCCGCGAAAACCGCCTGCAAGCGGGCAGATATGAAACCGAGTCCGAGATGTGACTGGAAAAGCACTTGGTCCGCCATGGGAGAATCAACAGCGTGTCCACCCATCAGATGCCGTGGCATGGCACCAGCCACCACCCACGGCCGCGGACGTTCGCGCAGTCGACCAAGCTGCAGGACGTTCTCTATGAGATCCGCGGCCCAGTGCACGACCATGCCGCCCGGTTGGAGGCCGAGGGCCACCGCATCATGAAGCTGAACATCGGCAACCCCGCCCCGTTCGGCTTCGAAGCGCCGGATGTGATCATGCGCGACATGATCCAGGCGTTACCCAACGCGCAGGGATACTCCGACTCCAAGGGCATCCTGTCCGCACGTCGCGCTGTGGTGACCCGCTACGAACTCGTCGCCGGATTTCCGCGCTTCGACGTCGACTCGGTATTCCTCGGCAACGGCGTCTCCGAACTCATCACGATGACACTGCAGTCCCTGCTCGACAACGGCGACCAGGTTTTGATCCCGGCGCCCGACTACCCGCTGTGGACGGCGTCGACATCCCTGGCCGGCGGCACCCCGGTGCACTACCTGTGCGATGAGACCAACGGCTGGCAGCCCGATATCGCCGATATGGAATCGAAGATCACGCCGCGAACCAAGGCGCTGGTGGTGATCAACCCGAACAACCCGACCGGTGCGGTCTACAGCCGGGAGTCGTTGGGCAAGATCGCCGATCTGGCACGCAAGCACCAACTGCTGCTGCTTGCCGACGAAATCTACGACAAGATCCTCTACGACGACGCGACGCATGTGGCGATGGCGACGGTGGCACCGGATCTGCTGTGTCTGACCTTCAACGGGTTATCCAAGGCTTACCGGGTGGCCGGATACCGCTCCGGCTGGTTGGTGATCACCGGACCGACCGAATATGCCACCAGCTTCATCGAGGGGATCGGCCTGCTCGCCAATATGCGACTGTGCCCGAATGTTCCTGCGCAGCATGCCATTCAGGTAGCCCTCGGCGGGCACCAGAGCATCGACGACCTCGTCCTGCCCGGTGGTCGGCTACTCGAGCAGCGCGACCTGGCGTGGGAGAAACTCAACCAGATTCCGGGAGTCTCCTGTGTGAAACCGCAGGGAGCACTCTACGTCTTTCCCCGGCTGGATCCCGAAGTGCACGACATCGTCGACGACGAGAAGTTGGTGCTCGACCTGTTGCTCGATGAGAAGATCCTCGTCACCCAGGGCAGTGGGTTCAACTGGCCAGCACCGGACCATCTGCGTATCGTGACGCTGCCGTGGGCCCGTGATCTCGCGAACGCGATCGAACGGTTGGGCAACTTCCTGGCGAGCTACCGGCAGTGAGCAACTCCTAATGCCGCTCCAGTAGATCCAGCAGATACTGGCCGTAGCCCGACTTGAGCAGAAGGTGCGCCCGCGCGGCGAGTTGTTCGTCGTCGATGAGGCCCGTCCGCCAAGCGATCTCCTCGGGACATGCGACTTTGAGGCCCTGCCGAGATTGAATGGTGCGAACGAAATTTCCAGCCTCCAACAGCGAGTCGAACGTTCCGGTGTCGAGCCACGCAGTACCGCGCGGTAGCACCTCGACCGCCAGTCGACCGCTCTCGAGGTAGACCTGGTTGACAGCCGTAATCTCCAACTCACCACGCGCAGAAGGCTTCAGAGAACGGGCGATCTCGATGACGTCGTTGTCATAGAAGTACAACCCGGGAATCGCATAGTTCGACTTCGGCGTGGCAGGCTTCTCCTCGATTGCCAATGCCCCTCCCGCGGAATCGAATTCGACGACACCGTAGTCGGCCGGGTTTGCCACCCAGTAGGCGAAGATGGCGCCGCCGTCGACTGTTGCGAATCGCTTGAGGTTCGTCCCCACACCGGGCCCGTAGAAGATATTGTCGCCGAGGATCAATGCCACCGATCCGGTGCCGACGTGGTCGGCGCCGATGACGAACGCCTGCGCAAGTCCCTCGGGCCGCTCCTGGATGGCGTGGGTGATGCTGATCCCGAACTGGGACCCGTCGCCGAGCAGTCGCTCGAAGGCAAGGCGGTCCTGGGGTGTGGAGATGACCAGGATATCGCGCATCCCGGCCATGATGAGTGTTGACAGCGGGTAGTAGATCATCGGCTTGTCGTAGACCGGCAGCAGCTGCTTGCTGACACCCTGGGTGATCGGATGCAGGCGGGTGCCCGATCCGCCGGCCAGGATGATTCCGCGCATGGGGATCAGGCCTGAAGATCTTCGTCGGTCAGTTCGGTGGCGGCCAGTGCCGCGGCGAGGCTGTCGTGGCGGAACGCCGATGTGACGTGATCGTGCACGACCCTAAAGGCCGACGCTGCGGTGCTGACAGCGCTCGGACCCGATTTCTTCGTGATGCGTTCCTCGACGACCACGACGCCGTCGCGGTAATAGATCTCTCCGACCTCAACGGTGGCGTTGGTTCCCTGTGCCCATTCGCGCAGTGCGGTATGGCCCTGTGCGGCGCCATGCGCGTCGCCGATCTCGATATCGTCACTCGCCAACGACACCAGAGTGTCGACGTCCGCATTGCTCAGCGCATCGTGGAAAGCGAGGACGGTAGCGATCTCCGAAGTGCTCATGATCAGTAAAAGTACCGGGCTAGAACGGTGTGCGGGCCAACCAGGTGTCCCAGAGTGCCTCATCACCGAAGATCTCCACGCCCAAGTCCGAGGCACTGCCGCGACGGACGATCGCCAACAGCAGGTCACGGGCGGGGCCGCGCAGTGCCACGGTGGCCTTCTCGCAACGGTTCACCGCCGTGAGCTGGATCATTCTCGGCAGCCCGAATCATCACCCGTTCCAGGTACTCGGTGATGCCGTCAACGGCGGCGGCTGGGTCGTGCAGTCGCCGGCGGATCCACCACTCGGCCGGTCGCATACCCAGGAAGGTCCACACCGGCGTCTGGGGGCCGGTTTCCTCGACCGCGTCAATGAGCGCGCGCACGCCGTCCGTCAGCCAGGTGGTCTCGTTGTCTCGTCCGGCCGGGGGCTTGCCGCCGGCCACCGTACGCGGGTCGAGGGGTTCGGTCAGCTTCTCGGCGACGATCTGTGCCGACCAGCGATCGCCACGGCCGATATGGCGCATCAACTGTTCCAGTGTCCACTCGGGGCAGGTCGGCACCTGAATTGATAAGTCGGCGTCACGAAGCAGGCCCGCGAAAGCGGCGTTCTCAGCAATCAGGGCCGTTGCGGTGTCCACCGCCGAGAATTTACGCCGCCGGAGTCGTCGGCAACAGTGGCGTGGTCGTTACAGGTGAAGGGATAGTTGGGCTGCTGGTCGCGGATCCGGTTGTGGCCGTGGTGGATTCGACGGGGTTGGATTCGACGGGGGTGGATGTCTGCGTGGCGGTCGGGGCAGACGCGGCGGTAGACGGTGCCGATGACGTCTGCGGTGG
>NZ_JAEMSG010000076.1 GCF_016462945.1 Mycolicibacterium sp. | reverse complement strand
GATCGGTGCTCGGTGCGGGACCGGAGCCGGTGCCGCTGTCTTGGCCGGCTAACTGCGGTGGCGGACCGACTGGACGGCGGCCGCGACCCCGGCCTCGCCGCCGTCGTGGTTTGGCCTGCTCGCCCTCCGACACCCATGCGATAGTAGCTGGCATGGATAAGCACGCCTGGCCGCACTCGCCGGTCGTGGCCTGCGAGGCGAGCATTGGGCTCGCCGGTCGTGGCCTGCGAGGCGAGCCTTAGGCTCACCGGACGTGCCCGAAGCCACACCCGAGGATGAGCTGCTCAGACAGGCGGCCGTCGAACTGCAGCGGCAGGGTCCGCTGCTGGCCGACGTGGGGCGCCTGTTCGCGGCGGCGGGCCACCAGCTGTATCTGGTGGGTGGCAGCGTTCGCGACGCGGTCCTCGGCCGACTGACCACTGACCTCGACTTCACCACCGACGCTCGGCCGGAGACGGTGCAGGAGATCGTGCGTCCGTGGGCCGATGCGATGTGGGATACCGGGATCGCCTACGGCACCGTCGGCGTGGGTAAGGCGGACCAGCGACTGGAGATCACCACGTTTCGGGCTGACAGCTATGACCAGGTGTCCCGAAACCCGGAGGTGCGCTTCGGGGATCGCCTCGAGGACGACCTGGTGCGGCGCGACTTCACCGCCAACGCGATGGCCGTGCGGATCACCGCGGACGGGCCGGGGGAGTTCCTGGACCCGTTGGGTGGATTGGCGGCGGTGCAGCAGCGGATCCTGGACACCCCGGCCGCACCGTCGGTGTCCTTCACCGACGATCCGCTGCGAATGCTGCGGGCTGCCCGATTCGTATCGCAGCTGGGGTTCGGGGTGGCCGACCGAGTGCGGGAGGCGATCATCGCGATGGCACCGGAGTTGGCCCGCATCACCGTCGAGCGGATCGCTGTCGAACTGGACAAGATGCTGCTCGGCGCGGACCCGGTGGCGGGCATCGAACTGATGGTGCAGACCGGGCTCGGCGATGTGGTTCTGCCCGAGATCGGCGGTATGCAGATGGCCATCGACGAACATCATCAGCACAAGGACGTCTACCAGCACTCGCTGACCGTGCTGCGGCAGGCGATCACGTTGGAGGAACCGGCCGAATCCGATCTGGTGCTGCGCTGGGCGGCATTGCTACATGACATCGGCAAGCCCGCGACGCGCCGGCACGAGACCGACGGCGGAGTCAGCTTTCACCATCACGAAGTGGTCGGCGCGAAGATGGTCCGCAAGCGACTGCGCGCGCTGAAGTACTCCAAACAGATGATCGACGACGTGTCCCAGCTGGTGTATCTGCATCTGCGATTCCACGGTTACGGCGAGGGCACCTGGACCGACTCCGCTGTGCGGCGCTATGTGACCGACGCCGGACCGCTGCTGTCGAGATTGCACAAGCTCGTTCGTGCCGACTGCACCACCCGCAATAAGCGGCGTGCTGCGCTGCTGCAGGCCAACTATGACGGTCTGGAAGCACGCATCGCCGAGTTGTCCGCCAAGGAGGACCTGGCCCGGGTGCGGCCTGATCTCGATGGCAACGAAATCATGGAGTTGCTCGGCATCTCGGGCGGCCCGCAGGTCGGCGAAGCGTGGAACTACCTCAAGGAACTTCGGCTGGATCGGGGACCGATGTCCCGGGAGGAAGCGACGGCCGAGTTGTTCGCCTGGTGGCGCGCTCGCGGCGGCACCGATTGATGTGGTGGCGCGCTCGCGGCGGCACCGATTGATGTGGTGGCGCGCTCGCGGCGGCACCGATTGAGTTCCGTGGAACGCCCGCGGCGGATCCGGCGTCGAATAGGGCATGGATTACTGTCTGGACGCCGGGGACGGGACGGCGTCGATCTGGACCGGCTCGCTTGACGTTGATATCGACGGTGACGGTGTACTCGACGGCCTCCGAATGGATTTCGACGGCGACGGTGCATTCGACGATGCCCTCGCTGACTTCGACCATGACGGCCTGGCCGACCACGCTGCCCTGGACCTCGACGACGACGGGATGCCCGAAGCTCAGTACACCGATGACGGATCCGGTACCTGGGTGGTGAGCGGGGGCGTAGCGCATAGTCGGCCACTGCGGTGGTTTGGCCTCGATGGGGTTGAACATGACGATCCGGGCGCACCGGTCGATGTCGACGGTGACGGCGAACCGGATCGCCTGCTCGATGTCAATCGTGATGGTCTGGCCGATCGTGTGCTGCGCGCCGACCCGGACGGCCAGTTCGCCAACGGGTATGTGGACGTGGACGGGGACGGCCGCTGGGATATCGCGCTCACCGACAGCGATGGTGACGGCGCTGCCGACGGCGCGGCCGCGCTGTAACACTGCGCGTGTGAACCCGTCGCGCTCAGCGGCCCGGCGTGGGTGGGATTCGGCTCGGCTCCGCTTCGCGCTGTCGCGCTCAGCGGCCCGGCGTGGGTGGGATTCGGCTCGGCTCCGCTTCGCGCTGTCGCGCTCAGCGGCCCGAGCCGGGCGGGCCCGCGAAGGCCTGGGCGATCTCCAACCACTTCTCGGCGTCAACGCCGTGGGTGACGAGGCCCAACTTCGCCCGCGACCGCCGCTGGGTGACCAGATAGCAGAAGTCGAGGGCCGACCCGCTGACCCGTTGCCCCGCATCCTCGGGACCCCACGTCCACAGGCCGCCATTGGGAGCCGTCAACTCCACCCGACACGGGTCGGCAGGCGGCGTGAGGCCGTGCACGGTGAACGCGAAATCGCGGGTGCGCACTCCCAGGTGAGCGATCGACTTCAGCCGCATCGACGGAGGTATCTGCACGCCGAGCGCGTCGGCTACGTCCAGGCCGTGCGCCCAGGTCTCCATCAGACGGGCGGTCGCCATCGACGCCGCGCTCATCGGTGGCCCGAACCACAGCAGCTTGCGACCGTCCGGCACGGTGCGCAACGCTGCATGCAACGTGTTGCGGGTGCGCCGCCAGTCGGTCAAGAGCTCGGCCGGCGGCAGCGCGGCCAGTTCGGCGGCGGCATCGTCGACGAATGTGTCGATCGCGGTTTCGGTTGCGGCGACCATTTCGCCGAACGCCGCCTCGTCGGTGATCGACATCAGCGCCACCCGATCGGTCCACAGCAGGTGTCCGATCTGATGTGCGATCGTCCAGCCGTGGGCCGGCGTTGCCACCGCCCAGCGTTGGGCATCAAGCTGATCGACCAGTGCGTCGAGTGCTTCACTCTCAGCGTGCAGATCATCGACCATCGGGTCGGCACCGGCCATGTGGCTCAGCCTAGTTCGTCGGCAACCGGCGTCTGCCGATGCGCGCATGCATGACCAGCCCGGCCAGATAAAGCACAGAACCGGCCAGCGCCAGCGCCGGAGACCGCCCATCGGCCGGGATCACTAGGGCCGCCGCGCTCACCGCGAGAATGAATGACATCCAGAACAGCGAGTCCTGAACGGCGAAGACATGCCCGCGCATGGTGTCGTCAACATCGATCTGCATGGCGGTGTCGGCGCAGAGCTTCACCACCTGACCGGCTAGGCCGAGGAAGAAACCGCAGGCCACCATGATCACCAGATGCAGGGTCGCACCGGCGAGCTGAACGATCGCCGCGAACGCCAGCGCGGTGTTGGCGCTGGCATAGCGGCCCCACCGCCGAACTGCCGCCGGAGTCAGCACGTTGGCCAGGAATGAGCCGCTGCCGGCGGCGGCGACGAACGCGACGACGGTACCCAGCCCGGCGAAGCCCGCGGCGCCGGCCTGGCGGGCGATCACAAGCACCAGCAGCGTGTTGATGCCGACGACCATGCGGTGGGCGGCCAGACCGGACAGTGTCGCGGCCACCGTAGGTATCGATCGCACCGTCCGGGCACCATAGGCCCAGCCGGTGGCCACCGTGTGGAGGGCCGAGCCCTCCGCGTCGGCGCGCACCGGCCCGAGCGCGTGTGGCCGGAAACCTCGCGATAGCAGCAACGCGATCGCTATGGGCACGGCGACCAGGTAGATGACGGTCCCGGCCGCCGCATCGCCGGAGCCGAACATCCACCGCGGTAACAACATGAAGTTGGCACCCAGGAATGCGGCGGTGGCACCGAGCGCGGTGGCCAACGAATTCATGGTCACGACCCGCTCCCGTGGCACCACATCCGGCAGCGCAGCGCCCAGGCCCGACGTCACGAAACGGCCGAAGCCGTTGGCGGTCAATGCAGCGCACAACACGAACACACCCCGGGCGCCCGCCGCCAGCAATGCGGCGACACCGATTACCAGTGCCAACCGTGCCGCATTCGCCACGATCAGCACCATCCGGCGGTCCCAACGATCCAACAACGCACCGGCGAACGGTCCCAGCATCGAGTAGGGCAGGAAGAGCACCGCGAACGCTCCGGCAATCGCCAGCGGGTCGGCTGCCCGTTCGGGATTGAACAGCAAGCCCCCCGCAAGACCGGCCTGAAAAAGACCGTCGGCGAATTGGCTTGCCATCCGGACCTGCAGCAGCTGCCAGAAGTCCGGCATCGTGCGCACCGACCGCACGAAGACGGTGGCGCGAGTGTCGATCACTGGCTCACAGTACAAACATCCCGGTGACACGTGCCTGTTCGGCGCAGACCGCCATGCCATGATTGGCATGTGGCTCAGCAGGAGGAACCCGAGGACTTCATAGCCCCCGCGGCGAATGCGGTGCGGGCGGGTACCTTGCTGCTCGCCAGTACTGACCTGATGGAGCCCACGTTCCGCCGCAGTGTCATCTATATTGTCGAGCACAATGACGGCGGCACCCTGGGGGTGGTGCTCAACCGGCCCAGCGAGACCGCGGTCTACAACGTATTGCCGCAATGGACTGATCTGGCTGCAAAGCCCAAGACGATGTTCGTCGGGGGACCGGTGAAGCGGGACGCCGCGCTGTGTCTGGGCACACTTCGGATAGGTGTCGACCCCGACGGGATGGCGGGCCTGCGCCATGTCGCCGGCCGCATCGCGATGGTTGACCTTGATGCCGATCCGGAATCGATCGCCGAATCGGTCGAAGGCGTGCGGATATTTGCCGGCTATTCGGGGTGGACTATCGGCCAACTCGACGGTGAAATCGAGCGCGATGACTGGATTGTGTTGTCGACCTTACCTTCTGACGTTCTGGTGGAGCCGCGGGTGGATTTATGGTCCCACGTGTTGCGCCGCCAGCCCATGCCGTTGCCGCTGTTGGCGACGCATCCGATCGACCTGGATCGCAACTAGGACTTCGGGATTCAGCGGCACAGCTGAGTACACCCGGCGCAGCCGTCAGCGGAACCGCAGCTGGATGTGACTTCCTGCTGTGCGGCGTACCGCGCGGCGCGCCAGGACCCGGTGCCAATTGTGCTGATCGCGCCGACGGAACCGATGATCAAACCGATCAGCCCGATCCGCGCGGGGGCGGCCAGCGCCGCGATTGCCCCGGCAGCCAGCATCACCGCGGCTGCGATTTGAGTGGGCGCCACCGCTCGCAGAACCCGCCCGGTGAGGTCAACACCGGGACGACGGGCCAGCGTCCAAAGACCTGAGCCACCGATCAGTGCGGCCAGGCAAAGACTCAGAACCGCTCCGACAATCATGGAATGCACCATACGAGCCGGGGACCGCCGTTATTGAGCGGGCACCGCCGCGGGTGCGGTTGCCGGGACCACCGCGGGCACGGTGGCGGGCGCAGCCGCGGCCGTCGGTGCGGTAGCCGCGGGTGCGGTTGCTGCCACCGCCGCTGCAGCAGCGGCGGGCGCCGGTGCCGTAGTCGGCAAGGTGATCCTGAATCCGTTGACAATCCCATCGGTGGCGCCTGACGTCGCGACCGCCTGGTTCGACGCCGTGGTGACCGACAGCGTCACCAGGTAGTGATCAGAACCGGATTGCGCGATCACATTGCGGCGAGAGGTGTTGAGCGTCATATCGGTGTCGCGGTAGGTCCCCTCGATGATCGATGAGGGGAAACCGCCGAAATCGGCCATCGACGCGGACGTCGATTGCCAGGCGAACAGCTTCTGGTTCTCGACATAGCCGTGACTGATCGCCTCGCGAGGATCAAAATCCCCGATCAGCTTGTAGACCGTCAATGCGGCGTTGGAGCTGTACAGGCCGTCGCCGCCCTGTCGGTCGGCGATCACGGCGAACGCGTTCGGGACATTGGGATCGGGAATCGTCCGCCAGCCGGTGGGCATCGGCAGCACGAGATTCAGCGCGGTGAACCCGTCCGCCTTCTGCGGCTCCATCACGACGCCCTTGTCTTTCAAGAACTGCGTCAGGGTTCCGGATGTCGCCGGTGTCAGGGGTACCGCGGGCGAATCAGCCGGGGCAGCCGCCGCGGGAGTAGCAGTCGCGGCCGCCGCCGCGGGAGTTCCTGCCGCGGCATCCGCGGCGGTTGTCGCGGCCTGGGGGGTCGCCTGCGGGGTGACGGTGACCGTTTGGGTAGCGGTCACCGTGGCCGGCGCTGTTGCCGGCACGGGTGGCACGGGCTGTACCGGCTCAGCTGAAGCGCTGGCGCCGGTGAAACCGAGTACGGCCACCGACCCGGCGGCGACACCGCCTACCAGTACCCGCCAATTGCGGGCGATCCTGTTCATCGCAGATTTCCTCTTCGCACGTTTCAGGCCGGGGCGGCCCACCTATCCATGTCGACTGTATGCACGTCAACAGCGCGCAGACAGGGTTGGAATCGACTTGGAACCAACCTCTGACCGGCATGAAACGCAACCGATACCGAGCCGTTGCCGTTGAGTGCGTCCCGATACCCTAGGGGCGTGACCGAATCCCCGACCGCCGCGACGGGCAACTCCGTCGGCCACGGGGAGACCGATCCGGATGTGCCGCCCTTTCGCTACACGCCCGAACTGGCCGGTCGCATTGAGCATCAGTGGCAGGACAACTGGCAGCAATGGGGAACTTTCAACGTGCCGAACCCGGTGGGATCCCTGGCACCCGCCGACGGCTCACCGGTTCCCACCGACAAAATGTTTGTGCAGGACATGTTCCCCTACCCATCCGGCGAGGGTCTGCACGTCGGCCACCCGCTGGGATACATCGCCACCGACGTCTATGCCCGATATTTCCGGATGACCGGACGCAATGTGCTGCATGCGTTGGGCTTCGACGCATTCGGACTTCCGGCCGAGCAGTACGCCGTTCAGACCGGTACCCATCCGCGGACGAGAACCGAAGCCAATATCGTCAACTTTCGTCGCCAACTGGGTCGGTTGGGACTCGGACATGATCAACGCCGCAGCTTCTCCACCACGGACGTCGACTTCTACAGGTGGACACAGTGGATATTTCTGCAGATCTACAACGCCTGGTTCGATCCGGTACTGAACAAGGCCCGGCCGGTCCGTGAGCTGATCGCCGAATTCGACAGCGGAGCAAGGCACCTCGACGATGGCCGGACTTGGTCCAAGCTTTCCGCCGGTGAGCGCGCCGACGTGGTGGACGGCCACCGCCTGGTGTACCGGGCCGAGTCGCTGGTCAACTGGTGCCCGGGTCTGGGAACCGTACTGGCCAACGAAGAGGTCACCGCCGATGGGCGTAGTGAGCGGGGAAACTTCCCGGTCTTCCGGAAGCGGTTGCGCCAGTGGATGATGCGGATCACCGCCTACTCCGACCGTTTGCTCGAGGATCTCGACGTGCTGGACTGGCCGGAGAAGGTCAAGGCCATGCAGCGCAACTGGATCGGTCGATCCACCGGGGCCGCGGTGCTTTTCGCCGCTGCCGATGCCGGCATCGAGGTGTTCACGACGCGCCCGGACACTCTGTTCGGAGCCACCTACCTGGTGCTGGCGCCTGAGCATGAACTCGTCGACCGCCTCGTCGCGACGCAGTGGCCCGATCACGTCGACGAGCGCTGGACGGCCGGTGCGACCGACCCGGTGGCGGCGGTCGCTGGGTATCGCCGTTCAATCGCGGCCAAGTCCGATCTGGAACGACAGGAGAACAAGGCCAAGACCGGTGTTTTCCTCGGCAGCTATGCGACCAATCCTGCGAACGGCCAGCAGGTCCCGATCTTCATCGCCGACTACGTTCTGCTCGGCTACGGGACCGGAGCGATCATGGCGGTGCCCGGTCACGACCCCCGTGACTGGGAGTTCGCCACCGAGTTCGGGCTGCCGGTAATCGAAGTCATCACCGGCGGTGACGTCGCGGAAGAGGCGTACACGGGCGACGGCACCCTGGTGAACTCCGACTCTCTTGACGGCCTCAACGTCAGCGCCGCCAAAGAGGCGATCATCGCCAGACTCGAAGCCGCCGGCGGCGGCCATGGCCGCATTGAATACAAATTGCGCGACTGGCTTTTCGCCCGCCAACGATATTGGGGTGAGCCGTTTCCCATCGTTGATGACGCCGACGGCCGCGCGCACCCGCTGCCCGATTCGATGCTTCCGGTGGAACTACCCGATATCGAGGACTACGCACCGGTGTCATTCGACCCGCAGGACGCTGATAGCGAACCCTCACCGCCGCTGAACAAGGCCGACGAATGGGTGCATGTCGAGCTCGACCTCGGTGACGGTCTACGCCCCTACACCCGTGACACCAACGTCATGCCGCAGTGGGCGGGTAGCTCGTGGTACGAATTGCGCTACGCCGACCCGCATAACGCCGATCAGTTCTGCGCCACGGAGAACGAGGCCTACTGGATGGGTCCGCGACCGACCGAACACGGCGCGGGCGATCCCGGTGGTGTGGATCTCTACGTCGGTGGCGTCGAACATGCCGTGCTGCACCTTCTGTACTCCCGGTTCTGGCACAAGGTGCTCTACGACCTCGGCCACGTCACGTCGCGGGAACCCTATCGCCGCCTGGTGAATCAGGGCTACATCCAGGCCTTCGCCTACACCGACGCTCGCGGCTCCTATGTACCGGCCGCCGACGTTGTTGAACGCGGCGACAAGTTCTTCCTGCCCGGATCCGAGGGCGAGGCCGAGGTCTTCCAGGAGTTCGGCAAGATCGGCAAGAGCTTGAAGAACTCAATCTCGCCCGACGAGATCTGCGACGGCTACGGCGCAGACACCCTTCGGGTTTATGAGATGTCGATGGGCCCGCTGGAGGCATCGCGGCCGTGGGCGACTAAGGACGTCGTCGGTGCGCACCGCTTCCTGCAGCGGGTGTGGCGGTTGGTGGTTGACGAAACCAGGGGGCAGACAAGGGTTTCCGACGAATCGCTGGATGATGAGACCTTGCGGCAATTGCACCGGGCCATCGCCGGGGTATCTGAGGACTATGTCGGGCTGCGGAATAACACCGCGGTGGCCAAGTTGATCGAGTACACCAACTACCTGACCAAGGGCGGTATCAGCGCCCGGGCGGCACTGGAGCCCCTGGTGCTGATGGTCGCGCCGCTGGCACCCCACCTGGCCGAGGAACTCTGGCACCGGCTCGGCAACGATCAGTCGCTGGCGCACGGTCCGTTCCCGGAGGCCGACCCCCGCTACCTCGTCACCGACACCGTCGAGTACCCGGTTCAGGTCAACGGCAAGGTTCGCGGCCGTATCACCGTCGCCGCCGACGCCGGACGCGATGTCCTGGAGGCGGCCGCGTTGGCCGAGGAGAAGGTGGCCGCTTTTCTGGCCGGCGCCACACCGAAGAAGGTCATCGTGGTGGCCGGCCGACTGGTCAACCTCGTCATGTAGCCGCGAGCGTGCGTGTCGGTACACCGACACGCCGCCGCGCAGCTCAGTACGCGCACGTTCGCGGGGTCATCAGTGCCGCCCGCGTGGGCGGATCACCACCTGGTGGGTGTGGGCGTCTGCCGGTGTGGCGACAACCGTGGCAACCACACCGGCGATGGTCTGCGGCGTGAGGAAATCGGCCGGGTCGTATTCACCGCCCTCGTAGGCAACGAGACCCTGCTGCATCTCGGTGTCGACCCGACCGGGGTGGATGCTGGTGACCCGGAGTAGCGGTTCATCGGTGCGCAACGAATCAGCGAATGCCCGCAACGCGAACTTACTCGCCGAGTACGAGGCCAGGCCGGGCGAGGCGTTCAGTCCGGAACCGGAGTTGATGAAGATCACCTGGCCGTGCGCGGCGCGCAGCGCCGGCAGCAGCGCGCAGGTGAGTGTGACCGCGCCCGTCACGTTGACCTCGAAGGTGGCTCGCCACTCGTCCGGGACGGACTCGGCGACCCGGCCGGGAAAGGACACACCGGCGTTGTGTACCAGCACGTCGAGCCTGGTGAGCATCTCCGCGGCGGCCTCGATGCCCTCGGGGTCGGTCAGGTCCATGGGCCAGGTGGTGGCGCCCAGCCTGGCGGCGACGGCGTCGAGGTGTGTCGACGGCCGGCCGGCCAACAGCAGGCTGTGGGAAGGCGCCAGGGCCTCGGCGATTGCTTCGCCGATACCCCTTCCGGCTCCGGTGATCAGCGCGGTGCGCAGGGTGTGCCGCTCTTCCTCACCGCTTCGCTCGGCATCGTTATCGGCGCGGCCCGGCATGTCGGTCACCCTACCGATCCGCGCTCGGGGCCCCGCGCACCGCAGAATGGGGGTGTGACGTTCGATGCCGGCTTCGCGCCGACTCAGCTTGCTGCCCGTGCGGCCTACCTGCTTCGCGGCAATGACCTCGGCGCTATGACGTCGGCGGCACCGCAGCTGTATCCGCATATGTGGAGTTGGGACGCGGCGTTCGTGGCGGTCGGGCTGGCTTCATTGAGCGTGGAGCGGGCGGTCGTGGAGTTGGACACCCTGCTGTCGGCGCAGTGGGCCAACGGGATGATCCCGCACATCGTGTTCGCCCCCGGGGTCGACGGCTACTTTCCCGGCCCTGACCGGTGGGCGTGTTCGGAGCTCGCCGCGGCCGCGCCATCGGGCCGGCAGACCTCAGGTATCACCCAGCCGCCGGTGCATGCGATCGCGGTACAGCGCATCCTTGATCGGGCCCGCACCCGTGGACGCTCGACCCGCGCGGTTGCCGAGACTTTCCTGGACCGGCGCTGGAACGATCTCGTGCGCTGGCATCGCTGGCTGGCCGAGGCGCGCGACCCCGACCAGCGCGGCAGGGTGACGCTTTACCACGGGTGGGAATCCGGTATGGACAACTCGCCACGCTGGGATGCCGCTTACGCACGCGTCGTCGCCGGTGGGATGCCGACGTACGAGCGTGCCGACACCCACATCATCACCGACCCCGGCCAGCGACCATCCGACGGCGAGTATGACCGCTACCTGTGGCTGTTGGAGGAGATGAAGTCGGCGCGCTACGACGATCACCTGTTGCCGAATGCGATGAGCTTCGCAGTGGAAGACACCTTCTTCTCGGCGATTTTCTCCCTCGCCTGCGATGTGCTGGCCAACATCGGTGAGGATCACAGGCGGCCCAGGGCTGATGTCCGCGAATTGTATTCCTGGGCCGAGCGCTTCCGTGGCGGCGTTGTCGAAACCACCGACCAACGATCAGGTGCGGCAAGAGATTTCGATCTCCGCTCCCAATCATGGATCGCGACGGAGACCGCCGCCCAGTTCGCTCCGCTGCTGTGCGGGGGCTTGCCGCACGGACAGGAGAGAGCACTGCTTCAACTTCTGGAAGGCCCCAGGTTCTGCGGTTACCCCGACCTGAAGTACGCGCTGATCCCCTCGACCTCGCCGGTGTCGAAGGACTTCCGGCCGCGGGAGTACTGGCGGGGTCCGGTATGGCCGGTGCTGACGTGGCTGTTCTCCTGGGCCTTCGCGCGGCGCGGATGGGCGGAGCGGTCCCTGATCCTTCGTACCGAAGGACTACGACAGGCCAGCGATGGAACGTTCGCCGAGTACTACGAACCGTTCACCGGGGAACCGTTGGGCAGCATGCAACAGTCATGGACGGCGGCCGCGGTTCTGGATTGGTTGGGCTGATCGATTCGGGTTCAGCCGATTTCGACGCTGGTGAGATGTTCCAGCGCCTTGAGTGCGCGCACCAGGTCGGCGCGCTCGGCATCGGTGAGCCGGTTCAGCAATTCGGCCAGGTGAAGCCGGCGGGCCTCAAGTGCTTCCCGGTATTGGACCAAGCCCTGTGGGGTCACTTCGACGAGGACTGCCCGCATATCGGAGGGGTCGCGCGAGCGCTTCACCAGACCGAGCTTCTCAAGTCGCCGGATCGCGACCGTGGTGGTGGGTGTGCGCACCCGCTCACGGGCAGCCAACTCCGTCATCCGGATGGGTCCGCTGTCCAGCAGGGTCAGCAGGATGGAAACCTGCGCCAACGTCAGGTCGGGGCGCGACCCGCTGTTGGCGTCACCGCGTCGCACGACCGTGATCAGTTTGGCGACCACCCGCTGCAGCTCACCGGCCAAGTCGATGACCTGCGGTTCGGGCGTTGACATAGTTTGCGAGTCTAACCGTTGCAGGTCGTCGGCTAATGCGAAGTGCGCACGTCCGCCGGCGCGGGGCTCAACGGCCGTCCCGCCAACGGACCAGCGTCTCGGCCGGTCCGAGGTTGTAGTCGGGTCCGCCGCAGCCGACGGTCATCAGGGTCACGCCGAGGTTCGCCAGCGCCTCAGCATTGGCCACCAGGGTGTCGCCGTCTCGGCCCTCCACTCCCGACGAACGCTCCACCGTGTCGGGATCGCGGCCGGTGTCTGCGCAATGCCGGGCCAGCACCGCGGACTTACCCGGGTAGGTGGTGGAGTTGGTGAAGGAATGCCACAGATCGGCGTGTTCGGCGACCAGTCGCAGCGTTTTGCGTTCGCCCTGCCCGCCAATCAGGATCGGGATCCTCCGGGTGGGGGCCGGATTGAGTTTGGCCAGCCGGGAGGTGATCCGCGGCAGTGCAGCCGCGAGGTCGTCGAGACGGCTCCCGGCCGTGCCGAACTCGTAGCCATACTCGTCGTAATCCTTCTGCATCCACCCCGAACCGATACCGAGGATCAGCCGCCCGCCTGAGATGTGGTCGACGGTGCGGGCCATATCGGCGAGTAATTCAGGGTTGCGATAGGAGTTACAACTGACCAGTGCGCCGATCTGGACTCGCGAGGTCTGCTCGGCCCACGCTCCCAGCATGGTCCAGCATTCGTAGTGGGCACCGTCGGGATCGCCGTAGAGCGGATAGAAGTGGTCCCAGTTGAATACGATATCGACGCCGAGGTCCTCGCAGCGGCGCACGGCATCGCGGATCTGGGCGTAGTCAGGAGCGTGCTGCGGTTGAAGCTGGACACCGATTCGGATGGGGAAGGTCATGGCCACAGGTTAGGCCCGGGGTCGAACACCGGGGGATCAAGCACCGGGATCAAGCACCGGGGGGTCAAGTACCGAACGCAGGATCTCCACCAAAGCCCGTGGCTGGTCGCCCTGCACCGAGTGCCCGGAGTCGGGAACCACGATCACCTGCTGGAAGCCGGGTGCTACGCGGGCGAACTCAGCCGCGTCGTCGTCGTTGACGAAAAATGAGTTTGCGCCGCGCACCAATATTGTCGGCGCAGTGAGCGCCGCCGCGTCGTCCCACAGCGCATTGAATCCGTCGCCTTTGCGAAAGGTGTCGTAACGCCAGGTCCAGCTGCCGTCGTCGAGTCTCTTGGAATTGTGAAAAACCCCGCGCCGCAACGATTCCCGGGTCCGGTGCGGCGACGCCACAACGGTGACGTCCACCATGGCGGCGAAGCTGGGGAAGTTCCGCTCGCCCTCAACCAGTGCCACCGCACCCATCTGTGCCTTGTTCATCTGTTCGTGGCGTTCGGGCGCGGACGGCGTGACGTCGACCATCACCAGTCTGGGCACCAATTCCGGTGCGGTGACCGCCAACCGCATGGCGGTCAGGCCGCCCAGCGACATGCCGACGACCAGGCCGGCATCCGGTGCGAGCTCGCGAATCACAGGTTCGACCGCCGCCGCGTTGAGCTTGGGCCCGTAATCGCCGTCCTCGCGCCAGGCCGATCGGCCGTGTCCAGGCAGATCGATCGCCAGCGCCGGCAGGCCCAGGCCGAGGATGACGGTGTCCCAGGTGTGCGCGTTTTGACCGCCGCCGTGCAGGAACACCACCCGGGGTAGATCGGTACCCCAGCGCAGGGCGCTGATCGGCCCGCGGTTCAGGCGGGTGACGGCCGGAAGTGGATCGGCTACTGCGGCCTGGGCGGCGTTTTCGCTCAGCAGCGCGAATTCGTCGAGGGCGAGCAACGCGTCGTCAGAGATCACAGTGTCCATATA
>NZ_JAEMSG010000014.1:28856-43897 GCF_016462945.1 Mycolicibacterium sp. | reverse complement strand
ACGGAGGCTTTTCCTGCGCTACGGCCTCGCAACCGTCGTATTCCCGGTCATCGCTGCCGTCGCCATCGCGATCGACGTACGTCTCGTCCTGGTGCTCAACGCCCTGCTTCTCCTGTACTACCTCGGGCCCGGCCTGCGGCCAATCGAGACCGACCTGAAGACGTGACGACGCCCCTGTAGGCGCTAACCGGTGGTCCGGTCGAGCCACCAGACCACCACCATGTGTGGCACCGTGAGGGCTAGCAGCAGCCTCAGGATCTCAGCCACAACCAGCGTGGGATCTGATGCCGTCACCGTGATCCAGCCGAGGGCCAGCACCGTTGTCAGTGCGGCAACCGAGGGCAATGCGGCGAGTCGGATCAACCGCAGGACCGCCGCGCGATTTCGACCCGAGCGCACCAACGCCGCACACTCCGGCTCGACGGTCAGCATGCGCGCGCAGTGCCGTATCGCGTGCCAGCCACCGAACCACAGGGCGAATGCGACCAGCGGTGGGGCGAGCATGCCCAATGCACCGACGAGGACGATGTCGAGTGCGATCAACCGCTGAGCCGCCCGCAGCGACGCGATAATCGCGATCACTGCCGCAACCAACCAAATCCCTGCCAGAGACCTCTCGAAGAGTCGCCCGCTGATCAACGGCGCAAGTCCGGGCGAAATCGCCGCCGCCACGCCCCTGAGCTGTTCGCCGGAACGAGCCAGCGGCAAAACCAGCGCTCCACAGCCGGCGACCGCAACCGCAACCGCAACCAGGCGCCCCGGTCGCCACCCGGTCAGCTGGTGGCAGACCTCAAGTTCTCCGAGTCCGAAGTGCAGGGCACTGAATGCCACCACCACGGCCAGTGCAATCAGCCCAGCCCACTCCATCAATGCCCACGCCGCAGTGGCGATCCCGGCGTAAACTACGACGATCGCAAGCATGGATCTACCGCCTGACAGGCGCGCGGCAATCACGTGGTCGGCGGCACCGTGTGGCACGCCAGCCAAGAATCCCAACCCGGCGATAACCAGGGCGGTCGGCCCCGCGATCGCGGGCAGTCCGACGAAATGCCCGCCCGCCACCACCACCGCGCCGAGTATCAGCCAGCGAGACCAGTGCGCGGCGGCTGCAAGCGGTCCGCCAGCCGAACCGGGCTGCGGCCATGTCGCAATCGGTCCCGCAGCGGGTATCGGGGCGGTTGGCCAGCCGAAACCGTAATCTGCGCTTGCCGGCATTGCCGCATCGTAACGCCACACCGGCGGAATCAGAGCCGGACGCGGTCCAGATATCGACTAAATCGACTCCGGTTCGCTGGCCATCACCTCGGCAAGGCGCTGCGCGAACCCGATCGCGGAACGTGCCCATGCTTCGGTGGCGCCGGAAAGCCCGCAGGCCGGGCTGATTCCGATCCGGTCGCGTAATACCGCGCGCGCAAAGCCGAGCCGATCGGTGACGCCGACCGCCGCCGCGGCCAGTTCCTCGACGGAAGGCACTCGGGCCGGGGCGAGTGCGGGAACCACGCCCAGCACCACACTGCGCCCGGAGTCGACGAACTCGCCAAGGCCGTCCAGGTCGGCGGGGCACAGGGTGTCGATATCCAGCGATACGGCACTGATCGCACTGCGCCGCAACGCCTTCCACGGCAAACCAGCAGCGCAGCTGTGCAGCAAAGCCTGACCACCGACAGCGGCCACACACTCGTCGAGAAGACTGATGAAACGGGTCTCATCCACCGGATGCACCGTGCTCAACGCCGTCACGCCGGCCAGCCTGCCGGCCAGCGCGACCGTCAGCAGTGGTTCGTCGAACTGAACCACCACCGTCGTCGACAGCCGCCGGGCCACTTCGGCGCGGTGACGGGAAGCGCCCTCGGCAAGCGATGCGGTCAGATCACGCACCGCCCCGGCATCGGTGATTGCCCGGTGACCATTAGCCAGTTCCAACTGCGCGGCCAGCGTGATGGGACCCGGCACCTGCACCTTGACCACCAAGGCGGGATCGCCGGCTTTCTCCCATGCCTCTTCGAGTGCGTCGACGTCCTCGTCGAGCAGGCTGCGCGCCCGCCGCATCACTGCGCCGGGGCGCGCGGCGATCCGGTAGCCGCGGGTGACGGTATCGATCGCGATGTCCACCAGCAGCGCTCCGGCGCGGCCGATCAGGTCGGCGCCGACGCCCCGTTCGGGAAGCTCCACCAGGTGCGGGAGTTGGTGTAGTTCGCCGATGACGATCTCGGCGGCCTCCCGCGGCGTCGAACCGGGCCACGAGCCCACTCCGGTGGCTGCCGCGAAAACACTCACCGTGGGTTCGTGACGAGGGTGGCGCTTCCGATGACTTCGTCACCTGGGGGGTCCGGTCGATACAGAACCATGGTTTGGCCGGGCGCCACCCCGCGCAGCGGTTCACGCAACGCCACCTGCAACCGGCCGTCGGCGAGTCCAGCCATCGCGCCCACCACGCCACCGTGAGCACGCACCTGAACCGCGCAGTCGACCGATCCGACGGGTTCGACACCCGAGGTGAACACCGGCCGCACACCGGTCAGCGACCACACGTCGAGATCGCTCACCCCGCCGACGCGGACGGTGCCTGAATCGGCGTCGATGGCGGTGACGTAGCGCGGCTGACCATCGGGCCCGGGCCCGGGGATACCCAGACCCTTGCGCTGACCCACGGTGAAGCCGTGCACACCGTCGTGGTGTGCCAGCACAGTGCCTTCGGCGTCGACGACGGCACCGGCCCGCACGCCGATGCGCGCACCCAGGAAGGCCTGGGTATCCCCGGAGGGGATGAAGCAGATGTCGTGGCTGTCGGGCTTATCGGCCACCGCAAGCCCGCGCCGGGCAGCCTCCGCCCGAATCTCCGGCTTGGGGGTATCGCCGACCGGAAATACGGCGTGGCGCAACTGTTCTGCAGTCAGCACGGCCAGCACATAGGACTGGTCCTTATCCACGTCGACGGCCCGGCGCAACCGGCCTTCGGAGAGTCGGGCGTAATGGCCGGTGGCGACCGCGTCGAAGCCTAGCGCCCGTGCCTTGGCCGACAGCGCAGAAAACTTGATCCGCTCATTGCAGCGCACGCACGGGTTCGGGGTCTCGCCGCGGGCATAAGAGTCGACGAAGTCGTCGATCACATCATGTTCGAAACGGTCGGCGAAATCCCAGACGTAGAAGGGGATTGCGAGGACATCGGCGACGCGACGCGCATCGGCAGCGTCTTCTTTGGAGCAGCAGCCGCGCGACCCGGTGCGCAGCGTCCCGGGTGCCTGCGACAGCGCCAGGTGCACACCCACGACCTCATGGCCGGCATCGACCATGCGGGCGGCAGCCACCGACGAGTCGACGCCGCCACTCATCGCGGCCAATACCTTCATCGTGACACGCCGACCGACGCACTGGCCAGGGCGGCCTGACGCGCCCGTTGCACTGCCGCAGGTAATACTCGAAGCACCGCATCGACGTCGGCATCGGTGCTGGTGTGGCCCAAGGACAGTCGCAGCGATCCGCGCGCCCGGGCTGCGTCGGCGCCCATCGCGAGCAGAACATGCGACGGCTGAGCCACACCGGCCGTGCAGGCCGAACCGGTCGAGCATTCGATTCCGTTGGCGTCAAGGAGCATCAGTAGCGAATCGCCCTCGCAGCCATCAAAGGTGAAGTGCGTGTTGCCGGGCAGCCTGTGCTCGCCAACAGCACCATTGAGTTGAGCATCATCGACAGCACTCAGAACTCCGTCGATGAGCCGATCCCGTAGGGCGCGCAGCCGGTCTGCGCTGGCGTCCAGGGAGCCGACGGCGATGTCTGCGGCCACCGCCATCGCGACAGCACCCGCCACATCGATGGTGCCGGAGCGGACATCGCGCTCCTGGCCACCGCCGTGCAGGAGTGGCACGCATTCCACGTCGCGGCGCAGCAGCAGGGCCCCGACTCCGGTAGGCCCACCGAACTTGTGCGCGGTAATGCTCATCGCCGACAACCCGGCGGCGGTGAAACCGACCGGTAGCTGGCCGACGGTCTGGATGGCATCACTGTGCATGGGAACATCGAACTCGGCCGCGACGGCCGCCAGTTCAGTGATCGGCATGATGGTGCCGACCTCATTGTTGGCCCACATGATCGAGACCAGTGCGACCTGCGGGCCGTACTGACCCAGCGCCTCACGCAATGCCCCCGGTGTTACCGAGCCATCTGTGCCGGTGGGCAGGTAGGTCACCTCGGCGCCTTCGTGTTCGACCAGCCACTCAACGGCGTCGAGCACGGCATGGTGTTCGACGGCGGTGGTGACGATGCGCCGACGCGCCGGGTCGGCATCGCGGCGGGCCCAATAAATCCCTTTGACGGCCAGGTTGTCGCTGTCGGTGCCGCCGGCGGTGAAGATCACCTCCGACGGGCGGGCACCCAGGCGGGCGGCGATCGTCTCGCGGGACTCCTCCACTCGCCGCCGTGCGGCCCGGCCCGCGGTGTGCAATGAGGACGCATTGCCGACCATCTCCAGCGCCGCTGTCATCGCCTCGATGGCTCTCGCGTGCATCGGGGTGCTGGCGGCGTGGTCGAGATAGACCGACCGGGTATCGCTCATGGCCCTCCAAGGATACCGGCCGGGCCGGGGCGCTCCGGCTGAACAGCGGATGCGCCCGCTAGGCGCCGATGGCCAGCTCCGGGAGGTGATCATCGCGACGGCGGCCGCTGACCTCCACCTCGCAGCGCGTCGCGAGTTCACGACGGCCGGACCCGGGCAGCTGCAGGGAACGCACCTCGACGTTGACCACCGTCCGGCGCGCACGGGCAATCCGCTTCAGCGACGACCACAGCGAGTCCTCGCCGAGGAACGCGGTCGCGGTCGACGGGCTACCGTCGCGATGGCGATAGCTCAGCCGCAGCGGCTGAACCGGCCGGCCGGTATCGACAGCGGCCTGAAACATGGCCGGGTGGAACGGCCCGAAGTCCGGACCGCACCACGTGGTGCCTTCGGGGAAGGCCACGACGGTGCGGCCGGCACTCAACCGCTGTGCCACCACACCCACCACGGCGGGTAGTCGCCGCAGGCTGGCACGGTCGATCGGGATCACATTCATCAGCCGCACGGCAAGTCCCAATCCCGGCCAGTCCACCAGATCGGCTCGGGCGACAAAAGCACCGGGTAACACGGCGCCGATCGCGAACACATCCACCCAGGACACGTGGTTACTCACCACGAGAACGCCTGTCAGGTTACGAATCGGACCGCCGGACAGCGTGATTCGAACACCAAGGCAGCGCAGCATCATCCGGCAATAAATGCGTTGGAAGCGCCGTCGACCCGGCATCGGTATTGCCAGCACCGCGAGCGTCGGAAACACCAGCAGCGCCGCTACCAGGCGGCGCACTGTCCGAATACCCTCCAGGACAGGGTGTCCCGGTTCGCCCAGGCCGACACTCACGCAGGACTCACCGCACAGGGTTTTCGGCAACCATGAGTGCGCGACGGAGACCATCAGTTGTTGACCTCGCCGACGGCCGCCGAAGCCGACCGGAGCCGGTTGAGGTACCGGATATCGGCATGCCGCTTGTCCAATAGGGCCGGAAAGTCGCCGACACCGAAGTCGGGATCATGGGCGGGTTCACCGCAGATCTGCGCGCCCAGTCGCAGATATCCGCGCATCAGTGGCGGCAGGGCCGGCCGGGCCGGGGGTTCGATCTGGTCCAGATCCAAGCCGTCGAGCACGACCGGACGGTAGGGCACGACGGTGTACTCGGTCGGGGCGCCGTGACGGCTGCGGACAAAGTCACGCACCCCGCGCAATTCGCTGCCGGGCTCACCCGCTCCGTGCGTCGGCACCGAGACGCATCCGATGACGCGGTCATAGCCGCACCGATCCAGGTAGGCGAGGATGCCCGACCACATCATCAGCACGACCGCGCCATTGCGGTGGTCGCTGCGCACCACCGCGCGGCCCATCTCCACCATCGAGGGCCGAAGCGCGTCGAGAGCACTGACCTCGAACTCGGTGGCGGTATAAAGCCCGCCGGCCGCGATTGCGCCGGGCGGTGGCAGCATCCGGTAGCAGCCGACGATTGCGCCGGCGTCGTCGTCGCGCACCAGGATGTGGTCGCAGAATTCGTCGAACCGGTCGGCATCCATCCCGGTGTCGTTGGTGAGGGCAAAACCTGGTTCGGTGGAGAAAACCTCGTAGCGCAAGCGTTGGGCGGCTTCGATGAGAGCGGGGTCGTTGCTCAGAAGCAACGTGTAGCGCGGGCCGGCGGTGCGGCGGGTCTCAGCGTGGTCGGGGGCTATGAGTACAGATGCAGTGCTCATAAGCGAAACGGTCGCGATGCCGTCTGACCTAACGCCTACGGCCGGGTGTTGTGTCGGTGTACAACACGTGACGTTTTAACGCAAAAGCTCCCGAAGCGCTGCGCACTCAGGGGCCTTTGGGTCGAAATGCAGCCGGGATTAACCCTTGCGGGCTTTGACCGCCTCGGCCAACTGCGGTGCGACGCTGAACAGATCGCCGACGATACCGAAATCGGAGATCTCGAAAATCGGAGCTTCCTCGTCCTTGTTCACCGCAACAATTGTCTTGGAGGTCTGCATGCCGGCGCGGTGCTGGATCGCACCGGAGATACCGAGGGCGACATACAACTGCGGTGACACTGTCTTGCCGGTCTGGCCCACCTGGAACTGGCCCGGGTAGTAGCCGGAGTCGACGGCCGCACGGGATGCACCGACTGCGCCACCCATCGAGTCCGCCAATTCTTCGATCACGCTGAACTTTTCAGCGCTGCCGACACCACGCCCCCCGGCGACCACAATGGAAGCCTCGGTGAGTTCGGGGCGGTCACCGGCGACCGCGGGCTGACGGGAGATGATCCGGGTGGCGTTAGCCGCCGGTGCCGGCACGGCCACGGTGATCTGCTCGCCGGCTGCCGCGGCCGGTGCGGCCTCGATCGCGCCGGGACGCACGGTGATCACCGGCACCTCAGCGTTGACTTTCGCCGCGACGGTGAACGCACCGCCGAAGATCGAGTGGATCGCGGTGCCGTCGCTGTTGATCTCGACGACATCGGAGAGCATCCCGGAGCCGATCCGCGCGGCCAATCGGCCGGCGACCTCTTTGCCGTCAGCGGTGGCGGGAATCAGTACCGCCGCCGGGCTTGCCGATCCGATCAGCGATTCCAGCACGTCGACGAACGGGGTGATGAGGTAGTTGATCGCGTCGTCGGATTCGGCAATGTAGATCTTGACGGCTCCGGCAGCTTTGAGATCCTCCACCAGCGGTGCCGCGGTGCCGGGGCCACCGATAACCACAGCGGACGGCTCGCCCAATGCACGGGCGGCGGTGATGAGTTCGGCGGTAACCTTCTTCACCGCTCCTTCGGAGTGCTCGACGAGCACGAGTACTTCAGCCATCGTGGTTCTCTATCTCCTGTCAGGGTCTTTAGATGTCGGGTCTTAGATGATCTTCTGCGCGACGAGGTACTCGGCGATCTTCGTGCCGCCGTCGCCCTCATCGCTGACCTTCTCACCGGCGGTCTTCGGCGGCTTGGGAGTCGAGGACAGCACGGTCGATCCGGCGTTGTCGCGGCCAACCTCGTCGGCCTCAACGCCGATATCGGCGAGGGTGAGGGTGGTGACTTCCTTCTTCTTGGCGGCCATGATGCCCTTGAAGGACGGGAAGCGCGGTTCGTTGATCTTCTCGGTGACGCTGACGATCGCGGGCAGTGACGCCTCGACGGTGAACAGGCCCTCGTCGGTCTCGCGCTCACCGCTGATCTTGCCGCCCTCGACGACGAGCTTGCGCATGTGGGTCAGCTGCGGCAGCCCGAGGTATTCGGCGATGATCGCCGGGACCGCGCCGCCGGTGCCGTCGGTGGCCTCGTTACCGGCGATCACCAGATCGGTACCGTCGATGGAGCCGAGCGCGCGAGCCAGGGCCCAACCGGTCTGCACCATGTCCGAGCCGTGCAGTTGCGGATCGAGCAGGTGCACACCCTTGTCGGCGCCCATCGACAACGCCTTGCGGATCGCCTCGGTGGCCCGCTCCGGGCCGGCGGTCAGCACGGTGACGGTGCCCTCGCCGCCCTCCTTCTCCTTGATCAACAGCGCCTCTTCGACGGCGCGCTCATTGATCTCGTCCAGCACGGCGTCGGCGGCCTCACGGTCGAGGGTGAAGTCACCGGTGGTGAGCTTGCGCTCGGACCACGTGTCTGGGACCTGTTTGATCAGAACCACGATGTTGGTCATGGCTATGTAGTCCTCCTGGCAGGCGTCGAACGGCCGGTGGGCCGCACGTTGTGGGGTCACTTCCGCTGACCACGCCACGTTACTGACGAGTAACTTAGGGTAGGTCGCACCACCACCATAGCTGTTCACAGTTGGTGTTCCCGCAGGCCCGTCATGACCGCGAGGTTCGCGATCCGGGCCCGTCGGGTTAGCCTGCCTTGCGATGAATGCGCACCTGAGGGACGCAGCCGACGGCGGATTGCCGCTGACCGGCGAGCGGACCGTGCCCGGTTTGGCGGTGGAGAACTACTGGTTCCGCCGCCATGAGGTCGTCTACCTCCATTGTGCGGACATCTGCGCAGGTCGCGAGGTACTTGAGGCCGGCTGCGGGGAGGGCTACGGAGCGGACCTCATCGCGACCGTGGCCCGGCGCGTGATGGCGGTCGACTACGACGCCGCCACCGTCGCGCACGTCCGCGCCCGCTACCCCCGGGTGCAGGTCGTCACAGCCAATCTGACTTCGCTGCCGACCCCGGATGCCACCATCGACGTGGTGGTGAACTTCCAGGTCATCGAGCATCTGTGGGATCAACCACAATTCATTACCGAATGCTTACGGGTGCTGCGCCCGGGCGGGTTGCTGCTGATGTCGACGCCCAACCGGATCACCTTCACCCCGGGCAGCGACACTCCGCTCAACCCGTTCCACACCCGCGAACTCGACGCCGCTGAACTGCGCGAGCTGCTGACCGGCGGTGGCTTCCGGGTCGACGGACTGTACGGCGTTTTCCACGGCCCGCGACTGGCCGAGATGGACAACCGCCACGGCGGTTCCATCATCGGGGCCCAGATAGCCCGCGCGGTCGCCGATGCGCCGTGGTCCGATGAGCTGCTCGCTGATGTAACCGCAGTCGCATCCGAGGACTTCAACATCATCGAAGAATCACGACGCGATATCGACGAGAGCCTGGACCTGCTGGCGATCGCGGTACGCCCATGACACCTTCGCATTCCCGGGAACCGGTACCCGGGCAGTTCAGCCTTGTGCTGCACACCCACCTGCCCTGGCTGGCCCACCACGGCCGCTGGCCGGTCGGCGAGGAGTGGCTCTACCAGTCCTGGGCGGCTTCCTACCTTCCGCTGCTGCGCGTCCTCCGAACGCTGGCTGCCGAAAACCGTCGCGGGTTGATCACCCTGGGGATGACACCGGTGGTCGCCGCACAACTCGACGATCCCTACTGCCTCGACGGTATGCACCGCTGGCTGTCCAACTGGCAACTCCGGGCACTCGAGGCCGCCAATGTGCATACCCCGACGGGCGCGGCGGCCGGGACCGCAAGCGCACCGGAAGCCCTGCGGCGCTTCGGGATTCGCGAATATGGCGAAGCCACCCGGGCTCTCGAGGATTTCACATCGCTGTGGCGCCACGGTGCGAGTCCGCTACTGCGTGAACTGGTCGATGCCGGCGCGGTCGAATTACTCGGCGGTCCATTGGCGCATCCATTCCAGCCGCTGCTGAATCCGCGTCTTCGCGAATTCGCACTGCGCGAGGGCTTGGCCGACGCCGGCCAACGACTGGGCCGCACCCCGAGAGGTATCTGGGCGCCGGAGTGCGCCTACGCCCCCGGTATGGAGCGCGACTACGCCGCCGCCGGAGTCGGGCACTTCATGGTCGACGGGCCCTCGCTGCACGGCGACACCGCGCTGGGCCGCCCGGTCGGCGACACCGACGTAGTGGCGTTCGGCCGTGATCTCCAGGTCTCCTACCGGGTGTGGTCACCGAAGTCCGGCTACCCCGGCAATGCCGCCTACCGCGACTTCCACACCTTCGACCACCTGACCGGACTCAAACCGGCTCGCGTCACCGGCCGCAGTGTGGACTCGGAAGCCAAAGCACCGTATGACCCGCAGCGTGCCGAGCGCGTCATTGACGCCCACGTCGCCGACTTCGTCGAGTTGGTGCGCGACCGACTCCGCAGCGAGTCACGGCGCATCGGCCGGCCCGCGCACGTGGTGGCGGCCTTCGACACCGAACTGTTCGGGCACTGGTGGTACGAGGGCCCGATCTGGCTGGAGCGACTGCTGCGCGCGCTGCCCGAAGCCGGTGTGCGCGTCGGCACCCTCAGCGACGCCCTGGCCGACGGCTTCGTCGGCGCACCGGTTGATCTGCCGCCGAGTTCGTGGGGTTCAGGCAAGGACTGGCAGGTGTGGGCCGGGCCTAAGGTGGCCGATCTGGTGGCGCTCAATGCAGAGGTGGTCGACACCGCGCTGTCGGTCGTCGACAAGGCACTGTCCCAGACCGACGCCGCGCCGACGCGTGACCTGGTGGCCGATCAAATCCTGCGCGAGACACTGCTGACGGTGTCCAGCGACTGGCCGTTCATGGTCAGCAAGGACTCCGCCGCCGATTATGCCCGCTATCGCGCCCACCTGCATGCCCATGCCACCCGGGAGATCGCCGATGCACTGGCCGGCGGCCACCGCGAGGTCGCTGTGCTATTGGCCGCGAACTGGAACCGCGCCGACGGCCTGTTCGGCGCACTGGACGCCAGGCGGCTACCGCGGTGAGCGCATGAGAATCCTGATGGTGTCGTGGGAGTACCCGCCGGTGGTCATCGGCGGACTCGGCCGGCATGTGCATCACCTGGCCACCGCGCTGGCCGCCGACGGTCACGACGTGGTGGTGCTGTCTCGCCAGCCCTTCGGCACCGACCCGGCAAGCCACCCGACCACCGATGAGGTCCGCGAGGGTGTTCGGGTGATCGCCGCGGCCCAGGACCCGCACGAGTTTGACTTCGGCCTCGACATGATGGCCTGGACGCTGTCCATGGGTCATGCCATGATCCGGGCCGGGCTGCGACTGGGCGCCGAGGGCTGGCTGCCCGATGTGGTGCACGCTCATGACTGGCTGGTGGCTCACCCCGCCATTGCACTGGCCGAGTTCTTCGATGTGCCAATGGTTTCCACCATCCACGCCACCGAGGCGGGCCGGCACTCCGGGTGGGTATCGGGTGCGATCAGTCGACAGGTGCACGCGAGCGAATCCTGGCTGGCGCTGGAATCGGACTCGCTGATCGCGTGTTCGGCATCGATGGCCGATGAGATCACCGAACTGTTCAGTCCCGGACTGGCCGAGATTACCGTCATCCCGAACGGCATCGACTCCACCCGGTGGCCGTTCGCACTGCGCAGCCCACATGCCGGTCCGCCGGAGCTGCTGTACTTCGGCCGCCTGGAATATGAGAAGGGCGTCCACGAGGTGATCGCCGCCCTGCCCCGGATCCGCCGCACCCATCCCGGAACCACACTGACCATCGCCGGCGACGGCACCCAGGATGCCTGGCTCGTCGAGCTGGCCCGAAAGCACAGGGTGCTCAGGGCGATCCGGTTCGCCGGCCGGGCCGAACACGATGAACTGCTGACGTTGTTGCACCGCGTCGACGTCGCAGTCCTGCCCAGCCACTACGAACCGTTCGGTATCGTGGCGCTGGAGGCTGCGGCCGCCGGCACTCCCCTGGTGACCTCCAATATCGGCGGCCTCCGCGAGGCTGTGATCGACGGTCAGACCGGACTGTCCTTCCCGCCGCGCGACGTCGCCGCACTCGCCGATGCGGTGCGCGCAGTCCTCGACGATCCCGTCGCCGCCCAGCGTCGCGCCGTGGCCGCCCACGAGCGCCTCACATCGGACTTCGACTGGCACACCGTGGCCACCAAGACCGCTCAGGTGTATCTGGCCGCCAAACGCGCCGAGCGGCAGTCGCATGCCCGACGGCCAATCGTCGAACACCCCCTGCCGGCGCGCTAACCTCTCGGCGCGGGTTTACGTGACGGCTTTCTTCTTGCGCTCGATATCGGCCAGGTGGGCCGCCAGTTCGGCACGCTCGGCCGCTGAGGTCTCCCAGGCCAGCTTTCGGTTCTTGACCACTTTGGCGGGCGAGCCGACGGCGATCGAGAAGTCCGGGATGTCACCCTTGACCACTGCATGCGCACCGAGCACACAACCGCGGCCGATGGTGGTGCCGCGCAGGATGGTCACCTTGGTCGCGATCCAGGTGTCCGGTCCGATCCGGACCGGGGTCTTGGTGATGCCCTGATCCTTAATCGGCAACCCGATGTTGTCCATTTTGTGGTCGAAGTCGCAGACGTAGCACCAATCGGCCATCAGCGCCGAGTCACCGAACTCGATGTCGATATAGCAATTGATGACATTGTCGCGACCGAAGACAACCTTGTCGCCGAGTCGCAGCGAACCCTCGTGGGCGCGAATGGTGTTCTTGTCCCCGATGTGAACCCACCGGCCGATCTCCAACTGTGCCAGTTCAGGAGTGGCGTGGATCTCAACGTTCTTGCCGAGGAACACCATGCCGCGGGTGATGATGTGCGGGTTGGCGAGCTTGAACTTCAGCAGCCGGAAGTAGCGCACCAGGTACCACGGTGTGTAGGCACGGTTGGCGATCACCCATTTCAACGAGGCTGTTGTGAGGAACCGGGCCTGGCGGGGATCGCGCAGGCGGGAGCCCCGCCAGCGCTTGTGGATCGGCGCACCCCACATGCTTGTCATGGGCAGAGAGCCTATCCGAGCAGTGCCACTCGCTCCGATAGTCTCGCCTGTACGACCTGCTCGACGACGGAGAGGACATCGGTGCTGCGACGAGTGCTGGCCTTGGCGTCGACGGCACTGGTCGCGACTGGATTGACCGCCTGCGACAATACCGATTCCTGGGTCGAGTCCACCGCGGCGCCGGGTTGGTCGGCCCAATACGCCGACGCAGCCAACAGCAGCTACATCGCCACCGACGGCGCATCCGCGCTCACCGGGCAGTGGACCCGTTCGGTCAAGGGCGAACTCGGGGCCGCAGCGGCGCTCGGAGACGGCGACTATCTGGCCGTCAACGCCCAGACCGCTGGCGGTTGTTCGCTGATGGTGTGGGAGAACAACAATCAGGGCCGGCAACGCTGGTGCATCCGGATGGTGCTCGGCGGCGGCTTCTCCAGCCCGCTGTTCGACGGATTCGACAACCTCTACATGGGTCAGCCCGGCCTGATGATTTCCTATCCGCCCACCCAGTGGGTCCGCTGGCGCACAGGCGTGATCGGAATGCCCACCACCGCAAGGTTTCTCGGCGACGGTCAGCTTCTCGTGGTAACGCACCTCGGCCAGGTGCTGGTATTCGATTCCCATCGCGGCGACGTAGTGGGCACACCGATCGACCTCGTCGCCGGCGTCGACCCGACCGACGCCACCCGTGGGCTGACCGATTGCCAACAGTCACTTCCCGGCTGCCCGGTACCCTCCGCGCCCGCCTTCTCCGCGACCAGTGGAATGGCCGTGCTCGGCGTGTGGCAGCCCGGAACGGGAGCCTCGGTTGTGACCGGATTGCGCTATCAACCCGGACGCACCCCACTGCTCACCCGGGAGTGGACCAGCGACGCCATCACCGCGGGCGTGCTGGCCGCACCGGTGCTCTCCGAGGACGGCGAGACGGTGTATGTCAACGGCCGCGATCGCACTCTGTGGGCACTGCGTGCGCAGGATGGCACACCGAAATGGTCTGCTGCACTCGACTTTCAGCCTCAGACGCCACCCTCGGTGGCGCCGGGTGGGCTCATCATCGTCGGTGGCGGGCCGGACACCACACTGGTGGCGCTCAAGGATTCCGGCGAGCGCGCCGAGGTGGCCTGGCGACGCGATGACATCGCACCGCTGACCACCTCAAGCCAGGCCGGACAGGTGGCCTACGTCGTCGCGGCAGACCCCGAGGGACAGTCGCTCCTGGTGTTCGATACCGCCGACGGGCACACGCTCAACTCCTACCCACTTGATCAAGCCGCCGGGTTCCCGGTCGGGGTCTCGGTTGCCGTAGACCGCACGGTGGTAGTGGCCACCAGTGCCGGCCAGATGTACAGCTTCAGCCCAATCTGAGCGACGCCCGGCACAAAAACGCCACCGCGCGGGCACTCGCCCCGGTGCCGATCCGGGTGATCACCAGTGACAGGGCCTGGCTACCCGAGGGGCGCAAGCGTTGACGCAAAAAATCGGGATCGACGTCAACGCCGCGGACCAGGATCTCCAACGATCCACAGTCCCGGACCGAAAGCGCCTGGCGCAGAACCTTTTCCCGCAGCGGGAGTTGCTCAAGCACCTCGAATCCGCGCACGCCGTCGGGCAGCTCAGCCCCGCTGAGGTAGGCGATATCTGGATCGAGCTGCCACAGACCATGCCCGGTGGCGTACTGACGCACCAATCCGGCCCGCACGACGGCCCCGTCGGGATCGACGATCCACCGGCCCGGCGCACCGACACCGCAGTCATCAGGGTCAGCATCGGTGATCACCTCCGCGCGGTCGAGGACGGTGGCCCGGCGTCGCACGCCCGGCTCAGCCACAGCAGCCGACCACAGGCAGGCCTCCCGGACCGACCCACCCGATGAGGTCACCTCGATCTCGCCGTCGAAGCCCAGCCCACGCACCGCGTCGAAGTCGATACCCGGCGCGCACTTCACCACCGTCGGTCGACCCCGGTAGACCTTTGCGAGTTCATCCAGCGCGGGCACGTAGGCATGCGGGTCGAATCGTCGTCGCCCGCCGGACCGGCGGGCCGGGTCCAGCAGGATGACCGTGTCACGGCTTACCGGATGCAGCGCATCGGCACGGCACAACCGCACCTGCCCGCCGAGGTTGTGGCGTGCCATCGCCAAGCGCACCTCGTCGATATCACTACCGATGACGTACTCCGCGGTGTCGCGCAACGCCGCCAGTTCGGTGCCGATCGAACAGGTGGCGTCGTGCACCACCGCGCCGACGAGTCGCTGCGCCCGGTGCCGGGCCACCGCGGCGGTGGTGGCCTGCTGCAGCGCCTCGTCGG
>NZ_JAEMSG010000014.1:27179-28846 GCF_016462945.1 Mycolicibacterium sp. | reverse complement strand
TGGTTGCCTTGCGGCGCAGTCGGGTCGTTTCGACGAGCACTGCGGTGCGCTCCCCGAACCGTTCCCGAATCGCCGCAACATCGGCCAGCAGGCTGGCATCGGTGAGCCCGAAGGCGGCCACTTCGGCCAGCGCGGCCGGACCCTCCCCACCGGTCAGGTAGTCGACATCAGCGCGGGTGAAGCTCAGGACGGTTTAACCCCGGTGATCATGACGTTGTAAAACCAGCCCTTGGGCACCACGCGCCGCCAGACGTTGGCGTCGACCCAGGACAGCGTCGTCCAACTCTTGAACGCGAAGCGCGCCCAGCCCCAGCCGAGCTTTCCGGGCGGCACGGTCGACTCGAAGGTTCGAACCGGCCAACCCAGCATCGCGGCGGTGAACTCCTCACTGGCGGTGCGGACTTCCACCGCGCCGGCGGCTTTGGCCATCCGCTCCAAGTCGGCGGGGTCGAAGGTGTGCAGATCCACGATCCACTCCAGGGCAGCGGCCCGTGAATTCTCGTCAAGTTCGGATTGCGGACGTCGCCAGCTCTCCAGACCGGGCAGCTTCATCGCACGCACAGTGGTCTTCCAGGTCAGGTCGGCTAGCCGACGCGCATAGGCGTTGCCCACCCTGGTCGGCTCGCCGGCGAAGACGAACCTGCCCCCCGGTTTGAGCACTCGCACCACTTCGCTCAGTGACTTCTCGACATCGGGAATGTGGTGCAGCACCGCATGGCCCACCACCAGATCGAAGCTGTCGTCGTCGTACGGGATACCCTCGGCGTCGGCAACCCGACCGTCGACATCCAGACCGAGCGACTGTCCGTTGCGGGTGGCGACCTTCACCATGCCCGGGGACAGGTCGGTCACCGATCCGCGCCGCGCCACTCCGGCCTGGATGAGATTGAGCAGAAAGAACCCGGTGCCGCAGCCCAGTTCAAGCGCACGGTCATAGGGCAGGTCGCGGATCGCTTCGTCAGGCACGATCGCATCGAACCGGCCGCGGGCATAGTCGATACAACGCTGGTCGTAAGAAATCGACCACTTGTCGTCGTAGCTCTCGGCCTCCCAGTCGTGATAGAGCACCTGGGCCAGCTTGGAGTCCTTGCGCGCGGCCTCGACCTGCTCTGCGGTGGCGTGCGGATTCGGAGCCGGATCAAGATCGGTCATGCGGGGCAGCCTAACTGTCCGGGTCCGGCGCCAAACACCTCGCCATAGCGACGGGCCTGCGCCTCGGGATCCGGGCAAGCGTCGATGAGTTCCTTGGCGGCGGCTATCGCGGCCAACGGGGTGTCGACGAAGCGGTCGGCCCACGCCAGTGCTGCGTCATAGACGCCGTCGGGGGCCACCAATTCGTCAACCAGACCGAGCACAAGGGCTTCCTCGGCCCCGACGAATCTCCCGCTGAACACCAGCTCCTTGGCCCGCGCAACACCCACCGCCCGGGCGAGTCGCGCACAGCCACCTCCGCCGGGTATCAGCGCCGCGAGGATCTCGGTAGCGCCAAGTTTGGCGTTGTCTCCGCACACCCGCCAGTCGGCGGCCAGTGCCAGGCCCAGTCCCGCCCCCAGCGCGTACCCGGTGACCGCCGCGACGGTCGGTTTGGGGATCGCGGCGACGGCATCGATGGCCTCGCGACGAACCTGGTCGGCCGCCTCGGCCTCGGCGCGGTTGAGGGTGTGCAG
>NZ_JAEMSG010000014.1:6973-27169 GCF_016462945.1 Mycolicibacterium sp. | reverse complement strand
ATCGTCACCGGCAGAGAAGGCGTCATGGCCGCCGTAGAGAATCACCGACGTGATGTCGGTGCGCTGAGAAACCTCAGCGGCGGCCGCTGCCAGCTCACGGTAAGCCTGGCGAGTCAGGGCATTAGTGGGCTCCCGGATCAGCACCACAGTGCCGATACCCGGATGACGCTCGCTGAGGTGGACACTGATGAACTCGTGCACCCTCAGCCCTCCCACTCCAGCTTGTTGGTCCGGCGGCGGGCCTCGTTATAGCGGTCGCTATCGAAGAACTCGATCTCCCAGTTTTCTTGCACCACAGTCAGTTTCGGCTGAACCCTGGTGATTTGCCGTTCCAGTCCAAGCACCTCGGCGACCGTGCGTCCGGTCAGCGAATCGAGCTGACTCCAGGTCGGCGGCAGCAGCAGTGCGCGACCCTCGGCGAAGTCCTCGATCGCCGCCTCCGGTCTGGCCCAGGCAGCGTGGTCGGACTCGGTGTTCTCACCGTCGGCACGCTGACCCTGCGGCAGCGCACCGACGAAGAAGTAGGTGTCGTAACGCCGGGTGCGTTCCTCCTTGGGCGTGACCCAGTTCGACCACGGCCGCAACAGATCCGCGCGCAGCACCAGGTTCTCGCCCCGCAGGAAGTCGGCGAAGGACAGGCTGCGGTCTTCCAGCGCGGCGCGGGACCGGTGGTATACCGAGGCGTCGCTGACAATCCCGTCGGGGTCGTCGGCCGGACCGGCGAATAGGACACCGGATTCCTCGAAGGTCTCCCGGGCGGCCGCACACACCAGCGCCTCGGCCAGGTCAGTCGCGATGCCGAAACGCTCTGCCCACCAGGTGGGTTCGGGTCCGTACCAGGCGCGGTTACCGGCCAGGCCCGCCTCCCGGTCGCGTTCGTCGACGCCGCCGCCGGGGAACACCGTCATTCCGGCTGCGAACTCCATCGCCCCGTGGCGGCGCATCAGGAACACCTCGAGGCCGACGGGGGGCGTCGCCGATGCGTCCCGGACCAGCATCACGGTGGCCGCCGGCCGAATCGGCTTCGGTTCTGAGTTGTCGCTCACGCGCGTCTCCTATGGGCCGCGCGAGTTCGCGCACGCCGGGCGAAATAGCGGCCGTCGATGGTGTCGACGGCGATGGACTGCCCGAAGGCGGCCGAGAGGTTCTCGGCGGTGAGGGTGTCGGCGAGCAGCCCGGCCGCCAGCACCCGTCCCTCGGAGAGGATCAGGCAGTGGCTGAACCCCGGAGGAATCTCCTCAACGTGGTGGGTGACCAACACCAGGGCGGGTGAGTCGGGATCTGCGGCCAGGTCGGCCAATCGGGCGACGAGTTCTTCGCGGCCACCGAGGTCCAGACCGGCGGCAGGCTCGTCGAGCAGCAGCAGTTCGGGGTCGGTCATCAGCGATCGCGCAATCAGCACGCGTTTGCGCTCGCCTTCCGACAGCGTTCCGTAGGTCCGGTCGGCCAGATGCTCGGCGCCGACGCTCTCCAGCGTGTCCAGCGCGCGGTGGTAATCCATGTCCGCGTATTGCTCACGCCATCGGCCCAGCACTGCGTAACCGGCTGACACCACCACATCGCGCACCAGTTCATCGTCTGGAATCCGCTGCGCAAGCGCCGAACTGCTCAGTCCGACCCGCTGGCGCAGCTCAGCCATGTCCGTTCGCCCCAGCCGCTCCCCGAGGACGACCGCTACACCGCTGGACGGGTGTTCAAGGGCTGCGGCCATCCGCAATAACGACGTCTTGCCAGCGCCATTGGGGCCGATCATCACCCAGCGTTCATCGAGTTCGACCTGCCAGTCAACCGGCCCGACCAGGACCCGGCCGCCCCGGCGCAGCGTGACGCGGGAGAAGTCGATCAGCAGGTCACCATCGACTGAGCTCGAGTCGACGTCGTCGTCTACCGGTTCAGCCACTTGACCATCGTGCCGTACTCGCATCACCGTTAATCGGGCGGGATCTCCACCCTGCCCCCGATACCGTCAGCGGCATCAGCGGCATCGATCTCGGCGCGGGTGACCCCGAGGATGAACAGCACGGTATCGAGGTAGGGATGACTCAGGGAGGCATCAGCGACCTCACGAAGCGCAGGTTTGGCATTGAACGCCACCCCGAGGCCGGCGGCGTTGAGCATGTCGATGTCATTGGCTCCGTCGCCCACCGCCACGGTCTGCTCCATCGGCACCCCGGCCTGCTGGGCGAAGTCGCGCAGCGCCTTAGCCTTCCCGGCACGGTCGACAATCGGACCCACCAAGCGCCCGGTGAGCTTGCCGTCGGCGATCTCCAGTTCATTGGCGGCGACGAAGTCAAGCATCAACTCATGAGCCAGCGGCTCAATCACCTGACGGAAACCACCCGACACCACACCACAGTGAAATCCCAAGCGGCGCAACGTCCGAATCGTGGTGCGGGCTCCCGGTGTCAACTCGACCTCGTCGGCGACCTCGTCAAGCACCTCGACGGGCAACCCGGCCAGGGTAGCCACCCGCAGGTGCAGGGACTCGGCGAAGTCAATCTCGCCACGCATCGCCGCTCCGGTGATGGCAGCCACCTCTGCACCGGCACCGACCCGCTCAGCCAGCATCTCGATGGCTTCACCCTGGATAAGCGTGGAGTCCACGTCAAAGACGATGAGCCGCTTGGCCCGCCGCTCCAGGCTGTAGTTCTCCACCGCGATGTCGATGCCCTGCTCGGCACCGACACGGGCGAGACTGGCCTGCAGTTCACCGCCCAGTCCGGGCGGCGCCGAGACCCGCAGTTCGAGTCCGGTCACCGGATAGTCCGACACCCCCCGGATGAAATCAATGTTGATGCCCAGTTCGGCCGCCGAGCGCGCGACCGCGCCGAATGCCGCGGCGGTGATGGGCCGGCCAAGCACGACGATGGTGTGAGTCGGCGGTTCGGCGATGATCGGCACATCGTTGCTGCGCTCAACGGACGCCTCCAGGTCCATCCGACCCATGGCGTCGATGACCTCGTTGCGCAACTGCTCGCCCGCGGCGACCTCCGGGGATGCCAGCACCATCACCCCGAGGATGATGCGGTCCCGGATCACCACCTGCTCGACATTGAGAAGTTCGACCTCATGGGACGACAGCACCGCGAAGAGCGCAGAGTTAACACCTGGCTGGTCGGCCCCGGTGACGGTGATCAACACCGACGCCTTCTGATCTGTCATAACGGCGCCAGGCGGCAGTCCTGCCTAGGAACCGACCTTGGTCTCGACCTCAGCACGATGTGAGCTCCCGATATGGGCTTCCGCGCGCATCCGATCGATCATGTGCGGATAGTGCAATTCGAAGGCCGGCCGCTCCGAGCGGATGTTGGGCAGCTCGGTGAAGTTGTGCCGCGGCGGCGGGCAGGAGGTCGCCCACTCCAGTGAGTTGCCATGACCCCACGGATCGTCGACCGTGACCACCTCGCCGTAACGCCAGCTCTTGAATACGTTCCAGAAGAACGGGAGGATCGACAGACCCAGGGTGAACGCACCGATGGTGGAGACGATATTCAGCGTGGTGAACCCATCGGTGGGCAGGTAGTCGGCGTAACGGCGAGGCATGCCCTCGTCACCGAGCCAGTGCTGCACCAGGAAGGTGACGTTGAAACCGACGAAGGTCAACCAAAAGTGCAGCTTGCCCAGTCGCTCATCGAGCAGTCGTCCGGTCATCTTGGGGAACCAGAAATAGATTCCTGAGTAGGTGGCGAACACGATCACGCCGAACAGCACGTAGTGGAAGTGCGCCACCACGAAGTAGCTGTCGGAGACGTGGAAGTCCAGCGGCGGGCTGGCCAGCAGCACACCCGACAGGCCACCGCACAGGAAGGTCACCAGGAAGCCGAACGCAAACAGCATCGGCGTCTCAAACGTCAACTGTCCTCGCCACATCGTGCCGATCCAGTTGAAGAACTTGATGCCGGTGGGCACCGCGATCAGGAATGTCATGAAGCTGAAGAAGGGCAGCAGCACCGCCCCGGTGACGTACATGTGGTGGGCCCACACCGCGACCGACAGCGCGGCGATCGAGATGGTGGCGTAGACGAGCGTGGTGTAGCCGAAGACAGGCTTGCGGGCGAACACCGGGTAAACCTCGGTGACGATGCCGAAGAACGGCAGCGCGAGAATGTAGACCTCCGGGTGGCCGAAATACCAGAACAGATGCTGGAAAAGCAAGGTGCCCCCGTTGGCCGGGTCGTAGACATGCGCCCCGAGTCGGCGATCGGCGGCCAATCCGAACAGCGCGGCCGTCAGCAGCGGGAAGACCAACAGCACCAGGATGGACGTGACGAAGATGTTCCAGGTGAAGATCGGCATCCGGAACATGGTCATACCGGGGCAGCGCATGCACACGATGGTGGTGATCATGTTGACCGCGCCCAGGATGGTGCCCAGACCACCGACGGCCACGCCGAGGATCCACAGGTCTGACCCGGCACCCGGGGAGTGCACCGCATCCGACAGCGGGGTGTAGATCGTCCAACCGAAATCGGCCGCACCACCGGGGGTGATGAAGCCGCCCAGGGCGATCAGGGCGCCGAACAGGAACAGCCAGAACGACAGCGCGTTCAGCCTCGGGAAGGCGACGTCGGGGGCACCGATCTGAAGTGGAAGCACCAGGTTGGCAAACCCGAACACGATTGGGGTGGCGTAGAACAGCAGCATGGCGGTGCCGTGCATGGTGAACAGCTGGTTGTACTGCTCATTGGACAGGAACTGCAGGCCCGGCACGGTCAACTCGGCCCTCATGAACAGCGCCATCAGGCCGGCAACGGCGAAGAAGGTGAAGCAGGCGATCACGTACATGATGCCGATCAACTTGTGATCGGTGGTCGTGATGACCTTGTAGATCAGGTTGCCCTTGGGACCCGTGCGCGCCGGGTAGGGGCGCGTCGCCTCTAGTTCTCCGCGAGAAGGAACTACGGCTGTCACAAGTCCTCCAACCATCCGATGGGGCGACCCCAGGAAATATATGGCGAATCTTATCCCCAAACCAGCCCCGGCGTCCCCTGGGTCCTACATTCTGTCGTATTCGCGTCTCACCGATCGCCCAATACGTGCCTAAGGCCAGCTCAGACCGGTGATTGGGGGTAGGTGTTACCGTCGCGACGTGCCGTTCCGCGCCGGGTGTTCAGGGCTCACCGCAGCAGTGGCTGTGGCGTGGGCGATCAGTGGGTGTTCGGGGTCGGCGCAATCGCCGACCGCGGGCGAAACCGGCAGCATCGGGACAAGCAGCGTCGGCACAAGCAGCGTCGTGACGAGCACCACCAAGATCGCCTCGGCCGGGGTGCTGGGCAATCAACGCCGCCCCGACGAATCCTGCGCACCCGAGCCGGCGCGCCTGGACCCCGAACCGCCCGGACCTCTGCAGCACGCCGCCGGGCTGACCGCCGTGGTGCCCGATCCTCAGCGCATCGCCGTGTTGGCCGGTGACGAGCTTGATGCGCTGTGCGCGCTGGGCCTGCAATCACGCATCGTGGCTGCCGCACTGCCTGACGGCTCGGATGCCCAGCCGTCATACCTGGGCACCGTGGTACACAACGTACCGGCGGTGGGCACCCGTAGCGCACCCGATATGGCGGCAATCGCCGCTGCCAAACCCGATCTGATCCTGGGTTCGCAGGCGCTGACGCCGGATACCTTCGTCGCGCTGTCGGCGATCGCCCCGACGGTGTTCACCGCCGCGCCCGGCGCGCGGTGGCAGGACAACTTTCGACTCGTCGGAGCCGCTACGGCCCGGGGTGGGGCAGCCGAGGAGTTGCTCGCCGGGTTCACCGCGCTGGCTGCGCAGGCCGGTGCCGCCAACGACGCCACGCACTTCCAGGCCTCGGTCGTCCAACTCACCGATTCGGGTCTGCGGGTGTGGGGCGCGGACAACTTTCCGGCCAGTGTGCTTGCCGTCGTCGGCGTAGATCGGCCTGCGGCACAACGGTTTGCCGACAAACCGTATGTGGAGATAGATACCGAACCCGGCCACAAGCCGGACTTCTCCCCCGCCGACGGCGACATCGTCTACATGTCGTTCGCGTCGTCGGCGGCCAAGGATCGAGCACCGGCGCTTCTGAACAGTGACGCGTGGCGGAAACTGTCGGCCAACCGGGACAACCGGGTGTTCGTCGTCAACAACGAGGTGTGGCAGAGCGGTCAGGGTCTGGTCGCCGCCCGCGGGATCATCGACGATCTACGCTGGCTCAACGCACCGATCAACTGATACGGCCGCCATCGGTCGAGTGCGGAGCACCCAGGTGCTCACCCGCACCAACGAACCGCCTAGTCTTTCTGATCATGAGCACCGTTAACGCCTATGCCGCGACTTCGGCCACCGAACCGCTGACCAAGATCACGATTACCCGCCGCGATGTCGGACCGCACGATGTCCGCTTCGACATCCACTTCGCCGGGATCTGCCACTCCGATATCCACACCGTGCGCGCCGAATGGGGTCAGCCTCGTTACCCCGTGGTTCCCGGCCATGAGATCGCGGGCATCGTCACCGAGATCGGTTCGGAAGTAAGCAAATTCGCCATCGGCGACCGGGTTGGTGTGGGGTGCTTCGTCGATTCCTGCCGCGAGTGCAAGAACTGCAAGGCCGGCGTCGAGCAGTACTGCACCGGCGGCGGCAACGTCGGCACCTACAACGCGGTCGGCAAGGACGGCACACCCACGCACGGCGGTTACAGCGGCAGTATGGTCGTCGACGAGAACTATGTTCTGACCATCCCGGCCGCGCTGCCGTTGGATGCGGCCGCGCCACTGCTGTGCGCCGGTATCACCACCTACTCGCCGCTGCGGCACTGGAAGGTCGGACCGGACACCCGCGTCGGGGTCATCGGCCTGGGCGGGCTGGGACATATGGGCGTCAAACTGGCCGCGGCGATGGGCGCCGAGGTGACGGTGCTGTCGCAGTCGCTGAAGAAGATGGAGGACGGACTTCGCCTGGGCGCCAAGCACTATCACGCCACCAGCGACCGCGACACGTTCAAGAACCTGCGCAACTCCTTCGATGTCATCCTCAATACCGTCTCGGCTGACCTCGACCTGCGCCGGTTCCTCGGATTGCTGGACCTCGACGGGGTTTTCGTTGAACTTGGCGCACCGGAGAACCCGATGGTGGTGCCGGTGTTCCCGCTTCTCGGTATGCGGCGCAGCCTCTCCGGTTCGGCAATCGGCGGTATCGCCGAGACCCAGGAGATGCTGGACTTCTGTGCCGAGCACGGCATCGCCTCGGAGGTCGAGGTGATCGAACCGGACTACATCAATGAGGCCTATGAGCGGGTGGTGGCCAGCGATGTGCGCTACCGGTTTGTGATCGATACGTCGTCGCTGCGCTAGCAGCGGCGGGGATCAGTCGTCGAGGTGGTCCAACGGCCACTCGGCGGCAGCCAGCGTCGAGGCGACCCGACGGATATTCTCCGGACCGCCGTCGTGGTGCGCCACACCCTCGATGAACTTCTCGATCTCGTCATGATCGATGAGATGGCCTGCGGTTGCTGCGGCTTCAACCGCTGCGATATCCGGCACGAAGCCAATTGATCACTGCCCCCACACGCGACGTTCCAGTCATAGCGGTCAGTCTCGCGCGTGCGCGCCGATTCCGCCAGCTAGTTCATCGCCCGTTCGACCGGGACGGGCAGCTTCAAAAGTCCCAATCCTCGTCCTCGGTATTGACAGCCTTGCCTATCACGTATGACGAACCCGAGCCGGAGAAGAAGTCGTGATTCTCGTCGGCGTTGGGTGACAGCGCCGACAGGATCGCCGGGTTCACGTCGGTCTCGTCCTTCGGGAACAGCGCCTCGTAGCCGAGGTTCATCAATGCCTTGTTGGCGTTATAACGCAGGAACTTCTTGACGTCCTCGGTCAGGCCCACCTGATCGTAGAGATCCTGCACGTACTCCACCTCGTTGTCGTAGAGCTCGAAGAGCAACTCGTAGGTGTAGTCCTTGAGTTCGGCGACTCGGGCCTCGCTTTCGAGGGCGAGCGCGCGTTGAAACTTGTAGCCGATGTAGTAACCGTGCACGGCCTCGTCGCGAATGATCAGCCGGATCACGTCGGCGGTGTTGGTCAGCTTGGCCCGGCTCGACCAGTACATCGGCAGATAAAAGCCGGAGTAGAACAGGAAGCTCTCCAGCAGGGTGGAGGCGACCTTGCGCTTGAGCGGATCGTCACCGCGGTAGTAGTCCATCACGATCGCGGCCTTGCGCTGAAGGTACGGGTTCTCCTCCGACCAGCGGAAGGCGTCGTCGATATCGCTCGTCGAGCACAGCGTGGAGAAGATCGAGCTGTAACTCTTCGCGTGCACAGACTCCATGAACGCGATGTTGGTCAGCACGGCCTGTTCGTGCGGAGTGGCGGCGTCGGGGATCAGGCTGACCGCGCCGACGGTGCCCTGGATGGTGTCCAGCAGCGTCAGACCGGTGAACACCCGCATCGTCAGCTCTTTCTCGGCTGCCGTCAGCGTGTTCCAGGACGGGATGTCGTTGGATACCGGGACCTTCTCGGGCAGCCAGAAGTTGCCGGTCAACCGGTCCCAAACCTCGGCGTCCTTCTCATCGGGAACCCGGTTCCAGTTGATCGCTGATGCCCGGTCGACCAGCTTGATTCCATCGCTCACCAGAACCCCAATTCACAGACAGGACAGACCGGCTTTCCGGCTATTGCTCAGACACTACCCCTGGGGTCCGACATGACGCGAGAACACAACCAGTTGTGTTCGGGGCGTGTCGCAGCCCTCCAGGTCGCAGCCGACCATCCGGCGGCCGATTTCTCGGTTAGCATCGACTCCGACAAAACAGTAACCCCACCGAGTGAGATCGAGCCCACAGACCGTGACCGAAAGATTCGACCTGGTGATTGCCGGCGGCGGCCCGTCCGGATCGGCGGCCGCCTGGCAGGCCGCACAAACCGGCGCCAAAGTGGTGGTTCTCGACAAGGCGGCATTTCCCCGCGATAAACCCTGCGGCGACGGCCTGACCGCACGGGCGGTGGGCTATCTGCAGAAGATGGGCCTGGCCGACGAGGTCGCCGAGTTCCACCGGATCAACCGGGTGACCGTGTACAGCCCGTCGCGCTGGGAACTGTCCTTCCCCAAACGTCCCGGTATGCCCGACCACGGCCGCACGGCGAGCCGCACCGAACTCGACATGCTGCTCCTCAAGCATGCCGAATCCGCCGGCGTCGTCGTGCGCGAGGGCGCCGAGGTCACCGGACCCATCCTCGACGAGCGGGGCCGGGTCACCGGCGTGATTCTCAAGAGCGGCGAACAGGTTCACGGCGACGCTGTCATCGCGGCCGACGGCGCGTACTCCCCCGTCAAGCGGGCACTCAAGATCGACTCGGAGTTCAACGGCTACGCCGCGGTGGCGATCCGCTCGGAGATGGACGCCGTCCGGCCCGACTCCGACAGTTTCGACATCTACCTCAAGTTGCAGTTCCAGGGCGATCAACTGCCCGGGTACGGCTGGGTGTTCCCGATGGGCGGGGGCCGCGTCAACGTGGGTTTGGGGTACGTCACCAGCTACAAGGACTGGCAGTCGATCAACGCCACCGGATTCCTCGGCGAATTCATGCGCACACTTCCGCGCGAGTGGGAACTGCCGGCCATCGAGGAACTCAAGAAGAACAAGAGCGTGCGGGCCTGGCGGCTGCCGATGGGGTTCACCGCGTGGCCGCCGTGGCGCCCAGGCGTGCTGTTCACCGGCGACTCGCTGGGTGCGGGCAAACCGGCCTCCGGAGCGGGCATCTCCAAGGCCCTGGAGTCGGGGCTGGCCGCCGGTGAGTGCGCGATCGCCGCGCTGGAGAACGGCGGCCCCGACGACTTCACCAACTACGCGAATCGGATGGAAGCCGCGTGGGGTAGGGAGTACCGGCGCGGCCGCTACATGCACAAGCTGATCGGCCACCCGGTAGCCGCCAATGTGGGTATCAAACTGCTCGACAATGCGCGTATCCGGGACACGATCCTCAGGGCCGCCTACCGCAAAGCCGAAGGGCCGCTACACAAGTTCTGAATCCGCTGCACGCTAGTTCTCAGAGAACCGACCCAACACCTACCCAGCATTTAACGAAAGCCAACATGTCCGAAGATCAGATCACCGACGTGCCACCCAATCACCTCTCCATTGATCAGCAGAGCCCCTTCTTCAGCGAAGAGGCGCTTCGTCGCGGCGTGGGTATTCGCTTTAATGGCGTCGAAAAAACCAATGTTTACGAATACAACGTGGCCGAAGGTTGGGTGCGTGTTGAAGTCCCCACCGCCAAGGATCGCCGCGGAAATCCTATGGTAGTCAAGCTTAGCGGCACGGTTGAACCTTACTTCCGCCTCGCGGAGTAGCTGACGCGATTGTTACCCTCTTTTCATGCCACGAAAACTCAGTGATGAAGAAATTGAGGCGTATCTTGACAGCCGCCCGGGCTGGGCGATGCTGAGCACCATCGACAGCGATGGATTCCCGCACACCGTGCCGCTTGGATACTTTCGGCTTGGCCGCGACATCATCATGGGTGTGCGGGATGGGACGCACAAAGTTGCCAATGTTGAAAGCAACCCCAACGTGAGTATCTTGCTCGAGGATGGCTCCACCATGGCGGATATCCGGGGCGTGATGTTCCAAGGTCACGCCCGCGTCGTTCGCGAACCAAGCGAAGCACTCCAGCTCGCGCGGGACGGCGCCCGAGCACGGGGCGTACCGGAGTCCGAATGGCCCACCGCACCCAGGCCGGGCGCCGCCTACATCCGCATGACACCCGTGAGAACGTTGTCTTGGAATTACGCAAGTTCAACGTCGGACCAAACTTAGCCCCCTACAACATGCAGGAGACGCAGCCCTCGACTTCGGTTCCCTCCAGCGCCAACTGACGCAGCCGGATGTAGTACAGCGTCTTGATTCCCTTGCGCCAGGCGTAGATCTGCGCCTTGTTGACCTCGCGGGTGTCGATGGTGTCCTTGAAGAACAGCGTCAGGCTCAGCCCCTGGTCCACGTGCTGGGTGGCCGCGGCGTAGGTGTCGATGATCTTCTCGTAGCCGATCTCATAGGCATCCTGGTAGTACTCCAGGTTGTCATTGGTCATGTACGGCGCCGGGTAGTAGACGCGGCCGATCTTGCCTTCCTTGCGGATCTCGACCTTGCTGGCCACCGGGTGGATCGAGCTGGTCGAGTGGTTGATATAGGAGATCGAGCCGGTCGGCGGCACCGCCTGCAGATTCTGGTTGTAGATGCCGTTGCGCTGCACCGATTCCTTGAGCCGGACCCAATCCTCCTGTGCCGGAATGCGAATACCCGCATCGGCGAACAGCTGACGCACCTTGTCGGTCGCCGGCTCCCACACACCGTCGGTGTACCTATCGAAGAACTCACCGCTGGCGTACTTTGACTTCTCAAAACCCGCGAACGTCGTGCCGCGCTCGATCGCGATCCGGTTCGAGGCCCGCAGTGCGTGATACAGCACCGTGTAGAAGTAGATATTGGTGAAGTCGATGCCCTCTTCGGAACCGTAGAAGATGCGTTCCCGCGCAAGGTATCCGTGCAGGTTCATCTGCCCAAGTCCGATGGCGTGAGCCTGGCTGTTGCCATTCTCGATGGACGGCACCGAGGTGATGTGGGTCTGATCGCTGACCGCGGTCAGCGCCCGGATGGCGACCTCGATGGTCTGGGCGAAGTCCGGTGAATCCATGGCCTTGGCGATGTTCAGCGAGCCGAGGTTGCACGAGATGTCCCGGCCCACTTCGGCATATGACAGGTCGTCGTTGAACGTCGACGGCGTGGAGACCTGCAGGATCTCCGAGCACAGGTTGGAGTGGGTGATCTTGCCGTCGATGGGGTTGGCCCGGTTCACCGTGTCCTCGAACATGATGTACGGGTAACCGGACTCGAACTGCAACTCGGCGAGGGTCTGGAAGAACTCGCGGGCTTTGATCTTGGTCTTGCGGATGCGCGCATCGTCGACCATCTCGTAGTACTTCTCGGTGACCGAGATATCGGCGAACGCCACCCCGTAGACGCGCTCGACGTCATACGGCGAGAACAGGTACATGTCCTCGTTGCGCTTGGCCAGCTCGAAGGTGATGTCTGGGATCACCACACCCAGCGACAGGGTCTTGATCCGGATCTTCTCGTCGGCGTTCTCGCGCTTGGTGTCCAGGAAGCGGTAGATATCGGGGTGATGGGCATGCAGGTAGACCGCGCCGGCACCCTGGCGCGCACCCAACTGGTTGGCGTAGGAGAACGAATCCTCCAGCAGCTTCATGATCGGGATGACGCCCGAGCTCTGGTTCTCGATGTTCTTGATCGGGGCGCCGTGCTCGCGAATGTTGGTCAGCAGCAACGCAACTCCGCCGCCGCGCTTGGACAGCTGCAGTGCGGAGTTGATCGAGCGCCCGATCGACTCCATATTGTCCTCGATGCGCAACAGGAAGCAGCTCACCGGCTCGCCGCGCTGTTTCTTACCGGAGTTGAGGAATGTCGGCGTGGCCGGCTGGAACCGTCCGTCGATGATCTCGTCGACGAGATGCTCAGCCAGTGTGGTGTCACCGGCGGCCAGTGTCAGCGCCACCATCACGACGCGATCCTCGAAACGCTCCAGATAGCGCTTACCGTCGAAGGTCTTGAGCGTGTAGGACGTGTAGTACTTGAACGCTCCCACAAAGGTCGGGAACCGGAACTTCTTGGCGTAGGCGCGATCGGTCAGCGTCTTGACGAAGTTGCGGGAGTACTGGTCGAGGACCTCACGCTCGTAATAGTTCTCGCGCAGAAGGTAGTCGATCTTCTCGTCCTGGTTGTGGAAGAAGACGGTGTTCTGATTCACGTGCTCCAGGAAGTACTGCCGTGCGGCAAGCACATCCTTGTCGAACTGGATCTCACCGTTGGGCCCGTACAGATTGAGCATCGCATTGAGAGCGTGGTAGTCCATCTCGCCGGGCAGGGTATGCACTGCCGTCGAGGTGGTTACCGGCTCTGTAGCTGTGACCGTTGGTGACACGTGTCTTCCCCTTCTTGAAAACTTGCGGACTTCCAGAAGTCGTTCAGTCCCGCCCGGACGGCTTCCACGTCATCGACGGTTCCCATGAGTTCGAATCGGTACAGAAACGGCACGTTGCACTTACGCGAGACGACATCGCCCGCGTAGCAGAACTCGGCGCCGAAGTTGGTGTTGCCGGCCGCGATCACACCGCGGAGCAGCAACCGGTTGTGCTCGTTGTTCAGAAATGCGATGACCTGCCTAGGCACATAGGACCCGGCCTCCGGGTCGGGACCTTCTGCTCGGCCACCGCCGTAGGTGGGCAGGATCAGCACGTAGGGTCCGTCGACCTCGATGGCTTCGCGCAGCGGAATCCGGATGGCCGGCATACCGAGTTTCTCGACAAACCGGTGGGTGTTCTCCGAGACGCTGGAGAAATACACCACTCTTACCGGGGCGCCCTCAGCGAGGCCGCCGTCCCTCTTCATCGGTCGGGTACCTGGCTGCTAGGCGCTGACCGAGATCGCCGACTGGTCGGCTTCAGAGAAAACGGACGTAGCCGCGATGGCCCTGATCCGGTCGGGGCGGAACCCCGACCAGTGCTCGCCGCCGGCAACGACCACGGGCGCCTGCAGGTAACCGAGGGCCATCACATAGTCCCGAGCCTCGGAAACCTCGGTGATGTCCACGATCTCGTAGTCCAGGCCCTCCTTGTCGAGTGCCTTGTAGGTGGCATTGCACTGAACGCAGGCCGGCTTGGTGTAGACGGTGATTGTCATCTCAGTGAAGCTCCTTGGCGAAGGCGGTCAAACGACCAGACGGGCGGGTGTTTCGGTGATTCCGGCTGACCTGAGGTGGCGGGTCTTCCAGCGCTCCGAACACTACACCTAGTGGGTGACAATGCGTAGAGGTACAAGATGTTCCGAATAACAATTGTGAAACTCCCAGGTCGTAAGCCGCAGACCGGTCCGGCTTCCGGCGTGTCGCACATCACAACACGCCGCCGGGCAGGCTCCCCCGCCTGCCGTGCTCACTCCGGCGGCAGCGACTTCGCGCCCCGCGGCCGCAGCGCCCGGGTGAAGGCGACGTTGACCCGGGTCATCGCGAAGCTGTAGGGCAGCCACGCGAAACGCTTGAAGGCATACAGCGCCCTGATATCGGCCGAGGTGAAGATCAGAAATCTGTTCTTGGTCATCCCCGCCAGCATCTTGTCGGCCACCTTCTCCGCTGAGACGGCGTGCCCGCTGAACCGGCTCACCAGCCGTTGCACCCTGGGGTGCTCCCGATCGACGCCGGCGATGTGCACGGTGTCGACCAGTGGGGTGTCGACCGCGCCCGGGACCACCAGCGAGACACCGATACGGTGCCGGGCCAGGTCGAAGCGCAACACTTCGGAAAGCCCGCGCAGGCCGTACTTGCTGGCGCTGTAGGCGGCATGCCAGGGCAGCGCTACCAGCCCGGCGGCCGAGGACACGTTGACCAGTTGACCGCCCCGCCCGGCGGCCACCATCGGCGGCAGGAAGGTCTCGATGACATGGATCGGGCCCATCAGGTTGACGTCGATCATCGACCGCCAGTGCCTGTGTGTGAGATATTCGACGGTTCCCCAGGCCGAGATACCGGCGATGTTCATCACAACATCCATCGCGGAATGGCGGGTGTGGATATCGGCCGCGAAATGCGCCACCGCGTCGTGGTCGGCGATATCGAGTGCGCGATATTCGGCAACCTCGGCGCCGGCAGCCCGGGCGTCAGCGACAGTGTGGGCAAGCCCTTCGGCGTTGATATCAGTCAGGTACAGAACCGCGCCATCCCGGGCCAGTCGCAGCGCGGTGGCCCGGCCGATACCACTGGCCGCACCGGTGATGAGAACCCGCTTACCCGCGAAGCTGGACGCCATGACTAGCCGCTGGCCTGCCCGCCCCAGAGAGCATGCAGCCAAAGCTTTTCCAACACCTGCACTGCCCTATCAAGATCGCGCTCGGGTCCGAGGAACAGCGACTCCCCCGACAGCGTCAGCGCGGTAGCAGCCGACAGCGTCCGCACCAGACCGCGCACATCGGACGTGATCGGATCGGCGGTGCCGCCGGCGATCTCGGCTTCGACGATCGGCACGATCTGGTCGATAACGGAATCATTGAAGCCATCGAGGATCTCGCGGATTTCGGCGTCGGTGCTGCGGGCGCTGTTGCACGCCGACATCACCGGGTCATTGCGCGCGTATACCGCCGCCGCGCTACCGACCATCCGCCGGGCGAACTGCGCCGGGGTCTCGTCGTCTCCGCGCGGCGCAAAGTCTCCGGTGAGTTCCTCGAGTTCTTCGGCGACCTCACCAAGGATCTGGGCCAGCACCGCGTACTTGGAGTCGAAGTAGAAGTAGAACCCCGATCGCGCTACCCCGGCGCGATCGCTGATGGTGCTGACCGACAATTCCGCGAACGGTTTCTCCTCGAGCAGTTCACGGACCGCCGCCACGATAGCGCGGCGTTGCTTATCGCCGCGCCGGCGCGGCACCCCCGACCCGAGGGCTGACCCGATGGCCGATCCCGACGGTGCACTCACCCTTTCACCATGCCCCACACCGCGGCCTGAAGGAAACTTGACAGGCGTCAATTCTGGCCGCAAGGTGTACCGGAACGCGGTATCGCCCGGTCTGTCGAGGAGCGTCAATGACCACCTTTCAAAAAGCGTCAGTGGTCACCGTCAGTGCCCCGCACTACCTCCTTGACCAAGCCCGTCGCCGGTTCACCCCGACGCTGAACACCATTCCCGGGATGGGTGCGATCGACCGGCGACTTCGGAGTCGGGACTGGCCGCAGTTCGTGTTCGCCGAACCGCCCGCGGGCAGCGGCCTCAAGCCGGTGATGGGCGATGCCGGCCTGCCGGTCCTGGGTCACCTCATCGAGCTCTTCCGTGGCGGGCCGGACTACGTACTACAGATGTACCGCAAGAACGGCCCCGTCCACTACTCCCAGACCCCAGCGCTGAATGCCATCACCGCACTGGGCCCCGACGCCACCCAGGAAGTGCTCTCCAACAGGAACAAGGACTTCTCCCAGGCAGCATGGCTACCGGTGATCGGGCCGTTCTTCAACCGGGGTCTGCTGCTGCTGGACTTCGACGAGCACATGTACCACCGCAGGATCATGCAGGAGGCGTTCACCCGAACCCGGCTGTCCGGCTATATCGAAAACATCGACCGGGTGGCCACGGCAGTGATGGCCCAGGATTGGCCGATCAACAACCCGCGATTCCTGTTCCACCCGGCGGCCAAAGAGCTCACCCTCGATATCGCTTCGGTGGTGTTCATGGGCCACGAACCCGGCACCGACCGCGAACTGGTCACCAAAATCAACCAGGCGTTCACGACCACCACCCGCTCCGGAGGCGCGATCATTCGGACATCGGTCCCGCCGTTCAAGTGGTGGCGTGGGCTACAGGCCCGAAAACTGTTGGAGGACTACTTCACTGAGCGGGTCGCAGCGCGGCGCGATGCCCAGGGCACCGACATGCTGACGGTGCTCTGTCATGCCGCTGACGATGACGGGAACAGTTTCACCGATGCCGATATCGCCAATCACATGATCTTTTTGATGATGGCCGCCCACGACACCTCTACTTCCACCCTGACCACAATGGCCTACCACCTGGCGGCCAACCCGCAATGGCAGGAACGTTGTCGCGATGAAGGCGCGCGGGTGGGCGACGGTCCGCTCGATATCGAGGCGCTCGACAAGCTGGAGACCCTCGAGTTGGTGATCAACGAGTCCCTGCGCCTGGTCACGCCGCTGCCGTTCAACATCCGCCGGGCGGTCCGTGACACCGAGATCCTGGGCCACTACGTCCCGGCCGGAACCAATGTGAACCTGTGGCCGTCCGTGACGCACCGACTGTCGGAGTTGTGGACCGATCCTCTCACGTTCGACCCGGACCGCTTCGCCGAGCCGCGCTCCGAGCACAAGCGGCACCGCTATGCCTTCGCCCCGTTCGGCGGTGGCGCACACAAGTGCATCGGCATGGTGTTCGGGCAACTCGAGATCAAGACCGTCATGCACCGGTTACTGCGCGCCTACCGCCTCGAGTTGACGCACCCGAATTACCGACCGCACTACGACTACGCCGGGATGCCGGTGCCGATGGACGGCATGCCGATCGTGTTGCGGCCCCTGGCCTAGCGGCTAAAATTGCGACCCGAGGAGACAACCATGTGCTATCCGATCCAATGTTCGCGCTGTCACAAGACCACCTGGGACGGCTGCGGCGAACACGTCGCCGAGGTCATGCGCTCAGTACCCACCGCACAGCAGTGCACCTGCGAATCCCACAGCCCGCGGCACTGAACGACCCTGGTTCAACGAAACGGGTTGTCGCCGGTGGCGACTGCGGTGCCCAGGCCCATCAGCATCACCGCGCCGGCGTGCAATCGCGCGCCCGCTTCCTTGCTCGCGGCGCCGGCCAGATAGCGCGCCCAGGTGCCCTCGATGACCACACCCAACTTCAGGCAGGCCAGCGCGAGGTACCAGTCCAGGTGCTCGGTACACCGCCCGCCCGCAGCCTGGTAGGCCTCGAGTAGCTCACCACGTTGGGCCAGTCCGCCCAACTCGGCCAGATACCCCGCCGAGCCCAATGGGTTGGGCGCGATCGGCCAGCACACCAGCATCCAGCCCAGGTCGAGGAGTGGATCGCCGATCGTGCACATCTCCCAGTCGACGAACGCCGCCACTTCAGCGGCGTCGCGACGCAGCATGGTGTTGTTGAGGTGGATGTCGCCGTGCAGGATGCCCGGTTCGGGATCCGCTGGGCGGCTCGCCTCCAGCCAGTCGGCGAGGGCGTCGACTCCGGGCAGCGAGTCGTACGCGTACCCGTCCTGCTGCCGGTAGGCGGCAACCGCCGAACGCCATTGCGGCACTTGGCGTTCCAGGAACGATCCCGGACGCTTCCACGCCTCCAGGTCGCTACCCTCCCACGTCGCCTGCCCGAGCCTGGCGACGTCGGCGGCATAGTTCAGGCCGACCTGGTGACGCATCGCCGGGTCGCGCACATAGGCCGGCGTAATTTCGTTGCCCGGGTTGAACCCGTCGACCTCGTCCATCAGGTAGAAGACGACCCCGAGGACATCGAGGTCCGCACAGGAGGCGACGATCGCCGGATGCGGCACCGCACTGCCGGCGAGCGTGCGCAACACCGCGATCTCACGCTGCATGGTCCGGTTGCTGTTGGGCCGAGGATGCGGCGGCGGACGACGCAGCACCAGCGAGCGCCCGTCGATCCGCAAGCGCACCACAACGTTTTGACTACCACCGGCCAGTGGCACGACATCGGTCACATCGGTACCGATTCCCTCTGCGCGCACCCAGTCACGCAATGCGGCGACGGCCTGCTCATCAAGTGTCCCGGTGATCCCGGGGATCATGGGCTCGGCCATCGACCGCCGCTACTTGATCAGCGGATCGCGCGGCATACCGAGGATGCGTTCGGCGATCTGATTGCGCGCCACCTCCGAAGTGCCGCCGGCGATGGCCATCCCACGGGCGCCCATCGCGGCCCGGGATGCCAGTGCGCCCTCGCCGTCCTCCAAGGCCAGATCCGGACCCACCAGTGATGCCGCGATGGCGCCCTGCTCCTGAAAGTGGTCGGCCAGTTTGAGTTTGGTGATATTGCCCTCGGGGCCGGGACCGGCACCCTCGATACTGCGGACTGCCCGGCGCAGGTTCAACAGCCGCAGCGCATGATCCTCGGCCAGGAATCGGCCAACCCGCTGCAGGGAGCCGATGACCCGGTCGCCGTGGGTCTGGGCCAGGTGCATCAGCCAGGCTGACGCAGGCGCGATCCCGCCACCGCCGCCGCCGATACTCACCCGCTCATTGCCCAGGGTGGCCCGGGCCACCGTCCAGCCCGCGTTCGGCTCGCCAACGACATCCTCGTCCGGAACGAACACATCGGTGAAGAACACCTCGTTGAAGTCCGAGCCGCCGGTGATCTGACGCAGCGGCCGGACCTCGACCCCGGGCGCCTTCATATCCAGGATCACCATGGTGATTCCGGCGTGCTTGGGCCCGTCAAAGTCGGTGCGCACCGTCGCCAACCCGCGCTTGCAGTAGTGAGCGCCGGAAGTCCACACCTTCTGACCGGTGATCGACCAGCCGCCGTCCACCCGGGTCGCGCGGGTCTTGACCGCTGCGGCGTCCGATCCCGCTGACGGCTCAGAGAAGAGCTGGCACCAGATCTCGTCCTGGCGCAAGGCTCTTTCGACGAATCGCTCTATCTGCGAGGGGGTTCCGTGCTGAATCAGGGTGAGGATCACCCAGCCGGTGATGCCGTAGTCCGGCTTCGCCACATCCGCGGCAGCGAACTCCTCTTCGCAGAGCAGTTGCTCCACCGCACCGGCCGCGAGGCCCCACGGCTTGGGCCAGTGCGGCATCAGGTAGCCGGTGGCGATCAACTCATCGAGTTGGGCCTTCTCATCCAGTGCGGCAATCCGCTGCGCCTCGGCACGGATCTCGGTGCGCAACTCATCGGATCCGGCCGGAAGATCGAGGCTGTTGGCCCGGGCGATTCCTTTTGCGGTCAGATCGAAGACGTCGGTGGCCGACTCGTCACCGCCGAGAACCGCCTGCACGGTCAGTGCGCGGCGCAGGTGCAGGTGTGCGTCATGCTCCCAGGTGAACCCGATGCCGCCGTGCACCTGGATGTTGAGTTCGGCATTACGCACGTAGGCCGGGAACGCCAATGTCGCTGCGGCGGCGGCGATCAGCCGGAACTGCTCCTCGTCTTCATCGGCCGCGCGCGCGGCATCCCACACGCAGGAGACCGCCGACTCCGCAGCCACCAACATATTGGCGCAGTGGTGTTTGACGGCCTGGAAGGTGGCGATGGTGCGGCCGAACTGCTCGCGCACCTTCGCGTACTCGACAGCGCTGTCCACGCAATCAGACGCACCACCGACGGCCTCGGCGGCGTACAGCGTGCGGGTGCGAGCCAATGCGGCGTTGCGCGCACCGGGGAGTGTGTTGTCGCCGACGGCGACGTCGGTCAGTACGACGCGGCCGGAGCGCCGGGTACGGTCCAGATTTTCCGGTACTTCCACCGCGACGCCGGCAGCCGAGCGCTGGACCACCAGCATGTCCTCACCGCTGGCCAGCAGCAGCACATCGGCCAGTCCCGCGCCCAGCACCACGCCGGCGTCACCGGAAACCTGACCACCCGAGACTGTCAGGGTGCCACCGAATCCGATTGCGGCCGTATGGGTTCCGTCAACCAGAC
>NZ_JAEMSG010000014.1:0-6963 GCF_016462945.1 Mycolicibacterium sp. | reverse complement strand
CAACCAGACCGGGTAGCAGCCGGGCCTTCTGCTCGTCGGTGCCCACGGCGGCAATCACCGATGACACCACCACTGTCGGGACGAACGGCCCGGGTGCCGCCGCGCGGCCCAGTTCGTCGATGACGACGACGAGTTCGGGCAGCCCGAATCCTGACCCGCCGTACTCCTCGTCGATATGCAAACCCAGCCAGCCCAATTCGGCCAGATCCATCCAGAACGGCGGGCGGCCCTCGTCATCGGAATCCAGCAGTGCGCGGGCCGCCAGGCGAGCCTTCTGCGCGGTGAGGAACGACCGGGCAACGTTGCCGAGTTCGCGGTGGTCATCGGTGAGTGCGATGGACATTGGTTTTCTCCTGTGTTCGATCAGCTGGTGTCGAGGTGATCAGAGCTTGGGGCCGAAACGCTGCCCGGCGTCCAGGCGCAGGCACTGGCCGTTGAGCATGGGGTTGTCGACGATCGCGGCAACCAGTTTGGCGAATTCCTCGGGCCGGCCGAGTCGCTTCGGGAACGCGGCGTCCTTGGTCAGGGAGACTGCGAACTCGTCGGGAATGCCTTTGGTCAGCCCGGTGGCGAACAGGCTCGGTGCGATGGCCAGCACCCGGATACCCAGCGAGCCGAGGTCGCGGGCCATGGTCAGGCACATGCCGGCGATCCCGGCCTTGGCGGCGGTGTAGGCGACCTGACCGATCTGTCCCTCGAACGCCGCGATGGAAGCGGTGTTGATGATGACGCCACGCTCCTCGTCTTCGGGCTCATTGCGCGCCATGTGTGCGGCGGCAAGGCGACTGATGTTGAAGGACGCCACCAGGTTCAGGTCGATGATGGACCGGAAGCTGTCCAGGCTGTGCGGGCCGGTCTTGCCGAGCGTGCGCTCCGCGACGGCGCCGCCTGCCGTGGTGAGAACGACATGCAGACCGCCGAGAGCCTCAACCGCCGCGTTCAGGGCTTCTTCGGTCTCGGCGAAGTTGGTGACGTCGACTGCGAAGAACGGGCCACCCAGGCCTGCGGCGACCGCCTTCCCTTCCGAGCCCTCCCGGTCGAGAATCGCCACCTCGGCACCGTGGGAGGCCAGCAGTTCCGCGCTGGCCCGGCCGAAGCCGGAGGCACCGCCGACCACGACGACCTTCTTGCCCGAGATCTCCATCCCAACCTCCTGTCGACGAACTCATCGGCACGTTACCGCCCATCGCCCAAGCCCGGACATCCGGTCAACGACCCGTCACCGACCGGTCATCGCGCTACGGGGCGAGCGGCGGTAGGTTTTTCTCATGGCTGAGGCTTCGACAGGTCTGCGAATGGGGGCGGGGGTGGCCGCCGCGGCCGTGGGTGTGGGCGCGGCGGAGCTACTGGCCACCTTCTTCTCGCCTGCGGCCGATGTGCGCACCTCCGTGGGTACCGCGGTGGTGAATCTGACGCCCGGTCCGGTCAAGGAATGGGCGATCCAGACGTTCGGGACCTCCGACAAGTTATTCCTCTCGGTGATGGTGCTGGCGGTCATCGCCGCCGTGGCCGCAATCACGGCGCGGTGGGAACGCTCTCGCATTCCGCTGGGCAGCCTGGCCATCGCCGCGGGAGGCGCGGCGGGATGCGCGGCGGTGCTGGCGAGGCCCGGGGCGGGGCTCGCCGATATCGTGCCGACCCTGGCCGGGGTCGCCTGCGCCATCGCGGTACTGCGCGTGTTGACCTCCGGCCGGATCGTCGACCGGGTCGAAGAGTCCGACGCGACCCATGACGTCGACCGAGTCGACGGCGGGCGGCGACTGTCCCTGGTCACCCTCGGCTTCACGGCAGCCGGCCTGGCCAGTGGGGTCCTCGGCGCGGTGCTGACCCGCAAGGTGCGGTCGGTGTCCGGTGACCGCGACGCCCTGGCCCTGCCCGCACCGCAGAACCCGCCCGCGCCACCACCGGCCGACGTCACACCGAAAGGCGTAGCGCTGCCGAGCTTCATCACGCCCAACGCCGACTTCTACCGCATCGACACCGCACTGAGTGTGCCTCAGCTGTCACGCGCGGATTGGCGGCTGCGTATCCACGGCATGGTCGACCGCGAGGTGACCTACACCTTCGAAGATCTGAAACGCTTCGAACCGATCCAGCAGACCGTGACACTGACATGTGTGTCCAACCCCGTCGGCGGCGAACTGATCTCCAATGCCACCTGGATCGGTTACCGGGTCGCGGATCTGGTGCGCGAGGCAGGTATTGCGTCCGACGCCGATATGGCGCTCTCCACATCGATTGACGGCTGGACCGCCGGCACCCCCGTACAGGCGCTGACCGACGACCGGGATTCGATGCTCGCGATCGGGATGAACGGGGTGCCACTGCCGGTCGAGCACGGCTACCCGGCCCGGTTGGTGGTGCCGGGCCTGTACGGGTTCGTCTCGGCCACCAAATGGGTGGTCGATCTGGAGCTGACCCGATTCGATCGGGCCGAGGCCTACTGGACCAAGCTGGGATGGTCGGCCAAAGCGCCGATCAAGACGCAGTCTCGCGTCGACGTTCCGAGACGCGGACAGCGGGTTTCCGCCGGACCGACGACTTTCGGCGGCGTGGCCTGGGCGCAGTACCGCGGCATCAAGGCCGTGGAGGTACGCATCGACGACGGCCCGTGGCAGCCGGCCCAATTGGGTGCGGCGTACTCCAACGACACCTGGCGGTTGTGGAGCTTTCCGTGGAACGCCACGCCGGGTGCGCACACCATCGCAGTGCGCGCAACCGATAACACCGGCGCGGTGCAGACCGGTGATCAGATGGGCGTCATCCCCGACGGCGCAACCGGCTGGGACACCGTCTCGTTCGAGGTGAAGTAACCCCGCCGGCTAATCCAGAGCGGTGATCAACTCACGGGCGGTCAATGACTCGCCACGCGCCAGACACAGCAGCACGTGGGCATAGTTGGTCAGGAAGGTCCACCCGCGCCTGGGATTCTCTGATTCTCTATCCCTGTTCCGATTCGGGTAAAGCACTTCGTAGCTACAGGCGGGCAAAGTCCGCCTTCCCGCGCTCGAACTCGGCCAGCATGTCGGCGGTCAGCGTCGGCCTGACCTCGCCGATCGCCTTGAGATAGTCCTCGGTGGTGGCCGGATGGCCGCCACCGTCGCGCATCTCCCGCTCGAAGGCCGCCTGGGCACCCTTGCGGGACGCGAACTCGATATCGGCCGGGGTGAACAGTTCCGAGGCGGTCACCAGCCGATCGACGTCCACGTGGGAATTGATCGCACCCAGATATCGCCGCCACACCGCGTTGCGCGCGGGCTGGTCCGGTGGCCCCACGGGGATGACATAGTCGAACCGGCCCGGTCGAAGAAACGCCGAGTCCAGCGAGTGCACGGCATTGGTCGCGCAGACCAGCAGCCTGCTGTCGTGCTGGCGGAACGCCGGGATCAGCTTGAGCAGTTCGTTGGTCACGCCCAACTCCGCGGTGGAGGCCCCGGAGCGTGCGGTGGCGATCTCCTCCACCTCGTCGATGAACAACACCAGTTCGTCCAGTTCGGCCATTTCGGCGAAGGCATCCCGAAGTGAGGCCGCCAACCCGCCGGTACCGGTGGCCGCCATGCGCGACGGGAACAGTTCGACAAACGGCCAGCCCAGCCGTGACGAAATCGCTTTGGCGAAGCTGGTTTTTCCGGTTCCGGGCGGGCCGAACAGGATCACCGCCTTGTGCGGGCTCACCCCGTAGCGCTCGGCGATCTCAGGATGGGCCAGCGGGTCGACGATTCGCCGTTCGATGATCTGCTTCTCGTATTCCATCCCCGCCAGGTCACCCCACAACCCGGGCGGCAGTATCAGCCCGCCGAGCTCGTCGAGCAAGTTGGCCTGGTCGGGGCCGAGGTGCTCGATCATCTCGTAGTAGACGAGGCCGTCACGACGGGTGTAGCCGGAGTTCTGCAGCGCTGTCGCCCCGGTCGCACTCGCCGGAAGTGCAGCGCTGATCCGGCGCACGCCCTGGGAGCGCAGCCGCCGTTCCAGATCGGCCAGCAGGGCGCTACCCACACCGCGGTCCCGCCACCGCGAACCGATGGCCACCAGCATGATCCAGGCCCGTTCGCCCTGAATCTGAGCGACTGCCATTCCGACCACCTCGTCGCCCACCTCGGCCACCACCGCGGGCTGGCCGCCGCGGGCGGCCGCCATCACCTCGGCGACGCTGAACACCGGTTCGGTCGCCCCGGCACCACGACTCTGATCCCAAATCTGGATGGCTTGGTCGAGGTCCTCCTCGTGGTAATCACGCAGCCGCCAGGCCGGCATGGCACACCTCCTCCAGATATCCGGTAGAGCCTGCCGGGCGTGGCAGCGGGCGCATTCCCCAATTGGGCATTCTGTCGGGGGACGCCTCGTTCGCGCCGAGTCTACGTCCAGATCACTATCAGCCGGGAAATCGCGATCTGTGCGCATTCTCGATAGGCCAGACCCAAGTCCCCGTCGGCATGCTGCGGGGTTTACCGTTCGTGAAACTGCTGTGCGAATGAGGAGACTGGGCATGGACCTGGCGTGGTCAGCGAAGGATCTTGAGTTCCGCGACGAGGTCCGGGCATTCCTGGACGACAAACTCACCCCGGAGCTGCGCCGGGCCGGGCGGCTGATGACAAGTGTCTACGCCGATCACCAGGCGAGCGTGGCCTGGCAGGCGATCCTGCACGAGCGCGGCTGGGCAGCCCCGGCCTGGCCGGTCGAACACGGCGGCTGTGACTGGACGCTGACCCGGCACTACATCTTCAGCCGGGAGTCCACCCTGGCCGATGCGCCGGCGCTCTCACCGATGGGGATCAAAATGGTCGCCCACGCGATCGTCGCCTTCGGAACACCCGAGCAGAAGGACTACTTCCTGCCGCGCATCCTGACCGGTGAGGTGTTCTTCTGCCAGGGTTACTCCGAACCGGAAGCCGGGTCCGATCTGGCGGCGCTGTCGATGGCGGCCGTCGACGACGGCGACGACCTGGTGTGCTCCGGCAGCAAGATCTGGACAACCCATGCGGGAGAGGCGAATTGGATCTTCGCCCTCGTTCGCACCACCCGATCGGCCAAGAAGCAGCACGGCATCACGTTCGTCCTGATCGACATGGCCACACCCGGCATCGAGATCCGGCCGCTGGTCATGACCTCCGGTGAGCAGATCCAAAACCAGATCTTCTTCGACGCTGTCCGGGTACCCAAGGCGAATGTGATCGGCGCGATCGACGACGGTTGGACGGTGGCGAAGTACCTGCTGGAGTTCGAGCGTGGCGGCGGGGCGGCAGCACCGGCACTACAGGTGATGGCGGAATCGATCGCCGGCGCAGCCGCCGGGCAGCCCGGGCCTTCTGGCGGGGTACTGCTGGACGATCCCGCGTTCGCCGCCAAACTCGCCGACGTACGAATCCGCGCCGACGTGCTGGAGATCCTCGAATACCGGGTCCTGGCGGTCGTGTCCGAGGGCGGGAACCCGGGGGCGGACTCCTCGATGCTGAAGATCCTTGCGACCGAACTGAGCCAGGAGATCACCGAACTGGCAATGGAAGCTGCCGGTCCACGTGCACGGGTCTACCAGCCGCACGCCACCCTTCCCGGCGGCCCGGTATCGGACTTCACCCCGCCTGCCGATGGCTACGTCAGCGGTGAGCCGTGGCAGGCGGTGGCGCCGCTGCACTACTTCAACGATCGGGCCGGGTCAATCTACGCCGGCAGCAACGAGATTCAGCGCAACATCCTCGCCAAAGCGACTCTGGGGCTTTAGGTCCGAGAGGAGAGAGGGCCGAGAGGAGAGAGGGCCGAGAGGAGAAAACATGGACTTCACACTCAGTAAAGAACAGACCCTCCTACGCGAGGGACTGAACAAGTTCCTCGCCGCGCGCTACGACCTTGAAAAGAGCCGCGCCGCGGCGAAGACCGGCGCGGGCTGGCAACCCGATATCTGGCACGGATTCGCTGAGGAACTCGGCATCCTGGGCGCCACCCTGCCGGAGTCCGTCGGGGGCAGCGGCGGCGGATCGGCCGAAGCCATGGTGATCGCCGAGGAGCTGGGGTGCGCACTGGTGACCGAGCCGTTCATCGACACGGTGATCGTCGCCGGCGGTCTGCTGTCTCGGGCGGGTGGCGACGCGGCTGCCGCGGTGCTGGAGAGGATCGCGGCAGGGGCGGCCGTCGTCGCCCTGGCAGCAACCGAACCCGAATCGGGTGAGTACTGGGAGGGCATCGCGACGGCCGCGGTTCGCGACGGTGACCACTGGGTGCTCAATGGAGCCAAGGCCGTCGTGGTCTCGGCGCCCCTGGCCACGCACCTGTTGATCGTCGCGCGAACCGGGAAATCCCCCGACGAGCAAGCTCTTTCGCTGTTCCTCACCGAATTTGACCCCACCGCTCCCCCGGCCGGCCTGGCGATGCACGCCTATCGCACTATCGACGACCGGCGTGCCGCCGACCTGATATTCGACAATTACCGGCTACCCGAGGATGCGCTGTTGCAGAGCGATGCAGGGCCGTCGCTGGCCCTGGCCCGCGATGAAGGTGCGGCCGCGGTGTGCGCGGAAGCGGTCGGAGCCATGCGCAAGGTGCTGGCCGACACCGTCGAGTACAGCAAGCAACGACAACAGTTCGGCCAACCCATCGGAAACTTCCAGGTATTGCAGCACCGGATGGTGGATATGTACATGGAACTCGAGCAGGCGGTATCCGCAGCGTTCCTGGCCGTGCTCAATCTGGATGCGGAGCCGACCACTCGGGCCCGGGCGGTCTCAGCCGCCAAGGCGACCGTCGGGCGCGCAGCACGGTTCATCGGACAGAACGCGGTGCAGTTGCACGGCGGCATGGGCATGACCGAGGAACTCGCGATCGGTCACTACTTCAAGAGGCTCACGGCGCTGCAATACGAGTTCGGATCCACCGACTTCCACCGGGCGCGCTACGCGACACTGACTAGGCACGCGACCTAGAACGGTGGTGGGTCGGCGGCCCAGCGTGCTTCGTTGAGGCCGCGTTCGG
>NZ_JAEMSG010000170.1 GCF_016462945.1 Mycolicibacterium sp. | reverse complement strand
GCCGAGCGCGGCGAGTCGTCGCGCGCTCTCGACACGGATCAGGGTCTGCAGGCCTTGACGTAGCAGGGCGGTGTTCTCGTGAACACCGGTCAACTCCGCGGCCTTGGCGAGCAGGTCGTCGTCAATGGTGACTGTGGTCCGCATACTGCACCTCATTCTACATCAATTGATGCGCAATATGATGCTACCAGCGGCAGGCGTCGACGCCGATCAGGGTGACGTCGACCATGCCCAGGTATTCGATCCGGTCACCCCGGTGAAGTACGCGTAGCTGTCGTCCTCGTAGGCGGGCGTGGCCTGGGACCCGTTCCGATAGATGATGCGTGGCGCGCCCAACTTCGGTATCGCGACCGTTCCCGCCGCGCCGTTCGGTGCTTCGACGGTCATCCGGAACGCGGTGTCGCTGTGATCCCAGCGCACCCCGATCGCGCCCTGCGCCGTCGGCACCCGGCCCTGGGCGAATGTCAGCCCCTGCGGGAACGGCTTGACCTGCCAGCTGCGGTAGGCGACGTCGGTGGGGGCGACACCCAGGACGTAATCGGACAGCGCCGAGGTGGCGCCGGTGCTCCAGGCATGCGATGCCGAGTCGCCGAACAGATACCGCAGCTGGCTGGCCGACAGGTCTCCGTTGGGAAGGTTGATTCGCTCCCAGGTGGTGCCGGGGCTGCTATCGGCCATGTAGCCCCAGGTGGCCAGCATCTGCTGCATCGCTAGATCCGGTCGGCCGGCCAGGTAGTTCGCGGGCAGCGTGAAGCTGCCGATAAATGGCGAGACTATTTGCGGATATCCACTGATGCCCTCCTCGGCGGCGCGCAGTCCGTATGCAGTGGTGAGCGAATCCGACAGGGTCGCCACGATCTGTGCCGCCTGGTCGGCGTCGGCGACTCCGTAGAGCACCGCCCACGAGTTCGCGTCCTGCACGACGAAACCACGACGGTCCGTGGCGGCGTCATAGGCTCCGATGGCGGGGTTCCAGAGGTTGGTGTTGATGGCCGCCTTGAGCGCTGCGGCTTCTGCGGTGTACTGCGCGGCGGACGCGGTGTCGCCGATGGCGTCGGCAAGGACCGCCGCGCTGGTGAGGCTGTTGTACTGAATCATGTTGGTGGAGGCCACTTGTCCCACCGCCCTGCCGACCACGCTCCAGTCCAGACTGGCAATCGTCGGCACGTCGACCAGACCTGTCGACGGGTTGATCAGGGAGTTGCCGTAGGTCACCGCGCGCTGTACCGCCGCCCAGTTGTCACGGACGAACTCGGTGTCGCCGGTGAGCTTGTAGTAGTTGCCCATGTTTTGCGCCAGCGCCATCGAGTAACTCGCGCCCCAAAATTCGCAACCGCCGTGGGAGACGCCACTGCATACACCCGCTGCCGGCCCCGGATCGGACAGCGTCGTCGGGACGGCAAACGGCAGGCTGAGGAGTTCCAGGACGAACGCCTTGACGGGGTTGTCGCTGATGATCTGGAGGTTGTTGCGGATCAGGGTGTCACCGGCCGCACCGAGCACGTCGTGCGCGGTCATCGCCGCGACGAGCAGGTCGCCGGCCCAGACAGCCCGGTCGCGTTTGGCGGCCTCACCCAGAATGGACAGCGGATAGGGTCCAGCGAATCCTGGTGTGCCGGAGGGGATCTCGTCAAGGTTGACCGTGTAGGCCCCGGCGTACCAGATGCGGTTGATCTGGTCGGAGTTGGACAGGAACCTACCGGCGTACTCCTCCGGCGAGCGCAGTGGAGCGGTCAGTTCGGTGGCGATGTTGGTCAGCGTGATGGTGCCGGGAAGGTTCAGCACGATCCGTTGGTAGCGGAAGCCGCCCTGCAGCTGGCTGCCCTGATACGACCCGTTGCCGATCACCGGGATCATCTGGAAGGTGAGCGGATCGCCGGAGTTGGCCAGCAGCGCCGAGCTGGGCGCTCCGTCGCCGATAGCGCTCAGATTATTCGTTGACTCGCTGTAGGAGGCCTGCAGCAGATTCGGTGTCGCCCCGTAGTAGCTGAACCGGGTGTAGCCGCCGACATCCTGGCCGTAATCGAGGATCACCATCGGCGCCTGCGCACCCAGGGCGTAGGTCAGCGTGATCTCACCGTTATCGCCGACCGTGACGCCGTCGCTCTTGTAGTAGAGGCTGACCGGGGAGACCCTGCAGGGTTGGGATTGCGAGCATCCCTGGGGTGTCAGGACGTAGCGCTGCCAACCCTCCTGGGCGGCAACCGGATTCGCCGACAGCGCCTGCGGATCACCCGTGAGCACCGGCGCCGGCTCTGTGGGTGTGACGGTGATCGCAACACGCGCGGGAACCGAGCTGGTGTAGGGCGTCGCGAGTCCGAACAGTTGCAGGCTGTTCACGATCTGCGGACCGAGCACCGGGATGTGGGAGAGGAGATCGACGATGCCGTGGAAGGTGGGGAACGTACCCGGTGTCTGATCGCTGACGGTGATGTTGAACTGATCGAGGCCGCCGAGAGAATTCATCGTTGAGGGCGCGGTGTAGGTGAAGTTGCCGGTGGACTGATCGACGTCGAGCGTGCCACCGGCCTGCGGTGTGCCGATGTAGGTGTAGCGCAGGGTGTCTCCGTCGGCGTCGGCGGCACCGAGATTGCCGGTGACCACCGCCTGGCCGGTGCCGCTGGTGGTCTGGCCGTAGATGACCGGGGTGACGGTCGGGGAGGTGTTGAAGAATTCGCGCCGGATGGCTGCCAGCACCCCCCAGTTCCCCGGCGGGTTACTGGCCGGGGTCGGAGTGCCTCCCGCGTTCGCGCTCGGACGACTCACTGCGGCGGCGGTAACGGTTGCGGCGGTGCGGGTCCGTGTCGGTGCGGCGGCCGCACTACGCGCGCGCCGCGCCGATGGCGACGCCGCGGACGATGCGGAAGAAAGGGCGACCTTCGGGGACGATGCCGGTGCGGGTGATCGTTTGTTCACCGGTGCCTGGGTGTGGCGCGACCGGTCGACGACGGATGAGCGGGCGGGTCCGCGGTCCGCGGCCACGCCCGCAGTGTCGCTGGGCGCGTCGGCCGATGCCGATCCGGCGTGGCCGATGGAGAGTGCGACGCCGATGCCGAGTGCTACAGCGAGTCCCCCGACGCGGCCGACATAGCTTGAAGCAGTCATACCGCTCCTCTCCGCGAATGAGTGACTCGATGCTAGGCCAGCGAACCTTCCGCCGCGGCCAAAACCGCGGCGCCGATCGTTCATCGCCGACGTCACATCAGCCTGCGGAGGTGGGATCGAACCCGCCGACGAAGACCAGGCTGCCGCTGTCGGTGAGTTCGTTGATCCGGAGGTCTTTATACGGCAGGTACTCCGCCGAGTTGTACCAGTCCTCAGCGACCTGCATGCTCGGAAAGCGGAGGACGGCGGCCCAGTTCCCGTCGAAGTCACCTTCCTTGGTCTGCGGAGTGGGTGATCCCGCGATCATCTGTGCTCCGTACTTGTCCAGGATCGGAAAGACGTACTGTGCGTACCGCTCGTTAAACTCAGCCGGGTCTTTGATGGTGATCTGCACCATCGCGTAGGCGGGCGTGTCGTCAGTCATGTTGTCTCGCTTTCTATTTCAGTGTTTCTGCGGTGAACCCCAGCGCCCCTAAGGGATGCTGTGGATTCCCTCGTGGAATTCCTGAAGGTGCGTGTAGGACCAATCCGCGAGGGCTTCGATGACGGGTCGTAACGCGGCACCGCTGGAAGTGAGGGTGAATGCGTTGTTGCGAGCGGAGGCGTTCGGCTCGGTACGTTCGATGAGGTTCAGCCCGGTGAGGAGTTTCAGCCTCGCTGCGAGGATGTTGGTCGAGATATGTTCGGGTGAGTCGAGGAACTGTGAGAACGTCCGCGTTTCGTTCACGATCAGATCCCGGATGATCAGCAGCGACCATTTGTCGCCGAGAACATCCAGCGCGGAAGTGATCGGGCAGTATGAACGCCACTCGGTGCGCTCAGTGTCACGTGTCATGACACCTGCCTACACCGC
>NZ_JAEMSG010000075.1 GCF_016462945.1 Mycolicibacterium sp. | reverse complement strand
CTCTACGGCAACCGCCATCGTCCGGCTGGCATTCGTACCTATGCCGATCGGCTCGCGGAGGACGAGGTGGTGGAAATCAACCGCATGCGTGTGACGACGCCGGCCCGCACGGCTCTCGATCTCGCGTGTCGCAATCCAAGGTCCCGAGCGGTGGCAGCTATTGATGCCCTGGCCAATGCCACCGACCTGAAGTTCGCCGACGTTGAACTGCTCACCCAAAGATACCGAGGCCGCCGCGGTGTGACACGGGTCCCAGCGGCGCTCGACCTCGTCGACGCCGGCGCTGAGTCACCGCGTGAAACCTGGTTGCGTCTCTTGCTGCTGCGCGCAGGCTTCCCGCGGCCGCGAACGCAAATCCCCGTGTACGACGAGTTCAACCAACTGATCGCACGCCTCGACATGGGCTGGGAGGAAACCATGATCGCAGCGGAGTACGACGGTGATCACCACCGAACCGACCGGAGACAGTTCAACCGCGACATCGCCAGAACTGAGGTTCTGACCGCGATGGGCTGGATCGTGATGCGCATCACCTCAGAAGACACCCCGGCGGTCATCATTCGCCGCGTGGAGTCGGCTTTCGCCCGTCGGGTGTGAAACCTCTGCGAATGAAGGCTCGTTTTCTCGCAGCAGATTCACACTCGCGGCGATCTACGCTAGGCCAGCACCGGTGCGGTCGGCGTGAACACCACCGGCATCGCCTCGAGGCCGCTGACGAAGTTCGCCGGCCGCAGCGGCAGCTCAGAGTCGTCAGCGAGTCGCAGGTCGGGCAGGCGCTGAAGAATCTTGCGGGTCATCGTGCTGAGTTCCAGCCGAGCCAGCTGATTACCCAGGCAGAAATGCGTCCCGAAACCGAATGCCATGTGGCTGTTCGGGTTTCGGTCGATACGGAAGTTCTCTGGATCACCGAACACGGACTCATCGAAGTTCGCCGCCTCGAACAGCAGCATCATCTTGTCGCCCTCGTGCAGCTGCGTGCCGTGGAACTCGGTGTCGGCCGTGGCCATCCGGCACATGTTCTTCACCGGTGAGGTCCAACGCAACATCTCCTCCATCGCACCCGGGACCAGTTCGGGGTCGGCCAGCAACTGCTCCCACTGATCCCGATGCCGCAGCAGCTGTTCGGTGCCGCCCGATAGCGTGTGCCGGGTGGTCTCGTCGCCGCCGATCAGGATCAGCAGCGTCTCGTAGAGGATCTCGTCATCGGTCAACCGCTCACCGTCGACCTCGGCGTTGACCAGGATGGAGAATAAGTCATCGGTTGGCTCGGCGCGACGCTTCACGATGGTCTCCATGGTGAACGCCGTGTAGCCCGCGAAAGCCTCCATCACCGCCTGCAGTGTCGCCTCGTCAGCGGTGGCACTCAGACCGCACACCAGATCGTCGGACCACTTGAGCAGGGTGGCACGGTCCTGCGGCAGCACCCCGAGCATGTCGCCGATGACGGCCATCGGCAGCGGCGCGGCGAGGTCGTGGACGAAGTCGCACTCGCCGCGTTCGCACACCGCATCGATGAGGGTGTCGCACAGGGTGTCGATACCGGAGGCTTTATCGGTCACCCGCTTGCGGGTGAACCCGGAGTTAACGAGCTTGCGCCGCAATAGATGCGCGGGATCATCCATGTCGATCATGTAGGGCATGGCCGGGTTATCCGGCCGGATGCCGCCGGCCGAGGAGAACAATTCCGGATTGCGTTCGGCATCGAGTACGGCCTGATATGTGGCCGCGGCGGCGAGACCGTTGCGGTCGCGGAACACCGGCTCGTTGGCACGCATCCAGCGGTACGCCTCGCGGGCGCCGCCGTCAGCGAAGAAGTTGCCATCGGTCAGATCAACATCCGGTTTGGTCTGTGCAGTCATCGATTGCCTTCCACGATATGGACTTGGCCTGGATCAGCGCGCATTACAGTGGCTACATGCCAGCCGCCCAACACACCATTGCCGGAACCGTACTGACGATGCCGGTACGGGTCCGCGAAGCCGATGTGCACACCGCGATGTTCTCGGTGCCCGCTGCGGCCGCTCAGCAACTGATCGACTACAGCGGGCTCAAGGTCTGCCAATTCCGCCCGGGACGGGCCGTCGTGACGTTGATGCTCGCTCGCTACATCGACGGCGACCTCGGCCGCTACAACGAATTCGGCACCTGCATCATGGTCAATCCACCGGGTTCGACCGCCGGCGGCCTCAAGGCGCTGGGTGAGGCCGCGGCGTTCATCCACCATCTGCCGGTGGATCAGTCGTTCACGTTGGAAGCGGGCCGGACCATCTGGGGCTTCCCGAAGATCATGGCGGACTTCACCGTTCGGGACGCCAAGACTTTCGGCTTCGAGGTCTCCGAAGGCGGGTCGTTGATAGCGAGCATGGAGTTCCGTCCCGGGCTGCCGATCCCGTCGCTGCGTTCGGGTCCGCAGGTTCTCAAGACCTATACCTACGCTGACGGGACCACCCGGGAGGTGCCCTGGGAGATGGTCAATTCCGGGGTGCGGTTCCGGCCGGGCGGCGCGCGCTTGCGACTGGGCGACCATCCCTACGCCAAGGAGTTGGCCGCGCTCGGCCTGCCGAAGCGCGCGATGGTGTCCGGATCGGTCGGCAATGTGGATATGACGTTCGGCGAACCCACCATCCTGGGCTGAACACCGAGTCCTCACCCGGCCAATCTAGAACGTGTTCTAACCGACCCGCAAGCAATCCCTTACAGCAGCGCGGCGAGTTCGTTGATCTGCTCGGGGCTGCGCGCACCGATGACCATCATGGTGACGCCGGCGGCCTCCCACAGCGCGATCTGCTTGCGCACATGGTCGATATCGCCCACGATCGCGGCATCGTCGACGAGTTCGTCGGGAATCACCTTGGCGGCCTCGTCCTTGCGTCCGGACCGGAACAACGTGGTGACGTCGTCGACGACCTGGCCGTAGCCCATCCGCCGGTAGACCTCGGCGTGGAAGTTGGTGTCCTCGGACCCCATTCCGCCCATGTAGAGGGCCACGTACGGCTTCATCATCTCGAAGGTTCCGGCGCGATCATCGGTGATGACCACCTGTGCGGTCGCGCAGATCTCGAAGTCTTCGCGGCTGCGGCGGGCACCGGGGCGGGCGAAGCCCTCGTCGAGCCACTCGTTGTACATGTCAGCGATCCGCGGCGAGTAGAAGATCGGCAACCAGCCGTCACAGATTTCTGCAGCGAGCGCAACGTTTTTGGGACCCTCCGCGCCCAGCATGATGGGGATATCCGCCCGCAGTGGATGCACGATCGGTTTGAGCGACTTACCGAGACCGGTGGTGCCCTCACCGGTCAGCGGCAGCGGGTAGTGCGGGCCGGAACTGGTGACCGGCGCGTCGCGGGCCCACACCTGCCGGATGATGTCGATGTATTCGCGGGTGCGGGCCAACGGCTTGGGGAAGCGCTGGCCGTACCAGCCCTCGACCACCTGTGGACCCGATACCCCGAGCCCCAGAATGTGCCGGCCACCCGAGAGATGGTCCAGGGTCAGTGACGCCATCGCACACGCCGCCGGAGTGCGGGCTGACAGTTGCACCACCGACGTGCCCAACCGCATCCGGGTGGTCTCCCGGCCCCACCATGCCAGCGGGGTGAACGCGTCGGACCCCCACGCCTCGGCCGTGAACACCGTGTCGAAGTTCGCGGCCTCGGCGGCGGCCACCAATTCGGCATGGTTCTCAGGCGGCTGTGCGCTCCAATATCCAAGTTGCAGACCCAGCTTCATTTACTGCCGCCCTCCGCTCGTTCTTGCCACGATAACTAGAACCTGTTCTACTCGATGCCGTGAGCGTCAGCCAAAACAACCCGACCCTGATGGCCTTGACAGATTCGCACGAGCCGCCACTGTCGGCACCGCTGACCCTGTCATTCGACTACACCCGTTCGGTCGGGCCGACGCTGGGCGCGTTCTTCACCGCGCTCCGCAACCGCCGGATCACCGGCGTCCGCGGCTCCGACGGACGCGTCCACGTGCCAGTCATCGAGTACGACCCGGTCAGCTACGAGCCGCTGACGGAGATCGTGCCGGTGTCCAGCGTAGGGACGGTGCTGTCATGGACGTGGCAGCCTCAGCCACTCGACGGTCAGCCACTGGACCGGCCGTTCGCATGGGCGCTGATCAAACTCGACGGCGCCGACACCGCTCTACTGCACGCGGTCGATGGCGAGGTCAAGACCGGTGACCGGGTGCATGCCCACTGGGTCGCCGAGCCGGTCGGCGCGATCACCGATATCGCATGCTTCCTTCCCGGGGACACACCGGAGCCGGTTTCCGAGACCGCCGATGACCGTGACCCAGTCACGATGCTGAACTCACCCAGCAGCCTCGCCGTTGCGCACACGGCATCGCGACCGGAGAGCATCTTCCTGCGCGCGCTGAAGGAGGGCACCCTGCTCGGTGCTCGCTCCGGTGACAACGGCAAGGTCTATTTCCCACCGCGCGAAGCGGATCCGGCCACCGGCAAGGAACTCGACCAGTTCGTGGAGCTGCCCGACACCGGCACCGTTACGACATTCGCCATCATCAACATCCCGTTCGCTGGCCAGAAGATCAAGCCACCGTATGTGGCGGCGTACATCCTGCTTGACGGCGCCGATATCCCCTTCCTGCATCTGGTCACCGACATCGATGCCGCCGACGTACGGATGGGCATGCGGGTGAAGGCGGTGTGGAAGCCGGAGGCCGAACGCGACTTCGGCATCGACACCATTGACTACTTCCGGCCCACCGGCGAACCGGACGCCGAGTACGACACCTACAAGCATCACCTGTAAAGGCAGAGCATGAGAGAAGTTGCCGTCGTCGGGTTCGCCCACGCACCGCACGTCCGCCGTACCGAAGGCACCACAAACGGTGTGGAGATGCTGCTGCCCTGTTTCGCCGAGATCTACAAAGATCTGGGCATCAAGCAATCCGATGTTGGTTTCTGGTGCTCGGGATCTTCGGATTATCTTGCTGGGCGGGCATTCTCGTTCATCTCAGCCATCGACTCGATCGGCGCGGTGCCACCGATCAACGAGAGCCACGTTGAGATGGACGCGGCCTGGGCGCTGTATGAGGCCTACATCAAGGTCCTCACCGGCGAAGTGGAGACCGCACTGATCTACGGTTTCGGCAAGTCCAGTGCAGGGACGTTGCGTCGAGTTCTGGCACTGCAGACTGATCCCTACACCGTGGCGCCACTGGTACCCGACGCGGTGTCGATGGCCGGATTGCAGGCCCGACTGGGCCTCGACGCCGGGAAGTGGACGCTGGAGCAGATGGCGCAGGTGGCACTGGATTCGCTGATGGCGTCGCCCCGCGTCGATTCGGTGAAGCCCGCCGCTTCCGTCGCCGAGCTGCTGGAGCGACCGTTCTTCGCCGAACCGTTGCGCCAGCACGACTGCGCTCCGATCACCGATGGTGCGTCGGTGATGGTGATCGCCGCCGGTGACCGTGCCCGGGAATTGCGCGAAAGACCGGCCTGGATAACGGGATTCGAGCATCGGATCGAGACACCATCGATCGGGGCACGTGATCTGACCAGATCACCGTCGACTGCCACCTCGGCCCGCATCGCGACCGGTGGCGACACCGGCTCGATCGATATCGCCGAGGTCTACGCGCCGTTCAGCCACCAGCAACTGATTCTCACCGAGGCGATCGGACTGACGCCGTCGACGAAGATCAATCCGTCCGGCGGCGCGCTGGCGGCAAACCCGATGTTCTCCACCGGACTGGAGCGTGTCGGATTCGCGGCACGCCACATCTTCGACGGATCGGCGGGACGGGTGCTGGCGCATGCCACGAGCGGGCCTGTGCTGCAACAGAATTTGGTCGCCGTACTGGAGGGCAAGTAACCATGGCCGAGCATCTGGCAGCGGTCCTGGGAACCGGGCAGACGAAGTACGTCGCCAAACGTACCGACGTCTCCATGAGTGGTCTGGTGCGCGAGGCGATCGATCGTGCACTTGCCGATAGCGGTTCCACGATGGCGGATATCGACGCCGTCGTCGTCGGGAAGGCTCCTGACTTTTTCGAGGGCGTCATGATGCCGGAGTTGTTCATGGCTGATGCCATGGGCGCCACGGGCAAGCCACTGATCCGCGTGCACACCGCCGGTTCGGTGGGCGGTTCGACGGGTGTGGTGGCCGCAAGCCTGGTGAAGTCCGGTAGGTACCGGCGGGTCCTGGCGGTCGCGTGGGAAAAGCAGTCGGAGTCGAATGCCATGTGGGCCTTGTCGATTCCGGTGCCTTTCACCAAACCGGTTGGCGCCGGTGCGGGCGGCTACTTCGCCCCACATATCCGCGCGTACATGCGGCGCTCTGGCGCACCGGCACATATCGGCGCAATGGTTGCGGTGAAGGACCGGCTCAACGGCGCAAAGAACCCGCTGGCGCACTTGCATCAGCCGGACATCACGCTGGAGAAGGTGCTGGACTCCCCGATGCTCTGGGACCCGGTTCGTTTCGACGAGACCTGCCCGTCCTCGGACGGCGCATGCGCAATAGTGATCGGCGATGAACAGATCGCCGATCAGCGGGTGGCCGAGGGACAGCCGGTGGCGTGGATTCACGCCACCGCACTGCGCACCGAGCCGCTGGCCTACTCGGGACGCGATCAGGTCAGCCCGCAGGCCGGACGCGACGCCGCCGCCGCGCTGTGGAAAGCGGCCGGTATCACCAGTCCCATCGATGAGATCGACGTCGCCGAGATCTACGTGCCGTTCTCCTGGTTCGAGCCGATGTGGCTGGAGAACCTGGGGTTCGCCCAGGAGGGCGACGGCTGGAAACTGACGGAGGCCGGCGAAACCGCGATCGGCGGGCGGCTTCCGGTCAACCCCTCCGGCGGAGTGCTCTCGTCCAATCCGATCGGAGCCTCCGGCATGATCCGCTTCGCCGAGGCCGCCATCCAGGTCATGGGCAAGGCCGGCGCCCACCAGGTGTCCGGCGCGCGCAAGGCGCTCGGGCATGCCTACGGCGGCGGCTCGCAGTACTTCTCGATGTGGGTGGTCGGCAGCGACAAGCCGGCCAGGGCCTGACACCGCGCCCACCGTGCATCCAGCGTCCCATCCGCCGTCGAGCGTTCAGCCAGCGTCACACTCGGCGCGTTTCCCGGGTTGTTGTCGGGTCTCGAAAACTGTAACGTGTTCTAGTTAGAGGCTGACTGCGGAGGGCAACATGACTACCGACATTCGCGAGATCGACACCGGGACCCTTCCGGACCGGTACGCCCGGGGGTGGCACTGCCTGGGCCCGGTGCGGGACTTCCTCGACGGCGAACCTCACCCCATCCACGCCTTCGGAACCAAACTGGTGGTGTTTGCCGACTCAGACAACGAACTGCACGTTCTCGACGGCTACTGCCGGCACATGGGCGGGGACCTGTCCCAGGGCACCATCAAGGGCGACGAAGTGGCGTGTCCGTTCCATGACTGGCGCTGGGGCGGCGACGGCCGCTGCAAGCTGGTGCCCTATGCCAAGCGCACTCCCAAACTGGCCCGCACGCGCTCGTGGCACACCGACGTGCGCGCCGGACTGCTATTCGTCTGGCACGACCATGAGGGCAACCCGCCTCAACCAGAGGTGCGCATCCCGGAGATCCCCGAGCAGGCCACCGACGAGTGGACCGAATGGAAGTGGAACACGCTGCTGATCGAAGGCGCCAACTGCCGCGAGATCGTCGACAACGTCACCGATATGGCGCACTTCTTCTACATCCACTTAGGTCTGCCGACGTACTTCAAGAACGTCTTTGAAGGCCAAGTCGCCACCCAGTATCTGCACAACGTCGGCCGTCCCGACGTCACCCTCGGCGGCTCCGCATACGGCAGCTCCCAACTCGATTCCGAAGCCTCCTACTTCGGCCCGTCCTTCATGATCAACTGGCTGCACAGCAACTACAGCGGATTCAAGTCCGAGTCGATCCTGATCAACTGCCACTACCCGGTCACCCAGAACTCCTTCATGCTGCAGTGGGGAGTGATCGTCGAGAAGCCCAAGGGCATGGATGACGCCATGTCCGAGAAGCTTTCCGACGCGATGAGCGTCGGCGTCAGCAAGGGCTTCCTGCAGGACGTCGAAATCTGGAAGCACAAGACCCGCATCGACAATCCCCTGCTGGTCGAGGAGGACGGCGCGGTCTACCAGATGCGCCGCTGGTACCAGCAGTTCTACGTCGACGTCGCCGACATCGAATCCGAAATGACGGATCGTTTCGAACTCGAGGTCGACACCACCAAAGCCAACGAGAAGTGGCAGGTGGAAGTCGATGAGAACCTGCGCCGGCAAGCCGAGCAGGCCAGCAGTTCGTGAGCCCCGGCGAGTCCTCGCCCGACCCGGCCGCACTGGCTAGGTCGATGCTGTTGCTGCACGGCGCGCACGACGACGACCACCGCCCCGTCGCCGACGACAACGACAACGACATTTCGGCATGGTCCAAGGCGCCTGATTTCGCCGACGACCCTGCGCGCGCCGCGGCCGTGCACGAGGCCACCCGCCGTGACCGCGAACGATATCTGAGTGCCGGCCTCGGCGACGTGGACTGCCGTTTCTGCCACGCCTCGGTGCGGGTCAAGAAACTCGGTGCCCCGCATACCGCGGTGCAGTGGAGCACCGAATCCCAACAGCGGTGCGCTTATTTCAGCGAGATTCGCGCCTCCGGTGGCAGCAGTGCGCGGGTTCCAAGTTGCCCGAAGCTCTCCGACAGCATCGCGCACGCCATCGCGGAGGGCTGCCTGGAGGAGTACTCCAGCGCACCCTCCCCCGGCGACGGCTGAGCCGGCTACAGGCCGCGGAAACGCTCCCTGACCTGATCCTCGGTCAACCCGTAGTCGGCGAGCGAGTAGGTGTGCTTCGGGGCTCGCGGGCCCTTCTTGCTTTCCTCATCGGTGTGCGCGATGGCGGCGCGTGCGTCATCGGTCAGCTCGATGCCGAAATGCAAGTAAATCTCCTCGACCGTGCGCAACGGCTCCTTGATGAGAGCGAAGTAGTCGACATCGCAGAACTGCGCCGGATTCTGCTCCGCCCGAAGCACATTGAACCGCTCCAGGCCGCGGGACCAGGTCTCCAGTGAGTCGGCGCCGATCGTCGGGCCGACGAAGCTGTTGGACCACCCCTCGGCGGTGTGCTGCGCCAGTGAGCACATCGAGGCCATGATGGTCTCCGGCGGCCGGTGGCACTGGATCACCAGCGCATCCGGGTAGGTGGCGAACAGCGCGTCGAGTGCGAACAGATGGCTCGGATTCTTCAGCACCCAGCGCTTCTCGGGTTCGTTGAGTCCGATCAGTTGCAGGTTGCGGCGGTGCCGCTGATACGGCGGCGTCCAGTCCTGCGCGGCCAGCCACGTCGAATAGGTCGGAACATGGGCCAGCGACTCATACGACACCGAGTGCAGCGACTGCCGAAGCAGTTGCCAGCACTCCTCCACCTCGTCGGCGGTCATGAAGTGCAAGCCGGTGTAGTCCGGGTTCTCCTCGTGCGCCTTGGCGAACCGCGACGCCAACTGTGCGAAGACCGGATTGTCGGGCCAGGTTTCGCGCGGTGGCCGGGGTTGCGGGAATTCGGCGAGCCACAACTCAAGTCCCTGGTGGCGTGGGTCGCCGCACAACAGTCGGTGCAGTGCCGTCGTGCCGGTGCGGGGCAGGCCGGTGACGAAGATCGGCGCGGTGATCGGCACCTCGGCGTACTGCGGGTGCTGCTTCCAGGATGCCTCGCTGAGCAGTCGCGCCACCAGAGCATTGCGCACGAAGAAGCGAGACATCTTGCTGCCGAGTTCGGTGAAGTCCGCGTCCCGCCGATAGGACTCCAGCAGCACCGACAATGCCTCGATGTAGTTGTCGTCGTCGGTGCCGAAGTCGTCGAGGCCGACGGTCTTGACCGCGGATGCCTTCAGATCCTCGACGGTCCCCACATCGGTACGAGCCGCCATCAGTGCTTGTACTCCCCGCAGTTCACATCCAGGGTGGCGCCGGTGATGCCGCTGGCAAGATCACTGGCCAGGAAGAGGATCGCCGATGCCACCTCATCCTCGGTCGGCAGGCGCTTGAGGTCCGATCCGGCCGCGGCGGCGTTGTAGATCTCCTCCACCGTCGTGCCGAACTTCCCGGCCTGATGGGTGAAGTAGCTCTGCAACGTCCCACCCCAGATGTAGCCCGGGGCGACGGTGTTCACCCGGATGCCCTGGGCCCCAAGCTCGGTGGACAGCGAGTGCGACATGGCCAGCAACGCCGCCTTGGCCATCTTGTAGGCACCGTATTTCGGCTGGGAATGCCGGATCACCATGGAGTTGACGTTCACCACCGAGCCCTTAGCCTCAGCCAATGCCGGGGTGAACCCCTGGCTGATCCGAAGCGCACCGAGCACCGTCAGTTCGATGGCGTCACGGATGTGCGCGAAGGTGGTGTCCGCCAACGGCTTCATCGACGGCACCCGGAAGGCGTTATTGATCAGCACGTCGACCTTGCCGTACTCCTCAAGACTGCGGGTGACCAGGTTGGCAACCTGCTCGTCGTCGGTGATGTCGGTGCTCACCGCGAGCGCACGCCGGCCCAATGCACTCACCTGGTCGGCGACCTCGGTCAGTCGCTCGGCAGTGCGCGCGGCGAGCACCAGATCGGCACCGGCTTCCGCGCAACGGCGCGCCAACGTGGTTCCCAGCGCCGGGCCAACTCCACTGATCACGACGACCTTGTTCTCCAGCATCGGGGCCATTTACTACACCACCATCCTGTCGCCGATTTGTTTCTGGCGCAGTGCGATTCGCGCTCGCCAATCCTCCGGGGAGATTTTGTTGCCCTCGTGGAACGGCAGATACTCCGCTACCTCATCGATTCCGACGAGTTCCACGGTCGGTCCGTCGGTCTCGGTGAGCTCCCGTGAAACTCGCTGCCACCGGAACTGCAAGAAACCCTTGCGGTGTCCGAGTGTCTCCACCCAGTTCGTCACCCCGGGGTTGCGTTCGGCGACGACAATACGGATCTTCCCGTCTGGATCCGCCTGCGCCTGAGTGCCGTTCAGCGAGGTCTGATGGTTGATGTAATCCAGCGAGACATACCACAGGCTGCCCAGCTGGAAACCCAGATAGGGCGCGTCCGTCGCCGGCAAGGTGATCACCAGAGCTTGATCCGGTGACAGGTCGAAATGACCCGCCGAGGAGTACTGGGTTGCCAGGCCTCCGGGGGTCAGCCGTGGCGCCACCATCGTGTTGACCGGGATTTTCATGTAGAACCACTGCGGAAACTGCAACCACGTCTTGATCCGCTGAACCAGTTGCTTTCCAGCTACCGCGAAACGCTTTTCGATGAGCTCATTGGTCAACGGGGGCGGCGCGGTTCCGGCAGTGTCGATCCGGGCGATCGCGACCTTTCCCCGTTGCGCGGACCAGTCGTTGTACACCTCGCGGATAACCAACTGCGCGTTGGTTTTCGGCGTGAACCGCCATTCGTAGTCTCCGTTGGCTCCGATATCGAGTTGACGGTCATCGAACGCCGTTTCACTGTCCGGAACGTTGTCGTCGGTGTACTCCCCACCGAGCAGCTGAAAACTGAGGTCGGTCGTCGTGCCCCGAGTTCCGGTGACGACGTAGTCGCGCCCGGCCTGCACCCGCGTTCCGAAGTAAAGGGTGTCCGGGTTATCCAGTCCCATCTTGGTGAACGGCCCGGTACCGGACTGCAGGAATGGGTGGTCGCGGTCGTAGTCGAACGCCAGATGCGTACACGCCGCAATACCACCGGCCAGGTACTGCAGACCCTCCAGCAGATCGGCCTCAGATTCGATGTGCGGAGCCTCCCGGACCAGTCGTTCGGCTTCGGCGATCGCGTCTACCAGGGGCTGCGCGTACATGGGCCTCCACGTTTCGACACCGGGGGTGCTTCGGATCTTTGAGGAATCTAGAACGTGTTCTAGTACAGAGTCAACCACAGGTCCCGACCCCGCAGGCCGTCAGTTCGCACAGGCGAGGGCGAAGGGCAGTACGGACTCCGCACCGGCCCGGCGCAGCACCCGCGCCGCCATTGTGAAGGTCCATCCGGTGTCGGTTTCAGCATCGACCAGCAACACCGGGCCGACCACACCGCCAAGGTCGGGCTCGATCCAGGAGTCCTCGAGTGCCCTCACCCGATAGGCGGAGTTCGCCGCGACCACCGGCCGACGATCGGGGCGATACCGCAGTGTGCCCAGGTTCCTCAGCCGTCCCACCTCCCCGAGGCCGTCGACCAGGGAACCGATCAGCACCGGGTGGGTGCTTGAGTCCACACCCATCACGGCGACCGGCCTCGACTCCCACGGCCAGGAAGCCAGCACCGCTACCGTGGCCGCCAGCACGTCGGCCGGGACGGGTTCGTCGGCGGCCGAAAGTAGCCGTCGCAGCCGCACGCCCCAACCGAGATCGGTGAGCCGGCCAATGGCCCTTCCGGGAGCCGGTCCGTCGGTGATGCGGCCGCTGAGGTCGATGCCCAGTTTGGCCATGCCGGTCGGCCACTGCAGCCGGGGGCTGATTTCGATACCGGGCCGTGCCAATCGGTCCCGCGCCGCATCGACGGCGGCGGAATCGACCTCGGTGTCGTAACGGGCGCCGGCACAGTTATCGCATCGACCGCAGAGGGTGCCTTCGGTGAGTTGCGGGTCGTCCAACTGTGCACGCAGAAAAGTCATCCGGCACTCGCCAGTGGCCTGATAGTCGAGCATCGCCTGCTGTTCACGACGACGAGCCTCTTCGAGCTTGCGGTAGCGCGGCTCGTCGTAGAACCACGGCTCGCCGGTGCCGATCCAACCACCTTTGACTCGTCGGACCGCACCATCGACATCGAGGACCTTGAGCACCATCTCCAATCTGGTTCGACCAAGGTCCACCAGTGGCTCGAGCGCTGCGGTCGACTGTGGCCGTTCGGGATCAAGGACGTCGATCACCTTGCGCACCAACGCCTCGGACGGAAAGGCCACCGATGCGAAGTAGCCCCAGATATCCCTGTCCTGGGCACCGGGCAGCAGGATTACCTGAGCGCTGGCACAGGACCGGCCCGCGCGGCCGACCTGCTGGTAGTAGGAGATCGGCGACGACGGCGCGCCGAGGTGGATGACGAAGCCGAGGTCAGGTTTATCGAATCCCATGCCGAGGGCCGACGTCGCCACCAAGGCTTTAACCCGATTGGCGAGCAGATCCGCTTCGAGTTGCTCCCGCTCGCCGGGGTCGGTCGCGCCGGTGTAGGCCGCGACGTCGTGGCCGAGGTCGCGCAACAGTGTGGCGACGTCGCGGGCTCCCGCGACGGTCAGCGTATAGATGATGCCTGAACCCTCAAGCGAATCCAGTTGGGCGGCAATCCATGCGACTCGTTGAGCCGCCGAGGGGATCTCAACGACACACAGATGCAGCGACTCGCGATCCAGGCCACCACGAAGCACCAGGGTGTCGGTTCCGCCCACACCCAACTGGGCGGCGACGTCCTCGACGACACGGTCATTCGCTGTCGCCGTCGTGGCCAGGACCGGAGTATCGGGGCCCAATTCGGCCATCAGGGTGCGGATACGCCGATAGTCGGGTCGGAAGTCGTGGCCCCAGTCGGAGACGCAGTGCGCTTCGTCGACCACGACCAGACCCGCGTCGGCGGCCAGGGCGGGCAGCACATTGTCGCGAAACTCCGGATTGTTCAACCGCTCCGGACTCACCAACAGCACGTCGAGTTCACCGGCGGCGACCTGTCGGTGAACCGTATCCCACTCGGTGACGTTGCCCGCGTTGATGGTGGCTGCGTGCACCCCGGCGCGTTGGGCAGCCGCGACCTGATTGCGCATCAACGCCAGCAGAGGAGAGACGATCACGGTGGCACCCCGACCCTGCTCGCGGAGCAGTTTGGCGGCGATGAAGTACACCGCCGACTTGCCCCATCCGGTTCGTTGCACAACGAGCGCACGACGACGGGCCACGACCAGTGCCTCAATGGCGGTCCACTGGTCCTCGCGCAGCACCGCGTCGGCTCCGGCGAGTTGTTCCAGGATCGCCTGTGCGCGTTCGCGAGTGCTCATCGGACCATCGTGCACCCCGCGTGGCTGCGGGCGTTACCGCTCGGGCTTTGAATCCTGCTCGCGCTGTATCTGCTCCCGTTGGATCTGCTCCCGTTGGATCTCTAGGGCGATGTCGATCAACTGGTCCTCCTGGCCGCCGATCAGCTTGCGT
>NZ_JAEMSG010000169.1 GCF_016462945.1 Mycolicibacterium sp. | reverse complement strand
GAGGTGCCGGTGGCTCACGCGGCGCACTGGGATACGCGCGTCTGGCGTGAGCGCCCGTGACTCACTTCCGGTTGTCCGGTGTTCGCGGTAAACTTGCCACAGGAGAAGTCAGCCGCCCAGCAGCCGTGCCCGAATCGCGCACCGCCAGCCACGCGCCTCAGACGATCCGACGAGGTACCGCAGCACGCGCAGCCAGTACCCGGTCGTCCCTCCCATCACTCGTCCCTTAGGACCATCCATGCACGACAAGACAATCAGTTTGACGATCAAGTCAGCAGATGACGAGACCGGCACGTTTGTCGGTTACGCCAGCGTGTTCGACAACGTCGACGCTCACGGTGACGTCGTCCGCCGTGGCGCATTCCAGAAGTCGATCAGCAGCGGTACCCCGATCCCTTTGCAATGGGAACACGGCGGCACCGCAGACCCTCGGAATTATGTCGGCGACGTCATCAGAGCGACCGAGACCGACACAGGTCTGGAGATCGTCGGCAAGTTCGATATGACTTCCGACTTTGGTCAGGCCGCCTACAAGAACGTTAAGGGCCGCCGGGTCCAGGGCTTGTCGATTGGCTACACCGTCGCCAAGCAAGTCAAGACCGCCGCGGGTAACGAGTTGCTCGACGTGAATCTGGTCGAGGTCTCCGTCGTGTCGCGAGGTGCGAACGCCGAGGCAACCATCGCCTCAGTGAAATCGGCCGGCACTCCAACATCACCGATCCGTTCCCGGTTGGCCCGCGCCGCCGCCGAGCGCATCACCACTAAAACGAAAGCAGGCAATGCAATGTCCACAGCACGCCACGAAATGTTGACCAGGACCCGCGAGACCGCGGTGACGAACATCAAGGCGATCCTCGATAACGCCGACGCCGAAGGCCGCGATCTCAGCCCCGATGAGTCGGCCGAAGTCGAGACCCACACCAAGTCAATCGGTTCCTGCGATGCCGGATTCGCCAAACTGAAGTCCGACGACTCGATCATGGCCGCGGCCCGCGAGTTGCAGAACACGATCGGCAGTCCCGGCAGCCAGCCCATCGAGGGCGGGCACCTGGCGCTCACCGGCAAGTTCGCCAAAGCGATGGCGCAGAAGATGGTCGCCGCGATGCCGCGGGACGCCTCGAACACCAAAGCGTTGGCCGCCGGTCAGCAGACCACATCGACCATCGTGCAACCCGATGTCGTCGTCGCTGGTAGACCGGCAACTTCCATATTGGATCTGCTGCCGATGCGCGTGGTGTCACCCTCTTACAGCTTCATTCGTCAGTCGGCCAGAAATCTCGCGTTCGCACCCGTCGCCGCAGGATCGGAGAAGCCACAAAGCGTCGTGTCCGTGGTCGCTGTTGAGAATCGCTTACGGGTCGTTGCCTCGGTGACCGAGCAGATCGACCAGTACCTCGTAAACGATGGCCAGGGCAACTTGCTCCGCTTTGTCGAGGACGAGATGTTGTACGGGCTGAGGCTCGCACTGGAAGAGCAGATCCTCGTCGGCGACGGCACTGGCGAGAACTTCACCGGCATCACCGAGACGAGCGGCATCCAGACGCAGGCATTCGCCACTGACGTGTTGACCTCAGTGCGCAAAGGGCTGACCAAATTATTCACTCAAAATTTCGAGGCACAGGTTGTTTGCCTTTCCGCAGCGGACTGGGAATCAATCGAATTGCTCACTGCGACAGCAGGAGCCACGGATCGGGCGGTCCCGGTCGATCCAGTTGCCCGACGCCTCTGGGGTGCGCCTGTTGTGCTATCCCAGCAGCTTCCCGCTGACACTGCACTCATCATTGGTGACGGTGCCGTAACCGTCGATCACGATGGCGTCATCGACAGCCGGTGGTCTGATGCAGTCGGTTCAGATTTCAAATTCAACTTCCTGCGCAACCGAACCGAAGGCCGCTTTGGATTGTCAGTCAACCAACCGGCCGCTTGCGTGTTGGTCGAGACTGCCGACTAGAAGCCACCTCGGGAATGGGCGCCGGTTTCGTAATGCGATCCGAGACCTGGCTGCCCGCCCGAGGCCGCCCGCGCTGGGCGGGGATGCGTTTCTGGTCGCGCATCTATGGATTCCCCCCGCGCGGGCACCCTCGGTTACCCAGAGAGATGCATTGTGTCGAACCTGAAGAACGGTCACCGAGAACGTCGGCTCAAGTCGGAGTTCAAAAGTCGGTGCCGCGCGGCGAACCTACCGTGCTGGCTCTGTCGCCAACCTATTTCGTATGACGCCCCGGCCGGATCGTCACGGAGTTTCGAGGCCGACCACATCAAGCCAGTGAGCACTCACCCGCATCTCGGCTATGTGATGAGCAACCTTGCGCCTAGCTGCTGTGCCTGTAATCGCTCACGCGGATCCCGGCCGGTGCCGGTCGGTGAGTGGATTGTGGCCGACTGGTGAGCGCCGCACCCATGCCAGGGGGTTGCACTCTCCAGCCATTGCCGCCGAAGGCGATTCCGGGGGTTGGCTCCGTGATGGCGGCCGTATGCGCAAGCCGATTTTTCACGTGCCACATGATGTTTCACCTGACCGCCCGACGATCACCGTTGGAAAGGACACCATGACCGCCCCGAAACCACCGCCAGGACTCAAGGCCCGAGGCCGCGCCCTATGGCGTGATGTGCAAGCCGCCTACCGACTCAACCCCGCCGAGGCTGCCACCCTCGGAGCACTCGCCCGCACCCACGACGAGATCGCCGACCTCGAGGCCGAGCTGGCCGTCGCGCCGTTGATTGTCGAAGGATCGAAGGGTCAGCCGGTCCCCAACAAGCTGCTGGCCGAGATCCGCGCCCACCGCGCCCTGGCCGACAAGCTCCAGATCAGTCTGGCGCTCCCGGCACCGGGTGAGCAGACCGGCCAACGACGATCCGGTCAGGCCAAGGCCGCCGCCGAGGCCCGCTGGCGCAAGACACGATTGACCGAGGTTCGCAAGAGTGGCTGAGAACAGAAACGGCCCGCCTGAGTTCCAATGGCCGGCTGAATTGGCCGAGTATGACGAGGCAGTGTTCGGGTCAAAAGAGCGTTGGCACCTGGCCCGCTGCTATGCACTCCCGCGCCGGATGAAGCGCGCGAAGATGGACGAGATCAGGTTGTCGATGGGACGGGATCCCGTCTAACAACCCCGTCGGAGGATCGCGATCCTCAACCCAGCATTCCGACGCCTAGTACCTCGGCGACACCATTCCCACTTGGTACTTGGGATAATCATTGCCCGCGGTTGTGGCCCAGTTCATCACGCCGGAGGACGGCTGAGAACCGGAACTACTGCCTAGTTGATCGAGCACGCCCGGCGACATCGCGAAGTCGGTGAAGGCGCCGCCGGTTAGGTCGACTACGCCAGCGGTAGCCCCCGCTCTGACCCCCGCACCCCGGGTTGTTGGGCGGGTGGACTTTGTCGCTGGAGACTTTGTCGCCGTGGCTGATGCGGCCGGTGTCGCCCGGCTAGGAGACGAGTAGGTCATGTTGTCGGCTGAACCCACTTGCACTGCCGGCAACCCACGAGGGTTGAACTTCCAAACGGTGTCGGGGATTAAGTTCGTTGGGTTCTTTATCGTGTTTTTATCTATCGGGATCAACGGCGTGTATTGCTGAGAATCCAGGGTTACTTGGCCGCTGAGGTCGAATAGGGAGATCGCGCCCTGGTCGATCAAACCTCTCGCGGCAGCTCTGGCCTTCGCACTGCGGGTTGCTTGGCGAGAGGACTTTGTCGCCGAGGCTGATGCAGTCGGTGTCGCTGACACCGCAGCACCGGGCGCACGGGAGGACCCGTTGTCGGCAGCCGCGACACCTGCCCCGGCCAGCGCAGCCCACAAGCCCACGCTCAGGGCACCGACACCCAGCAATGCGTACGGGCGGAAACCTCGGGCCTGACCTGAATAGCTCACGATCTCTGTATACATCAGCCGCGTGCAATAAAGACAGTGACCAGGCTGTCGGGCCTCACCAGATCAGCGCCGGCCCCGCCGATGAACCGCCAGCGCCA
>NZ_JAEMSG010000013.1:31044-43959 GCF_016462945.1 Mycolicibacterium sp. | reverse complement strand
GCGCAGGGGATCCGGCGGCGACGATCACCCCGCAGCCACTGAGTGCGTCGCCGCCGACCGCCGACGCCGGCACCGGCAGCGGCTGGGGTGGGTCGCCGGCGGTGGGTACTTCGGAGGAGTCGACGGCCGGTGGGGTGGAGACTTTGTAGGGGCAGGTGTTGGGGTCGGTCGAGTTCATCGGTTCGGCCCACGCGACCACCGGCGCTCCCAGCATGAAGAGGGTCGCCGCCAGGGCAGCAGCCCGCCGCAGTCTGGTCATCGTCACCATCGCCTCGCAGACTAGGCGATACCGGCCTGGATGCCGGGGAGCCTCGCCGTCAGGCCGGGACGGCGCAGTGCGCGACGGCCGGGAAGCCGATGCTGCTCATCCATAACCGGCCCCGGTGCTCCACCAGGCCGGTCACCACGCCGAAATCCGGGCGCTTCATGCGCACACCGGCAACCGCGGCTCCGGTGTCGGGATCGAACGCCACCGCATAAACCTCCGGGACGATCTGCGGTTGCATCCGGTCGGGCAGCGCCCACACAAGTTTGCGCAGCACCGGCGCACGGGGCGCCAGGGCGTCGGCGGCCGCATTGCGCGGGGTCACCATGGCCACCCAGATCCGGCCATCGGATCCCGTCGAGATGTTGTCCGGCATGGCGGGCAGGTGCTCAGCCAGGACAGTCACCGTTCCAGCCTGCGGTCCGGTCAGCCAGTACTTGCTCAGCCGCCGGCCCTGAGTCTCGGCGAACACCAGAGCCGTGCCGTCGAGGGTTGCGGTGAGACCGTTAGCGAAGTACAGGTGGTCGAGCAGGGTGATGACCCTACCGTCGGGATCGCGCCGAAACAGCCCGCCGTCACCGCGCGCCTCGATGATCGCGCCCTTGAAGTTGGCGTAGGTGAACTTCGCGGTGGACTGGGTGAAAAAGATTGTGCCGTCCGGTAGTTCGACGACATTCGAGCAGAAGTTCAGCGGCCGGAAGTCGACCGCATCCACCAGCACCTCGGTGTGCCCGGTCGTACGGTCCATCGCCAGCAGACCGCCCGGGCTGGTGCAGATCAGCAGCCGACCGTCGTGGGCCACCGTCATCCCGAGCGGTCGTCCGGTGGTCTGTCCGACCACGCTTACCATGCCGTCCGGGCCGATCCGCACGATGCGTCCGTCGACGAGCCCGGTCCACAGCGCGCCGCCGGCATCGACCACGATGTCCTCCGGCGCGTCACCCGGCATCGGAACGACAATCAGTTCAGCGGGCCCGAACTCGGGCAGCGGCGCGACCGGTGGGGGCTGCCAGCGGACCGGGTCGACGGACGGCTTGGGGTTCGTAGGAGCCGGGTTCACATCAACCGGCCGGCTTCGCCCAGCACCCGGTGCAGGATCTGATAGATCTCGTCGAACTCGGCCGGACCGCTGATCAGCGGTGGAGCCAGCTGAACAACCGGGTCCCCTCGGTCGTCGGCGCGACAGTAGAGCCCGGCCTCGAACAGCGCTGCGGACAGGAATCCGCGCAGCAGGCGCTCGCTCTCGGAGTCGTCAAAGGTTTCCCGGGTCTTCTTGTCTTTGACGAGTTCGATGCCATAGAAGAAGCCCTCGCCGCGCACATCGCCGACAATCGGAAGCTCCAGCAGTTGCTCGAGGGTGGCCCGCAGGATCGGCGCATTGGTCTTGACGTGGTCGTTGATACCTTCACGCTCGAAGATGTCGAGGTTGGCCAGTGACACCGCCGCTGACACCGGGTGCCCGCCGAAGGTGTAGCCGTGGCCGAAGGTGGTCTTGCCGTCGTTGAACGGTTCGAACAGCCGGTCGCTGGCGATCATCGCGCCGATCGGCGAATACCCCGAACTCATACCCTTTGCGCAGGTGATGATGTCCGGCACGTAGCCGAAGTCATCACAGGCGAACATCGATCCGATGCGGCCGAACGCGCAGATCACCTCATCGGAGACCAGCAGCACGTCGTATTCGTCGCAGATTTCGCGGACTCGCTCGAAGTAACCGGGCGGCGGCGGGAAGCAGCCACCGGCATTCTGTACGGGTTCGAGGAACACCGCGCAGACCGTGTCGGGCCCTTCGAACTCGATGGCCTCGGCGATCCGGTCCGCGCAGTAGCGGCCCCAGGCTTTGATATCGGTGTCATACGGTTCGGGCGCACGGTAGAAGTTGGTGTTCGGCACCCGGAAGCCGCCGGGGGTCAGCGGTTCGAAGGGTTTTTTGAACTCGGGCAGGCCGGTGATGGCCAGTGCGCCCTGCGGTGTGCCGTGATAGGCGATCGCTCGCGAAACCACCTTGTATTTACCGGGTTTGCCGGTCAACTTGAAGAATTGCTTGGCCAGCTTCCAGGCGCTCTCCACCGCTTCGCCACCGCCGGTGGTGAAGAACACCCGGTTCAGATCGCCGGGGGCGTAGTGCGCCAGCCGGTCGGCCAGTTCGATCGCGGGCGGGGTGGCGTAGGACCACAGCGGGAAGAAGTCCAGTGTCTCGGCCTGCTTGGCGGCGGCCTCGGCAAGCTCGGTGCGACCGTGGCCGACCTGCACCACGAATAGCCCGGACAGGCCGTCGAAGTAGCGCTTGCCGTGGCTGTCGTAGATATAGCAGCCCTCGCCCCGGGAGATGATCGGCGCGCTGATGCCGTGGCCGTGCCTGGCGAAGTGTCCCCACAGGTGGCGGTCGGCCTTGGCCGACAACTCCGCGGTGAGATCCCGAGTTTCGGTGGTGGTCATCGTGTTGCCCAATTGTATTGTTGTTTAACGAGTTTCAGGTAGACAAGCGTTTCGGTGGAGGTCACCCCGGGTATCGCCCGGATCTCGGTGTTGAGTAGGTTCAGCAGTTCGGCGTCATCGGCGCAGACGATCTCGGCGAGGGCGTCGAAGGTGCCCGCGGTCAGCACCACGTAGGACACGGCATCGATTTTTGCGAGCCGCTCGGCGACCTTGGTGGCATCGCCCTGGCAGCGAATGCCGACCATCGCCTGCCTGCTGAACCCCAACTGCATCGGATCGGTGACCGCGACGATATCCATCACGCCGGCGTCAATCAGCCGCTGAACGCGCTGGCGCACCGCGGCCTCCGAGAGGCCGATGTCCTTGCCGATCCCGGCATAGGACCGGCGGCCGTCGCGCTGGAGCTTCTCGATGATTGTCTTCGACATCTCATCCACCAATCGATTGTGCACGGAATCCGTTGCCATAAGCAACTGAATGTGCGGAAAAGGCCACTGTCGCGCCGATTTAGCGCAGGAATTCGCAGCGGCCGCTCGAGGGCTCGGTTACCGTTGGCCGGTGATTCCCAGTAGCTGGATCGACGGCGCGCCGGTGACGACCGACGGAAGCCGACATCAGGTGATCAACCCCGCGACCGGCGAAGGTGTCGCCGAGCTTGCCCTCGCCACGCCCGCCGACGTCGATATCGCCGTCGCATCGGCCCGTGCGGCGCTGCCTGCCTGGTCGGGCGCCACCCCCGCCGAGCGATCCGCCGTGCTGGCCACACTGGCCGAACTTGTCGAGTCCCACGGGCCCGAGATCGTGGCCGAGGAGGTCAGCCAGACCGGCAAGCCGGTGCGGCTGGCGACCGAGTTCGACGTTCCGGGCAGCATCGACAACATCGCGTTCTTCGCCGGTGCGGCCCGCCACCTCGAGGGCAAGGCCACTGCGGAATACTCCGCGGACCACACCTCGTCCATCCGGCGCGAGGCCGCGGGCGTGGTCGCCACCATCACACCGTGGAACTACCCGCTTCAGATGGCGGTGTGGAAGGTCATTCCGGCGCTGGCGGCCGGCTGCTCGGTAGTCATCAAACCCGCCGAGATCACCCCGCTGACAACGTTGACGCTGGCCCGCCTGGCGACCGAGGCGGGATTGCCCGACGGGGTGTTCAATGTCGTGACCGGGGCCGGCGCCGATGCCGGCACCGCGCTGGCGGGTCACTCAGGTGTGGACGTGGTGACATTCACGGGTTCGACCGCAGTGGGCCGAAAGGTGATGGCGGCGGCGGCCGTTTACGGTCACCGCACCCAACTCGAACTCGGTGGCAAGGCGCCATTCGTGGTCTTCGACGATGCCGACCTCGACGCCGCGATCCACGGCGCGGTGGCGGGGGCGTTGATCAACTCCGGGCAGGACTGCACGGCGGCCACCCGGGCGATCGTGGCGCGCAATCTGTATGACGACTTCGTTGCCGGGGTGGCCGAGTTGATGGGCAAGCTCGTCGTGGGCGACCCGGCCGACCCCGATACCGATCTGGGCCCGCTGATTTCGCGCGCGCACCGCGACAAGGTGGCCGCAATCGTCGCCCGCGCGCCCACCCAGGGCGCCCGCATCGTCACCGGCGGAACGGCTCCCGACTCACCCGGGTTCTACTACCTGCCCACGCTGCTCGCTGATGTCGCCGAGAGTTCCGAGGCCTACCGCGACGAGATCTTCGGGCCGGTGCTCACCGTGCGGCCCCATGACGGTGATGACGACGCACTACGTCAGGCCAACGACACCCAATACGGGCTGGCTGCGTCAGCGTGGACCCGCGACGTCTATCGCGCGCAGCGCGCATCCCGGGAGATCAAGGTCGGGTGTGTCTGGATCAACGACCACATCCCGATCATCAGTGAGATGCCGCACGGGGGCGTCGGGGCGTCGGGGTTCGGCAAGGATATGTCGGACTACTCCTTCGAGGAGTACCTCACCATCAAACACGTCATGAGCGATATCACCGCCGTCATCCAAAAGCCTTGGCACCGAACGGTGTTCAGGCTGCGCTAGCCGCCCTTGGTGAACTCCTCGCCGGTCTCCGGGTTGATCGCGGTCTCGCCCGGGGGCAGGTTGGATAGGTCTTGTGCGATAACGGTCGGCATGTCACCGGAGTCGGGCAGGCCGAACATCGGCTCTGACCCGGTCGCGGGTACCAGCACCAGATCGGCGCTGGAACGCATCGGCAGGGTGAGGCCGTGGAAGTAGTCCGGTGAGGCCAGCCACCACACCACCATCATCACCACGCCGAGCACCAGGGCGCCGATGCCCACCACGGCGACCGCGCCGAAGCCGAAGATCGTGACGTTATTGCCGTCGTCATCGGTCAGCCAGTCCACCTTGGCGTACTGAATCAACCCGTAGATGAAGATCACCAGCAGGATAATGCCGCCCAGCAGGGGAACGATCCCGCGCATCACCAGGTCACGTACTGATTTGGTGAGATCCTTGCGGTAGAACCAGGTGCAGGCGAACCCGGTGAGGCCGTAGTAGAAGGCGATCATCAATCCGACCGAGCCGATCAATGCCGACAACAGATTCGGGCTCACCAGAGTGAAAAGCACATAGAACAGAATCGACACCCCACCCATCACCAGCGTCGCGACGGTGGGAGTCAGGTACTTGCGATGAATCTTGGCGAACGACGACGGCAAGGCCTTGTAGACACCCATCGACAGCGTGGTGCGCGCGGTCGGCAGGATCGTGGTCTGGGTCGACGCCGACGCCGACGTCAGAATGGAGGCGGCAAGCAACATGATGCCGACCTTGCCGATGAAGCTGTCACCGAACAGGTCTGGACCGATGGCGGCGAAGGCGTCGGCGGCGTTGTCGGGATTGCCCAGGCCGATGCCCTCTTTGCCCACACCGGCGAAGGCGACTGCCGATACCGCGACCAACGCATAGGTGGCCAGCAGCAGGAAGGTCGAGATGACCGCGGCGCGCCCCGGGGTGGTGCCGGGATCGTCGGACTCCTCATTGCAGGCGACGGCGGTGTCCCAGCCCCAGTAGATGAACAGCGCGGTCAGCAGGGCCGGGGCGATGACGGTGCTGAAGTCCAGTCCGGCAGGCCAGAACCAGTCCAGCCGCGGATGCAGCGAGTAGGTCTCGGCCTTGCCCGCGTAGACCTTAATCAAGGCGACGATTGAGAAGGCAATCAGCACAACCATTTCGATGCCTAGCAGTGCGTACTGGATTCGCGCCGAGACCTCGATACCGCGGTAGCAGATGTAGGTCATCACTATGATCCAGATGACTCCGGCCACCGTTGACCACAGTGTGCTGTCGGCCAGTTCGGCCACGCCCTCCCAGCCCAGTTCGCCGACGAAGGTGAACGAATACGCGCCGGCGATCTGGGCGAGGTTGGCCATCACGATGACGTCGGCGGCGATGATGCCCCAGCCGCCCATCCAGCCGACCAGCGGCCCGAAGGCACGGGAGGCCCAGGTGAATGTGGTGCCGCAGTCCGGTTCGGCCTTATTGAGTTCCTGGTAGGCCACCGCGATCATGTACATCGGGATGAATGCGAGCAGCACGATCGCGGGAGCCTTGACTCCGGCCAGCAGTGAACCGCCGCTGGCGACGACCAGGCCCAACGTTGCGGCCAATGAATAGGCGGGCGCGGTGGAGGCCATGCCAACGACGATGCTGGAGACCAGGCCCAGCGCCCCGCCCTTGAGGCCCTTACTCTCGACCGACCCGGTACCGCCCACCGGCTCGACTGCTAGTTCACCTTTGCTCATAGCCGAACACTACGTTTCAGCGAACTCCGCCGCGTGTCGAAACGACGTATTGCCTGCGGCCACTGCGTGGCCGCATCGTCAGCGAGCGAACATCAGCGCGCGCTTGACCTCCTGGATCGCCTTGGTGACCTCGATACCGCGCGGGCAGGCTTCGGTGCAGTTGAAGGTGGTGCGGCAGCGCCAGACGCCGTTGGCCTCATTGAGAATTTCCAGCCGCTCGGCTGCACCTTCATCTCGGCTGTCGAAGATGAACCGGTGGGCGCTGACGATCGCTGCCGGCCCGAAGTAGCTGCCCTCGTTCCAGAACACCGGGCAGCTGGTGGTGCAGCACGCGCACAGGATGCACTTGGTGGTGTCGTCGTAGCGGGCCCGGTCGGTCGGACTCTGGATGCGTTCGCGGGTGGGTGCGTTGCCGGTGGTCATCAGGTAGGGCTTCACCGCGCGGTAGGCGTCGAAGAACGGCTCCATGTCCACCACCAGATCCTTCTCCACGGCGAGGCCACGGATCGGTTCGACGGTGACGGTCAGCTGCTTGTTGGGATCTTTGGGCAGCAGGTCCCGCATCAGCACCTTGCAGGCCAGCCGGTTGACGCCGTTGATGCGCATCGCGTCCGAGCCGCACACCCCGTGCGCGCAGGAGCGGCGCATCGTCAGGGAGCCGTCCAGATAGCTCTTGACATAGATCAGCAGGCTCAGCAGCCGGTCGCTGGGCAGGCACGGCACCCGGAAGCTCTGCCAGCCACCGGAATCGGTGTAGGCATCAGGGTTTTCGGGGTTGAAGCGCGCGATCTTCAGCGTGACCATGACTGCGCCGGGCGGGACCGGAGGCAGCGGCGGGTCGCCGGCTTCTTGTTTCTCGATGATTGCAGTCACGGGATCAGTACTTCCGCTCCATCGGCTCATACCGGGTCTGCACCACAGGCTTGTAGTCCAGCCGGACATCCGACAGTAGGTCCCGGCCCTCCTTGTACGCCATGGTGTGCCGCATGTAGTTGGTGTCGTCCCGGTTGGGGTAGTCCTCGCGGGCGTGCCCGCCGCGCGTCTCCTTGCGGTTGAGCGCACTGGCCACGGTGACCTCAGCGAGTTCCAGCAGGAAGCCGAGTTCGATGGCCTCCAACAGGTCGCTGTTGTAGCGCTTGCCTTTATCCTGCACCGAGATTCGCCCGTATCGTTCCTTGAGCAGTTGGATATCGGTCAATGCCTGTTTGAGCGTCTCCTCGGTGCGGAACACCGCGGCGTTGTTGTCCATCGACTGCTGCAACTCGCCGCGGATGTCGGCCACCCGCTCGTTGCCGTGTTCGGAGAGGATGCCGGCCACCCAGTCGGTCACCATGGCGGCCGGATTGTCCGGCATGTCGACGTGGGGGTTCCCGGCCGCGTAGTAGGCGGCAGCGAGTCCGGCCCGCCGCCCGAACACGTTGATGTCCAGCAGCGAGTTAGTGCCCAGCCGATTAGCACCGTGCACTGACACGCACGCGCACTCGCCGGCGGCGTAGAGGCCCGGCACCGGATTGGTGTTGTCGCGCAAAACCTCTCCGACCACCGTGGTCGGTATTCCGCCCATGAGGTAGTGGCAGGTGGGATAGACCGGCACCAGTTCGGTGACCGGGTCCACACCGAGATAGGTGCGGGCGAACTCGGTGATATCGGGGAGCTTGGCTTCCAGCACCTCCGCGCCGAGGTGACGGACGTCGATGTAGACGTAGTCCTTGTGCGGTCCGGCGCCGCGGCCCTCGAGCACCTCCAGCACCATCGAGCGGGCGACGATATCGCGCGGGGCCAAATCGACGATCGTCGGCGCGTAGCGCTCCATGAACCGCTCGCCCTCACCGTTGAGCAGTCGGCCACCCTCGCCACGCACGGCCTCGGAGATGAGGATTCCGAGACCGGCCAGACCTGTCGGATGGAACTGGTGAAACTCCATGTCCTCCAACGGAAGTCCCTTGCGGAAGACGATTCCCAATCCGTCGCCGGTCAGGGTGTGGGCGTTGGAGGTGGTTTTGAACATCCGCCCCGACCCGCCGGTGGCGAGCACGATCGCTTTCGCATGGAAGATGTGGACGTCGCCGGTGGCGAGCTCGTAGGCCACCACACCGGTGGCGACCGGCCCGCGTGGGGTCTCGGTGAGCACCAGGTCCAGCGCATAGAACTCGTTGAAGAACTCGACGTCGTGTTTGACGCAGTTTTGGTACAGCGTCTGCAGGATCATGTGACCGGTTCGGTCGGCGGCGTAACAGGCCCGCCGCACCGGGGCCTTGCCGTGGTCGCGGGTGTGGCCACCGAACCGGCGCTGATCGATGCGGCCCTCGGGGGTGCGGTTGAACGGCATCCCCATCTTCTCGAGGTCGAGTACCGCGTCGATTGCTTCCTTGCACATGATCTCAACGGCATCCTGGTCGGCGAGGTAGTCGCCGCCCTTGACGGTGTCGAAGGTGTGCCATTCCCAGTTGTCTTCTTCGACGTTGGCCAGTGCGGCGCACATGCCGCCCTGGGCGGCGCCGGTGTGGCTGCGGGTCGGATACAGCTTGGTCAGCACGGCGGTGCGCACCCGGGGTCCGGCCTCGACGGCGGCGCGCATCCCGGCCCCGCCGGCGCCGACGATCACGACGTCGTAACGGTGTTCTGTGATCATTTTCTATTCCTTGATGTTGTCAGACGATGTTGGGGTTGAAGGTCAACAGGGTGTAGGTGCCCACCACCAGGATGATGAGCATCGACATCGCCAGTAGCGAGTTGAGCCAGAACCGGGTGGAGTCTTTGCGGGCGTAGTCGGCGATGATCGTGCGAATGCCATTGCCGCCGTGCATTTGGGCCAGCCACAACATCGACAGGTCCCAGATCTGCCAGAACGGCGACGCCCAGCGCTTGGCGACATAATTGAAGTCGACGCGGTAGACGCCGTTCTCCCATATCAAGCCGATGAACAGGTGTCCGAGGACCAGGAAAATCAGCACCACGCCGGAGAACCGCATGAAAAGCCAGGCGTACTTCTCGAAATTGGGCATCGCGTTACTGCGCCGCGGCGAGCGCGGATTGTCCAGGCTTGCGGGACGGTCGTGGTCGCGTTCCCGGATCGGGGCGGGCGGGCCGAGGCGGCCCTCGGATGTGGCGGTCACAAGAATCGTTCCGCCATGTGCATGCCGATCACGACCAGGGCCGGGACCATGACGAGCAGCCAGATCGCGGCCACGCCCCACAGCATCTGGCGCTGATAACGCGGACCCTGACCCCAGAAGTCGACCAGGATCACCCGCACGCCATTGAGTGCGTGGTAAAGCACCGAGGCGACCAGTCCGATTTCCATCAGACCGATGATCGGCGTCTTGTAGGTCTCGACAACCGCGTTATAGGCCTCCGGGCTGACTCGGACCAGAGCGGTGTCGAGCACGTGGACGAACAGGAAGAAGAAGATCGTGGCGCCGGTGATGCGGTGCAGCACCCAGGACCACATGCCCGGGTCGCCCCGGTAGAACGTCCACCGTCGCCGCCCCACCGCTGTACTCATCAGGACCTCCAGGGACGTGCGTTCGATTAACTTTAACGTGGCCGGGGTGTTCAGGAGAATGTCGTGGGGATTACGTCTGGTGTGGTAACAATCTCACTTGCACAATGAATGCCATGAAGACACCGGGCGCCTGATGACTCCTCCGCTGACCCTCGAGATGATCGGAAAGGCCCCCAAGGCGCTGCTGCACGACCATCTCGATGGGGGATTGCGGCCCGAGACGATCATCGAACTTGCCGGGCAGATCGGCTATAACGGTTTGCCGAGCACGGACGCGACCGGGTTGACGGCCTGGTTTCGTACCGCCGCGCATAGCGGTTCGCTGGTGCGTTACCTGGAGCCCTTTGCTCATACCGTCGCGGTGATGCAGACGCCGGAGGCGTTGCATCGCGTTGCCGTGGAATGCGTGGAGGATCTCGCCGCCGACAATGTCGTCTACGCCGAGGTGCGCTTCGCCCCCGAGTTACATCTGGGCGGTGGGCTGTCACTGGACCAGGTGGTGGATGCCGTGCTGGCCGGATTCGCCGACGGCGAGCGCGCGGCGGCGGCCAAGGGTAGGACGATCATGGTGCGGTGCCTGGTGACCGCGATGCGTCACGCCGCGCGGTCGCGAGATATCGCCGAGTTGGCCATCCGGTTCCGCGACTCCGGTGTCGTCGGGTTCGATATCGCCGGCGCCGAGGCCGGCTACCCGCCTTCGCGCCACCTCGATGCGTTCGAGTACATGCGGGCTAACAACGCCCGCTTCACCATTCACGCCGGCGAGGCGTTCGGGTTGCCGTCCATCCACGAGGCCATCGCGTTCTGCGGGGCCGACCGGCTCGGGCACGGGGTGCGCATCGTCGACGATATCGAGGTATTGCCGGACGGTGCCGCGGTGCTGGGGCGGGTGGCGGCGATCATTCGGGACAAGCGAATTCCGCTTGAGATGTGCCCGAGTTCCAATGTGCAAACCGGCGCGGTCGCCGCCATTGCGGATCACCCCTTCGACCTGCTGGCGCGGCTGCGGTTTCGGGTGACTGTGAACACCGACAACCGGCTGATGAGCGATACCAGCATGAGCAAGGAGATGTTCTGCCTCGCCGAGGAGTTCGGCTACGGGTGGAGCGATCTCGAGCGGTTCACCGTCAATGCGATGAAGTCGGCGTTCATCCACTTCGATGAGCGACTGGCGATCATCGACGAGGTGATCAAACCCCGCTACAAGGTGTTGGTGGGCTAGCTCGCTCAGCCGCGATCCGGGCGGCGCGGTTGTGTGCCCGAGTGGTCTTCCGCAGCGGCATCATCGCGGTGCGGCCCGAACACGGACCGGTCGGGGCCGTCAGGCCGGGGAACAGCAGCGCGCTGCCGGGGGTGGTGACATAGGTCTGGCCGTCGGGCAGTGTCCACATCACGGTGCCATCGGGGAGTTGGTAATCCCGCCAGCCCCAGAACGTTTTGAGCAAATGATGAAGGCGACAAAGGCATTTCAGGTTCGACGCATGCGTGGCGCCGTGGGGAAAAGGGATCGTGTGGTCGAGGTCGCAGTTGGTGGCCGGCCGGTTGCAGCCAGGCGCCCGGCAGGTCAGATCGCGGGCCCGAACGAAGTCGGCCAGTGCCAGAGAGGGGCGGTAGCGGTTCTCGGCGGGGGAATCGGCGGGGTGTATCAACGGACGCAGCTTCGCCTGGGTGGCAAGGTCCCTCAACAGTTCAGCGGTGATCAGGGCGTCGGAGCCGATCAGATGACCCGGATCGTTCGACTCGCCATCGAGAGTCTCCTGCTTGGCGACAACATGGATCACGACGCTCGAGGCGACGGCAGCGCCCGCCGCACAATCCGTGCTGCCGCAACCGCACATCAGCCGCTCTGCTCCCGCGGCCAGCGCCCCCACCGCGTCGGCACGACGCTGGGCGATGGTCCGCGGATCGCCCTCGCAGGTCGTCGCGGCGAGTGCGTCGAGTCGCTTGTCTAGAAGTTCGGCGTCGGCGGCGAACAGCCGACCGGACATATCGGCGGTCCCGTCCTGGGCGTCCCAGAACGTCACCTCGCGACCGCGGGCCCGCTCATTGACCCGCCGCACCGCGTCGGGATCATTCCTTGCGACGATATGGTCGATTTCCCGGGTCAGCCGGCCCCGTCCCATCGATGACCAGCCGGACACCCATACCGCGATACACGCGTCGACCTCGGCCATGGCGGCCGCGTCGGTGATCAGGTCGGTCCGGTAGACGATGGTCGAGAACGTCTGCAGGTCAATATCGCCCGCAACGAAGACCGCGGCGACGGCGGGAAGTCTTTGCATGGCGATCCCGTAGTTCATGAAGCTGCCGGCCTTGCCGAGGCTGATTCGCAGAAAGGCCGCAATCTCGGCACCGACCGCGGCCCAGGTGTCGACGGCCCAATCCTCGGTTTCACCGCGTTCGGCACGCCGCAATTCGAAGAGTTCGCCAGCGTATTTGAGCTTGCGCGCGGCGGCCTGATTCTCCAGACGGGCCGCCACGGCGAGGTCGGCAATCAGCGCCCGGGACTCCGCGCAATCGGTCGGCGCGAAGTAGTCGTGGAGACGTTTATCGAACATGTGTTCTATTATGCAGGAGGGGTCTGACAGCCCAGGAACAGTTCGCTGACGAATCTGTGACGAGCGGGGTTAAGACCAGGAAGTGCTAATTCAGTACCTCGATACTTCCGGTAGAGTTTGCTGAAGGGCGCACCATGGGTGTAGGCCTCCGACCGAAAGGTGTTCAGTCATGGGTTCTTCACGGATGTGGTTCAGCTCCAGTGCGGTAGTGGCCGGTATGGGCGCGGCAATGCTCTGCGGGGCGGGAACCGCTGGCGCAGATACCGGCGATGCCGCCGGGTCGACTGTCCGGCAGGTACATGCCGCGGTGACTTCAGCAGTCGCGGGTGTCCGCGGCGCGGTCTCGGCTGCGGCGGTCAAACCGGCTGCGGCGGTCAAACCGGCTGCGGC
>NZ_JAEMSG010000013.1:15183-30944 GCF_016462945.1 Mycolicibacterium sp. | reverse complement strand
GCGGCTGCGGTCGCGCCTAGGCGGGCCAATCGGGCGGACCGTGTGCGACCGGTGCACCTCGCGCCCGCCCCGGCGGTGACCACTCCGGCGGTGCCCTCCTCGGATCCCGTCGACCCGGCTCAGTTCGCGGGGACCTACTACGAACAGGGCAGTGTCAAACAGTTCTTCTCCATCGGCCTGGTGAACACCAAGGCGACCTACAGCCTCAACCCCGACGGCACGATTCGCGTCGAGAACTCCGGTAACTATTTCGTCAATCGGGGTCCGAAATCATCGATCGTGGGATCCGCCGTGCCGGTCAACGAGACGAACACCGCGTTGAATGTGGGATTCTTCGGGTCGTCGCCGTCAGCGAATCCGCCGGGCAACTACACGATTCTCGCGCACGCCCCGGACTACAGCTGGGTCATCGTCAGTGACCCCTCCGGCCAGAGCGGTTACATCCTGACTCGCGACAAAAACATCTCACCCCAGCAGTACCAGGAACTGCTCACCCAGGCGCGCGCGCTGGGCGTCCGGGGGAACATCACACCTACCGTTCAGTACAGCTGACAAGCGAGAGCTATTCGCGCCTCAGCCGCGACTCCACGAACCTCTCCAACTCTTCCCACTCCGTGACCGCCGTGGCGTACGGCGGTTTGGGTGCAGCGGTGGAGTCGGGCTCGAGCACATGGTTGACCAGAGCCCCGACCGCGGTGTCATCGGCCAGCAGGACGTCGACGGCGTCGTCCTGGGAGTAGTCGCCGACATCGCGGATGAACTCCACGGCGAGTGCCAACTGGTCGTGGTCGATGGCGTCCGGCCCGTCGGCGATATCATCCACCAGACCGTTGAGCACGTAGATGTTGTCCGCGGTGACATCCACCCGAAGTGAGCCGTCGGTGGCCGCGGTCCGGATTTCGTCGTAGGTGCTCAGATCCGACAGGTCATGATCATGCTCATCGGCCAGATACCGCGCCAGGGTCCGCTCCGACCCGAACACGCTGATCCTGCCGTTGCGGCCCAGGAATACCGGCTTGCCGTCGAAATAGCAGCGCAGCGTGTAGAACGTGCCCCCGCTGATCATCACCCGCACCGGGTCAATGCCGACGTGCTCCCAGAAGCGCGTGTCGTCGCCGAGCACCAGGGGCTTGTTCGCCGCCTTGCCACCGGCCAATTCGGCGGCGTCATCGTCGATATCGTCGGTATCGTCGTCGGCCGATATGCCGGTGAGGCCCTCGCCGTCATCGGTGAAGGGTTCGTCTAGTTCGGCGGCGGCCTTGGCGGCAGCGCGCTGATCGACCTCCGGGGCGGTGACGATTCCGTCAATCGCGGTCAGCACGCCGTCCCAGCCGCGGGCGACGATCTCGCCGACGGTGTCCCAGTGCTTGCGCCCGGCCCGGCCGTTGAACTGCTCGAGACCGCCGGCCACCAGGCCCAGGTTCGGGTTGCCATTGAAGAACCGGGTAACCGCCGGCAGTTCGCACACCGACCCGAGTGAGGAGACGACGGCAAAGGTGTTGGCCAGTGCGCTCAGCGAGGCCTCGGTGGGCGTCTCGGCCAGCATCTCCTCGACGGCGATGAGATCGGCCTGGCGGTCTTCGCCCGGCTGCAGCTTGTGGGCGTTGGCCGCGGTGATCGCCGCCCAGGCCGGATGGTCGGTGAGATCGTTGTCGGAGCTGGTCCGCACAAACGCCACCAGATCGGCCACCGATTCGAACGCGAAGAGATCGTCGTCCTTGCCGAGGAAGCCCTCCCATTCCTCGCCGTCATCACGCCAGCGGGGGGCCCACAGGGTGTAAAAGTCTCCGGCGGTGATACCGAGTCGGATCGGAACGAGCGCTGCAGCCATGCCGCACAGCCTAACGACCTACAGTCTCAGGCTATGGATGTGTGTGTCATCGACCACCCGCTGGCCGCTGCCCGGCTGACCACGATGCGTGACGAACGCACCGACAACGCGGCGTTCCGCGCTGCGCTGCGCGATCTGACGCTCATGCTGGTGTACGAGGCCACCAGGGATGCGCCGCGTGAGGAGATCAGGGTGCGGACTCCGCTGGCCGACACCGTCGGCAGCCGACTCGCGAACCCTCCGCTGCTGGTGCCGGTGCTGCGGGCCGGACTGGGCATGGTGGATCAGGCGCACGTGCTGATCCCCGAGGCCCGGGTGGGTTTCGTCGGTGTCGCACGCGATGAGGTCACCCGCCAGCCCGAGCCCTATCTGGAGTCGCTGCCGGCCGATCTGCGGACTCAGCCGATCATGGTGCTCGATCCGATGCTGGCGACCGGCGGATCGTTGGTGTACACGATCGAGCTATTGAAGGCCCGGGGTGCCGTCGACATCACCGTGGTGTGCGTCGTGTGCGCCCCCGAGGGGGTGGCCGCGCTGGGCAAGGCTGCTCCGCAGGCCCGGCTGTTCACCGCGGCCATCGACGACGGTCTCAACGACGTGGCCTATATCGTGCCGGGGCTCGGCGATGCCGGCGACCGACAGTTCGGGCCGAGGTGACGGGGGCCGAGGTGACGGGGGCCGACCGTTCTGGGTGGCCGGTGCGATACTTTCCCGATGCCGTTGGCCGACATTGCCGAGTCGTGGCTTGCTGCGCACCACGACGATCTCGTCGTCTGGCGCCGCCGGATCCACCGCCACCCCGAACTGGGGCGCCAGGAATTCGTCACCACGCAGTTCGTCGCCGACCGCCTCGTCGATGCGGGGCTGAACCCCAAGGTCCTGCCGGGAGGTGCGGGCCTGGTCTGTGACTTCGGGCCCGAGTACGCCCCCCGCATCGCGTTGCGCGCCGATATCGACGCGTTGCCGATGGCTGAGCGAACCGGTTTGCCGTTCACCTCGGACGTGCCGGGCGTGGCACATGCCTGTGGCCATGATGCCCACACCGCGATTCTGCTCGGTGCGGCGACCGCTTTGGCGTCGGTGGCGGAACTTCCCGTCGCCATCCGGCTGATCTTCCAGCCCGCCGAGGAGTTGATGCCCGGCGGGGCGCTGGACGCTATCGCGGCCGGCGCGCTGAACGGGGTGTCACGAATTTTCGCCCTGCACTGCGATCCCCATCTGGCGGTCGGCAGCGTCGCCGTCACCGCCGGGCCGATCACCTCGGCCGCTGACTTCGTCGAGATCACGTTGCGATCCACCGGTGGGCACACCTCGCGACCGCATCTGACCACCGACCTGGTGTACGGCATGGGCACGGTGATCACCGGATTGCCCGGCGTGCTGTCCCGGCGCCTGGATCCGCGGCACAGCACCGTGGTGGTGTGGGGTGCGGTCAACGCCGGGATTGCGCCCAATGCGATACCACAGCACGGCACGCTGGCCGGCACCGTGCGAACGGCCAGCCGGGAGTCCTGGCTGGAGATGGAAAGCCTTGTCCGCGAAACAGTTTCAGGACTGCTCGCACCGCTGGGCATTGAGCATTCACTGGACTACCATCGCGGTGTTCCTCCGGTGGTCAACGAGGAACGCTCCACCCAGATCATGACCCACGCCATCGAAGCCGTCGGACCCGAGGTGCTGGCCGAGACGCGGCAGTCCGGTGGCGGCGAGGACTTCTCCTGGTACCTCGAGGATGTGCCCGGTGCGATGGCCCGCCTCGGCGTGTGGAGCGGGCAGGGCCCGCAACTGGATCTGCACCATCCGAGCTTTGACATCGACGAGCGCGCGCTGGCCCTGGGAGTCCGGGTGCTGGTCAATATCATCGAGCAGTCGGCGGCGTTCACGTGAAGCTGCTCGTCACCGGTGGCGCCGGCTATGTCGGGAGCGTGTGCGCGAAAGTGCTGCTGGAAGAAGGCCACCGGGTGGTGATCATCGACGACCTGTCGACCGGTAACGCCGACGCGGTGCCGACGGGCGCGGAGTTCATCGACGGCGATGTGGTTGCGGTGGCTCGCACGGTGCTCGCCGACGGATCGTTTGATGGCGTGCTGCACTTCGCGGCGAAGTCTCTGGTGGGGGAGTCGGTCGAGGCTCCTGAGCGCTACTGGCACGGCAACGTCGTCAAGACCCTGGAACTTCTCGAGGTGATGCGTTCCGCCGGCACCCCGCGGCTGGTGTTCTCCTCGACGGCGGCCACCTACGGCGAGCCGGAGTCGGTTCCGATCACCGAGGATGCGCCCACCCGGCCGACCAATGCCTACGGCGCCACCAAGTTGGCGATCGACAACGCGATCAGCTCCTATGCTCACGCGCACGGTCTGGCGGCGACCAGCCTGCGCTACTTCAACGTGGCGGGCGCCTATGCCGGGCTCGGGGAACGCCACGGAGTCGAGACGCACCTGATCCCGCTGGCACTTCAGGTCGCGACCGGACAGCGCGACGAGATCCTGGTGTTCGGCAATGACTGGCCCACACCTGACGGCACAGCGATCCGCGACTACATCCACGTCCGCGACCTCGCCGACGCGCATCTGCTTGCCCTGCAGAACGCCCAGCCGGGATCGCACCGGATCTATAACCTCGGCAACGGAACCGGGTTCAGCGTGCGGGAGGTGATCGCCTGCTGCCGCGAGGTCACCGGCCGGCCGATCGCCGAGCGCGATGTTGCGCGCCGGGCCGGCGATCCGGCCGTATTGGTCGCCTCCAGCGCGAAGGCCACCGCGGAGCTCGGCTGGCGTCCGGGCCGCAGCGATATCGGCGACATCGTCTCCGATGCCTGGGAGTTCACTCGCTAGAGCGCCGGGCCCGGACCGACATTGCGGGCCCGACGGGTACGGATGTCATGCACGTAGTCCGCGGGCGCGCCCGCCACCTCCGCGGCGTCGGCCATCACGCCGAGGTAGCGGGCCGAGGGCAACCCGCCCTCCCAGGCGTCCACCACGTAGAGCCAGGCCAGCACGGGATCGGTTGAGGTGTCGGAGGATTCGCGGCTGATCCGGCAGCGGATCTTCTTGTGCAGGCCCAACTCGGAGCCTTCCCACCGGTCCAGGTTGACCTCATCGGCGGCGGTCACGTCGTAGAGGACGACGAAGACGCTGCACGCCACGTCTTCAACCAGGGTGGCCAGCGCTCCTTCCCAGCCGATGTCCTCCCCGCCGAACGTCAGTCGCCACCCGTGCAGCCAGCCGGTACCCGCCATCGGGGAGTGCGGTGCGCGCTGCAGCATCTGCTCGGGGTCCATGTTCGACCCGTAGGCGGCGTAGAGCGTCACGGGGAAAGAGTAAGGCTTAACTGCTTAGATGGGGCGCGTGACGTCTCGGATCGTGATCATCGGCGGCGGGCCGGCCGGCTACGAAGCCGCGCTCGTGGCGGCGGGCCACGGCTCCGATGTCGCCGAGGTGACCGTGGTGGACTCCGACGGGATCGGCGGGGCCTGCGTGCTCTTCGACTGCGTGCCGTCCAAGACTTTCATCGCCTCCACCGGCGTCCGCACCGAGCTGCGCCGCGCCTCGGGCCTGGGTTTCGATATCGGAATCGACGCCGCCCAGATCTCGCTGACCCAGATCAACAACCGTGTCAAGACGCTGGCCCGCTCCCAGTCTGCCGATATCGGCTCCCAACTGCTGGGGCAGAAGGTCAACGTGGTGCCCGGCCACGCCGAGCTCATCGACAGCGTGCCGGGCATGGCGCACCATCGGGTTCAGGTCACCACCCCGGATGGCAAGGTGGGTGTGCTCAAGGCCGACGTGGTGCTGATCGCCACCGGCTCCAGCCCACGGGTGCTGCCCGGCGCCGAGCCGGACGGCGACCGAATCCTCAACTGGCGTCAGGTCTATGACCTCACCGAGCTTCCCGAGCACCTGGTGATCGTGGGCTCGGGTGTCACCGGCGCGGAGTTCTGCAACGCCTACACCGAGCTTGGCGTCACGGTGACGGTGGTGGCCAGCCGCGATCAGATCCTGCCGCATGAGGACTCCGATGCCGCCGCGGTGCTCGAAGACGTGTTCGCCGAACGTGGTGTGACGCTGGTCAAGAACGCCCGTGCCGATTCGGTGGTGCGCACCGACACCGGCGTGCGCGTGACGATGGCCGACGGCCGAATCGTCGAGGGCAGCCACGCCCTGATGACGGTCGGGGCGGTGCCGAACACCGCGAGCCTCGGTCTGGAGCGGGTGGGCATCGAACTCTCGCCCAGCGGCCACATCCCGGTGGATCGGGTGTCGCGCACCGTCGCCTCGGGCATCTATGCCGCAGGGGACTGCACCGGGTTGCTCCCGTTGGCCTCGGTCGCGGCGATGCAGGGCCGCATCGCGATGTACCACGCGCTGGGCGAAGGCGTGGCGCCGATCCGGCTGCGGACGGTGGCCTCGGCCACGTTCACCCGTCCCGAGATCGCCGCGGTCGGGGTGCCGCAGACGGCAATCGACGACGGCTCGGTACCGGCCCGCACGATCACCCTTCCGCTGAGCACCAATGCCAGGGCAAAGATGTCGCTGGTGCGGCGCGGCTTCGTCAAGATCTTCTGCCGGCCCGCCACCGGGGTGGTGATCGGCGGCGTTGTGGTGGCGCCGATCGCATCGGAGTTGATCCTGCCGATCGCACTGGCGGTGCAGAGCCGGATCTCGGTCACCGATCTTGCCCAGACGCTGTCGGTGTACCCGTCGCTATCGGGTTCGATCATCGAGGCGGCCCGCCGTCTGATGGCGCATGACGATCTCGACTAGCCTGTCGGCATGAGTGTTGGACCCGCTCAGCGCGCGGAAGCCTGGGAGCGCCTCGGCAGCGAACAGTTCGACGTCGTGGTCATCGGCGGCGGTGTGGTGGGTGCGGGCGCGGCACTGGACGCCGCCACTCGCGGCCTGCGCGTCGCACTGGTCGAAGCCCGTGACTTCGCGTCCGGCACCTCCAGCCGAAGTTCAAAGATGTTCCACGGCGGCCTGCGCTATCTGGAGCAGCTGGAGTTCGGCCTGGTGCGTGAGGCGCTGCACGAGCGGGAACTCTCGCTGACCTCGCTGGCCCCGCATCTGGTGAAGCCGCTGCCGTTCCTGTTCCCCCTCACCAAGCGGGTGTGGGAGCGGCCGTACGTCGCTGCCGGGATCTTCCTGTACGACCAGCTCGGTGGCGCGAAATCTGTTCCCGCCCAACGGCATCTGACCAAAGCCGGCGCATTGCGGTTGGCGCCCGGACTCAAGCGCAGTTCAATGATCGGTGGCATCCGCTACTACGACACCGTGGTCGATGACGCCCGGCACACCATGATGGTTGCCCGCACGGCAGCCCACTACGGCGCGGTGGTGCGGACCTCGACCCAGGTGGTGTCACTGTTGACCGAAGGCGACCGCGTGGTCGGCGTCACGGTGCGGGATTCGGAGAACGGCGCGGTCACCGACGTTCGCGGCCACGTCGTCATCAACGCCACCGGGGTGTGGACCGACGAGATTCAGGCGCTGTCCCGCCAGCGTGGCCGGTTCCGGGTCCGGGCGTCCAAGGGTGTGCACATCGTGGTGCCGCGGGACCGCATCGTCAGCGAGGTGGCGATCATCCTGCGCACGGAGAAGTCGGTGCTGTTCGTGATCCCGTGGGGAACGCACTGGATCATCGGCACCACCGACACCGACTGGAACCTGGACCTGGCCCATCCCGCCGCCACCAAGGCCGATATCGACTACATCCTGGAAACCGTCAACACCGCGCTGGCCAACCCGCTTACCCACGACGATATCGACGGGGTGTACGCCGGTCTGCGGCCGCTGCTGGCCGGCGAGGACGAGGAAACCTCGAAACTGTCCCGCGAGCATGCGGTGGCCTCGCCGACGCCTGGCCTGGTCGCCATCGCGGGCGGTAAATACACCACCTACCGGGTGATGGGAGCCGACGCCGTCGACGCCGCGGCCGAGTTCATCCCGGTGCGGGTGGCGCCGTCGATCACCGAGAAGGTTCCCCTGTTGGGCGCCGACGGCTATTTCGCACTGATCAATCAGACCGAGCACGTGGGTGCGGAGTACAACCTGCACCCCTACCGGGTACGCCACCTGCTGGACCGGTACGGCTCGCTGATCGATGAGGTGCTTGCGCTGGCCGCCGAACGCCCGGATCTGTTGGAGCCGATCGCCGAGGCGCCGGTGTATTTGCGCGTTGAGGCCGCCTATGCCGCCGCCGCCGAAGGCGCCCTGCACCTGGAGGACATCCTGGCCCGGCGGATGCGGATCTCGATTGAGTACCCGCACCGCGGCGTGGATTGCGCGCGCGAGGTCGCCGAAGTCGTCGCACCGATCCTGGGTTGGAGCCCGGCCGACGTGGACCGCGAGGTCGCCACCTACATCGCCCGGGTCGAAGCCGAGGTGCTCTCCCAGACCCAACCCGATGACGCCTCGGCCGATGCGTTGCGGATCGCCGCACCCGAGGCGCGCGCGGAGATCCTCGAACCGGTGCCCTTGACGTGAAGGACGTGCTCGGACCGGCCCGGCTGCGACTTCATGGCGGCAACGTGGCCGACGAGTTCGGCCGGCGGTTCGGTCCGGCCGCCAGGGCAAAGGTGGTCGCCGGCGGGGTTTTCAACGCCGACGGGGTAGTGCTGGATGCGCTCACCGAGATGCCAGCCGGATCGTTTGTGTACCACTATCGCGACCTTCCCGATGAAGTCGTGGTGCCGTTCGATATGCCGGTGCTCTACCACGACGAGAACCTAGTCGTGGTCGATAAGCCGCACTTCCTGGCGACCATGCCGCGCGGATCGCATATCGCGCAGACCGCGCTGGTGCGGCTACGCCGCGAACTGGATCTGCCCGAGCTCAGCCCGGCGCATCGACTGGATCGGCTGACTGCCGGGGTGCTGCTGTTCACGGTGCGCCGCGAGGTGCGGGGTCTTTTTCAGACTTTGTTCGCCCGGGGTGAGGTTTCCAAGACCTATCTGGCGGTGTCGTCGGTCGAGCCGGGACTGGTTGGGCCGCAGGTGGTTTCGAACCGCATCATCAAGCGGCGCGGTGTGTTACAGGCCCGAATCGAGCCGGGGGAGCCGAACGCCGAGACGCATATCGAGCCGTTGGGTGGGGGTCGGTATCGGTTAACCCCGCGTACCGGACGAACCCATCAGTTGCGGCTGCATATGGCTACCCTCGGCGTTCCGATCGACAATGACCCGCTGTATCCGACGGTGCTGCCGGTGCAGCCGGTGGACTTCACCGCGCCCCTGCGGCTGATCGCCCAACGGCTGGAGTTCGACGACCCACTGACCGGCGAGCACCGACGCTTCGTAAGCTCGCGGACATGATCGAAACCCGACGGCTCACTATCGAGGGCCTCAGCACCTCGGTTCTGGTGGGTGGCGCCGGACAGCCCGGCGAGGCGGTGGTGTTCGTCCACGGCAATCCCGACGCAGGTTCGGACTGGATGCCGCTGATGACCCGGGTAGCACCGTTCGCCCGTGTCATTGCGCCGGATCTGCCGGGCTTCGGTGCCGCGGACGCGCGCCGGGATAACGACTACACGATCTACAGTTACGCCCGATTCCTCGACGGTGTGATCCGCGCGCTCGACGTGACGCGGGTGCACCTGGTGGCACATGACTTCGGTGGCCCGTTTGCGGCGGCCTGGGCCGCGGATCACCCCGACCGCGTCGCGAGCGTGACCTTCATCAATACCGGCGTGCTGATCGGCTATCGCTGGCACCGGATGGCGCGGCTCTGGCGTATCCCGGTGGTCGGGGAGCTCGTCATGCGGCTGATCCGTCCCGGGCCGGCTCATTCGATGCTGGCGCGGGAGAATCCGGGCCTGCCGCCGCAGTGGGTGGCCACCATCGTCGGTCACCTGATGCCGGAAAAGACCCGGCGTGCGGTGCTGAAGCTGTACCGGTCCACGCGGCCGGCCGATATGGATCAGCTGGCCGCCCGGCTGCGGCAGCATGATCACGACGCGTTGGTGGTCTTCGGCGACGCTGATTCCTATATCCCGGCCGAGCTTGCTCATCGGCAGGTGGAGGTGTTCCCCCGCGTCGACATCCGCATCCTGCGCGGGTTGGGCCATTGGTCCTGGCTCGAGGACACCGATGCGGTGGCGGATCAGGTTGTGCCGTTCCTGAAGGAGCGGATCGGAAAGGAAAAATCGAGATGAGTGCTGATGAACGGACGGTCAATCTCACGGCGGTCGCGAACCTGCAGTCCGATGCGCCGGTGGTGATGATCAACCTGCTCAAGTTCAACGACGGCCCCGGTGTGGGCAGCTACCTGCAGTATTCGCGCGAGGTCGCGCCCCATCTGGAGCGGGTCGGGGGCAAGGTGCGTTATGCCGGCGCCACTCCGGTGAACGTCATCGGCGACGGCGAGCGGCCGTGGTGGGACGCCATCCTGGTGGTGGAGTACCCCTCGCCGCAGGCCTTCATCGACATGGTGACCGATGCCGAGTATCAAAAAGTGCACGAGCACCGTGCCGCCGCGCTTGAGCAGGGGGACCTTGTCGCCACGTCGCAGTGGATACCGATCTAGGGCCTTCCGTCCCTAGCCTGGAGGGCCGACCAATCGGCCTGGAATTCCGCGGTTCGGCACTGGTGTTCAAGAACGCTGATGGCCACCCTGAGGTGGTCGAGGCCGACATCGCCGTCGTCATCACGGTGGTCTACCCGAACGGGCGGGCCCCGGTGGAGACGACTCTGGAGAACACTGACACCGTTCGGGAAATGCGGATGGATAAATCCACCATCAATAGTCTCCATCGGGCTGTCGCCGAGCCGCTCAGCGTTGGCACGACGGGCACCAGAAACTGACGCGTTCTGCTGCCTCTTCACTCCGCTGGATTGGGGTGCCGCAGCGCCGGCAGGGTTGTCCGCCGCGGCCATAGACCCACAGTTCCTGGCCCGGTCGGGTGTTACCGGTGGTGGTCCGATTCCAGCGGGATCTATTGACCCACAACATGTCCCGTGCTCTGCTGACCATCCTGTCGGGGTCGGTGAGCGCGCTGACCGGGCTGGTGGGCAGCCGGCCGAACAGGAAGCACAACTCGTTGCAGTAGACGTTGCCGATTCCGGCCAGGTTGCGCTGATCGAGCAGGGCCACGGCGAGTCCGCGGTCGGGGTCCGCGGCGAGGTTGGCGGCGGCCTGCCGTGGGTCCCAGTGCGCGCCGAGCAGATCCGGACCGAGGTGGGCGACCGCGTCGAGGTCATCGGTGCGATCGAGTATCTCGAGGATCCCGAGGTCGATTCCTGCGGCGGTGACATGGCCGGCCTGCAGGAGGATTCGTATCTTGTGATCGGGCACGCCGCGCGGTGAGATCCGCCAGCTGCCGTCCATCTTCAGATGCGAGTGAATGCTGGCCGGACCGACCCGGATGAACAGGTGCTTGCCGCGGCTGAGCACCTCGTCGACCCGTTCGCCCGTGAGGTCGATAGTCGCGTAGCGGGGAACCCGGACGTCGCAGCGAGTCAGGGTCTTGCCGACCAGTGCGTCGCGGAGTTTTGCAGCGGTGCGAAAGACGGTGTCGCCTTCGGGCATGGTGTCAGGGTAGGTGAAGCGGACCTAGGGCCATCTGCTTGGAGATAGCGGGTTCGGTTGACCTTCAGAATTGGTTGTGTGCGTCGATCTGCTGATAGATTTTGAGATAGGAATCGCCGCCCTTGCACAAGCTCATCTCTAGGCTGGAGTCGTAGTTCATATGACGGTCACGCTTACTGGTGCGACAGGTTTTGTGGGCAGCCAAATCATGCGAGCGTTGCTTGAGCGCGGTTGTCGCGTTCGCCTCATAGTCCGTGATCCCACTCGGCTGGGGCACATGCAAACATCATCGGCTGTGGAGGTCATACAAACGGACGACCTTTTCGCGGAGGACCCCGAGCGGCTCCGGGTGTTGCTCGCCGACTCGGAGACGGTAATTCACGCCGCCTGGTACACAGAGTCCGGCAAGTACCTCACCTCGCCCTTGAATCTCGATTGCTTGGCAGGGACGCTCAATCTTGTTCGCGCATTTTCGGCTGTGGGCGGTAAACGCTTCGTCGGTGTCGGCACCTGCGCTGAGTACGACTTGACTGCAGGTCTCCTCACGCTGGATACGCCGCTTGCGCCAACTTCGCTATATGCGGCGTGCAAAGCTTCGGCATTTCAAATTATCGATCGCTATTTTGAATCGGAACAGGTGAGCTTCGCCTGGTGCCGACTCTTCTACCTTTACGGGCAAGGCGAGGACGAACTGCGACTAGTGCCCTACATTCGGAAGCAGCTTGAAGCCGGGAAAGAAGCGTTGCTGACCAGCGGTGGACAGATCCGGGATTTCGTTGATGTGGAAGACGCGGGGAGAATGATCGCTGATGTTGCTCTGGGACATTCGGAAGGTGCAGTGAACATCTGTTCGGGAACGCCGGTAACCGTTCGGGAGCTCGCTGAGCGCATCGCAGATGAGTATGGCCGACGGGACCTGCTGCGTTTCGGCGCCAGGCCGGATAATCTTTTCGATCCGCCGAAGGTTGTCGGCGTTCGCGGGACTGGACAATGACAGACGAGTCCCTGCTCTACACGCAGTCGGATTTCCCGATTTTCCAGAATCGGATGTACGACTCTCTTGACGAAGCCCGACGATGTACCCGCGGGGACATTCGCTTGATGCAGGACGGCACGACCGGGTTGGTACACAATGCAGCTTTCAATGCCGAGTTGATGATCTATGACGCCACGTATCAAAACGAGCAAGCGCACAGTTCTTCGTTCAAAAGCCACCTCGAGGAGGTCGCGACGATTGTTGAACGCAACCTGGGTATTGAGGGTCTGGTCGAGGTTGGTTGTGGCAAAGCATTTTTCCTCGAACTGCTGCAGTCACGGGGCTGCTCGATCACTGGGTTCGATCCCACCTATGAGGGCGACAATCCATCAGTCGAACGGCACTATTTCGATGAGAGAGTGGATGTATCCGCCCAGGGGATCGTTTTGCGCCACGTGTTGGAACACATCGAGGACCCCGTTAGCTTCCTAGACGGGTTGCGTGCGGCCAATGGTGGTGGGCTGATTTACATTGAAGTCCCCTGCCTGGACTGGATTCTGAACAACAGGGTTTGGTTTGACATCTTCTACGAGCACGTCAATTACTTTCGGCTGCAGGATTTCTCGAGGATGTTCGGTCGTGTAGTGGACATCGGGAACATATTCGGCGGCCAGTATCTCTACGTGGTCGCAGACCTCGATTCCTTGCGGTCACCCGGTTATCGCCCAGCAGATCGCGTGAGCTTCCCCTCGGACTTCTTGCCGAACTCGATAGCCTCGGCCACGTCGAAAGCAGTGTGGGGGGCCGCATCCAAGGGGGTCATTTACTCCCTGCTCAGGGAGCGCAGCCGCAATCCTGTCGATGTTTTGATCGATATCAATCCTGCGAAGTGCGGCAAATTTGTTCCGGCGACCGGTCTGCGCGTCATGTCGCCCGATGAAGCGTCCGCCGCGCTTCCCGCAGGCGCTGATATCTGTGTGATGAATCCCAATTACCTTGAAGAAATTCGTGGGATGACCGGTGGACGATTCAATCTGATCGGGGTCAACCGTGAGTGACTTTGCACAGGAAAGGCAAGACCGGATCGAGGCTGTCTCTGGCAACGATCAGCTGCGGGAACGGGCAGCGGAATTTATGCGAAGTTCACTGCTCTCCCAGTACTCATACAACTTCGCATGGATGTCTCGGCCCATCATCCAGTATCCGCAGGACATGGTTGCGATGCAGGAACTGATCTGGGATGTTCGCCCAGATCTGATCATTGAGACGGGCATCGCACACGGCGGTTCGCTCGTCTTAAGCGCATCTGTGTTGGCCTTGCTGGACATGGCTGACGCCATCGAATCCGGTGTGAGCCTGGATCCGGTCAAGTCGGATCGCAAGGTGCTTGGGATCGACATCGATATCCGCGCCCACAACTATGCGGCTATCGAAGCACACCCAATGGCTTCGCGAATCGAGATGATCCAGGCTTCCAGCGTCGCGCCCGAGGTGTCGTCACGCGTGTGCGAGATCGCGGCCGACTATCAGAAGGTTTTGGTGTGTTTGGACAGCAACCATACTCATGCTCACGTGCTGGCCGAACTCGAAGCGTATGCGCCGCTCACCTCGGTAGGTAGCTACTGCGTTGTCTTCGACACCGTTGTCGAGGATATGCCGAGCGAAATGTTTCCCGACCGTCCATGGGGCCCGGGTGACAACCCCAAGACTGCTGTGTGGGAATACCTCAAGTCTCACAGGGAATTCGAAATCGACAAGACTGTTCAGGACAAACTGTTGATCACCGTTGCGCCGGACGGATTTCTTAAGAGAATTTCATGACGTACCGCGGACACCGCAGATAGAGGGCGGCCGCAACTTCTGTTGGCAAAAAGAGGGATAGAGCTCTAGGAGAAACTGAGGTCGGGAATCGCGGTTACGAATCTCGCGCCGGCGCGTTTCAGATCAGCCAATTCGTTCCGTACCTCATTGGCGATGTTCCATGGCAAAACGATCACGTCATTTGGTGGATTGTCCCGCAATGCCTGTGGCGACAGGATCGGAATATGGCTTCCTGGCATGAATTTGCCCTGTTTTGACACCGCGGCATCAGACACAAACGGTAGCAAGTCAGGCCGGATGCCGGCGTAGTTCAACAGTGTGTTGCCCTTTGCCGCCGCACCGTAAGCGGCCACCTGCCGGCCGGCTCGTTTCTGCTCGATCAGGAAGGCCAAGAAGTCATCCTTGACGCGATCAGCACGTGCCTGGAAAGCCGTGTAGGTCCCGAGTCGGGTGATCCCGAACTGCTGTTCCCTCGCAAGCAGCAATCCGACGCTGTCCTCAGTTGGAATCGCTGCATCGGCATGGCACCCGTACACCCGCAGGCTGCCGCCGTGGGTAGGCAACTGCTCCACGTCCCACACGCGCAGACCGGCAGCGGCGAAAATACCTTTCACGGCAGTGAGCGACAGGTAGGAGAAGTGTTCGTGATAGATGGTGTCGAATTGCGTGTGTTCGATCAGTGGCACCAGGTGGGGAAACTCGAGCGTGATGGTGCCCTCAGGCTTCAGCGCTGCGGCGAGTCCGCGAGTGAAGTCATTGATGTCGGGCACGTGGGCATACACGTTGTTGGCGGCGATGAGATCCGCCTGGTGTCCGTCAGCGGCCAGTTGGTGCCCCAAGGCCTTTCCGAAGAACTCTCTCAATACGGGTATACCGAGTGCCTCAGCCGCTGAGGCTGTGCTGTTGGTCGGTTCGATTCCCAGGCAAGGAATATCGGCTGCTACAAAATTTTTCAACAGGTAGCCATCGTTAGAGGCCACCTCGATGACGAGACTTTCAGAACCGAGTCTGAGACGATCAGCGATCGCGTTGGCGTACCGGGCCGCATGGTCAAGCCAACCGGTTGAGGTCCCGGAAAAATAGGCGTAGTCAGCGCTGAACAATTCGTCTGCTCGCGCGTAGTCTTCGGTCTGCACCAGCCAGCACTGGTCGCATACCTTCACGCGCAGGGGATAGTGAACCTCAGCGTGGCTCAAGTTCTCGGCCAGCAGATAGGCGTTCGAAGGGGGCGCAAAGCCCAAGTCGAGAAAGCTGTGTTCCAGCAGCTTGCCGCAGTGTCGGCACTTCATAACGCGACTCCGGTGAAATCGTCGTTGAGTAGCGGATGGGCTAGGTCGCGGGGTGAAAGATCCTTCGGTGAAAGAGGCCAGGCGATGTTGAGTTGCGGGTCGTCGTAACGCAGACCACATTCAGACCGCGGGTGGTAGAACTCCGTGTGCAAATACAGCAATTCGCTGTTGGGTTCCAGGGCCTGGAAGCCGTGGGCAAAGCCTTCCGGGATCACCATCATCTGTGCGTCGGCGGGATTCAGTTCATGGGCGTACCACTTGAGAAAGGTTGGGGAGTCTGACCTCAGATCTACCGCCACGTCCCAGACCCGGCCGCGCAGGCA
>NZ_JAEMSG010000013.1:0-15083 GCF_016462945.1 Mycolicibacterium sp. | reverse complement strand
TTGGGGAGTCTGACCTCAGATCTACCGCCACGTCCCAGACCCGGCCGCGCAGGCATCGCACCATTTTCATTTCCGCATGTGGTGGTTGTTGATAATGCAATCCGCGTACGGCTCCGACTCGACTCGTCTCCGATTGGTTGACCTGAAGTATCTGGCAGTGGCCGATTAGCGACTCCATTTCTTGTCCACAGTAGAGGCGCACAAACGCGCCACGATCATCATGGTGGGGCGTGGACTGCACGATCTTCAGGTCGGGAATCGGCGTATTGAGGATATTCACGGATTAGCCCAATCCAGACCTGAGCCGGTCGCATCTGCGGTGTAGGCGTACAACTGATTTAGGCTCGTGACTTCGCCCGATTCCAGCCACTTCCGATACCAACTGCCGGTCTGGTGGATTGCTTGTTCGTAGTCCCAGACGGGCTGCCACCCGAGGCGCGTTCTCGCCTTGGCGCTGTCGAGTTGCAGCAGACCAGCCTCGTGGGGTTGGTGACTGTCTGTCACTTGCCAATCAAGTCGGGGCCAATCGTGCGCGAGTGCTTGCAGCACCTCCTCGACGGTCCGATTGCCCTGCTGCTCGGGGCCGAAGTTCCACGGTTCGGCACAGCTGGTGTTCCCCTCTAGGAGGTGTTGACCAAGTACCAGATAGCCACTGAGGCAGTCGAGTACGTGTTGCCAGGGGCGCGTCGCTTGGGGTGACCGAATAGTCAACTTTTGGTTGTCGATAAGGGATCGCACAAGATCGGGAATCAAGCGGTCCTCCGACCAGTCGCCACCGCCGATCACGTTTCCGCCTCGGGCGGTGGCGACCAGCGGGGCATCTGCATCGTGCAGAAAGGCCTTTCGATAGCTCGCGGCCACGAGTTCCGCGCCGGCCTTCGAAGCGCTGTAGGGGTCATGTCCACCCAGCCGATCATGTTCGCGATAGGGCCAGGCCCCTTCGTGATTCTCGTAGCACTTGTCGGTGGTGACGACTACCACGGCGCGCACATCCGGCGTGTGACGTACTGCCTCGAGGACGTGCGCGGTGCCCATCACGTTGGTAGACCAGGTGGCGATGGGCTCGCGGTAGGACCGGCGAACCAGTGGCTGGGCGGCCAGATGGAACACGATCTCCGGTCGCTCCTCTGCAAAGACATCTCGCACCGCCGCTTCATCGCGGATATCCACCCGGCGATCTGCGACTGGCAATGCCAGGAGATCCCAATGACTCGGCTCAGTGGCAGGATCCAAGGCGAGCCCGATGACCTCAGCCCCTAGGGTGTTGAGCCACAGACACAACCAGCTTCCTTTGAAGCCGGTATGGCCGGTGACGAGGACGCGGCGGCCACGGTAGGCGGCACCGAAAGCTTTCAGTTCCAGCATTTCCATGGTGCTTCGCCGGTAGTCCAGAGCTCCTCGAGATGGTTCTTGTCCCGGAGGGTGTCCATGGGTTGCCAGAATCCTGAATGCTCGAAGGCCATCAGTTCGCCCCCGGCGGCCAATTTGGTCAGCGTTCCGGCTTCAAAGGAGGTCTGGTCGCCGTCGATGTAATTAAGCACCGCTGGGGACAGGACGAAGAATCCGCCGTTGATGAGACCGCCATCGCCGCGTGGCTTTTCGACAAAGCGGGTGACCCGGCCGCCTTCAGATTCGATGGCACCATAGCGCCCCGGCGGCAGTACCGCCGTCACTGTTGCCGGCCGGCCGTGTTCGCGGTGAAACTCCACACTCGCAGCGATGTCGACATCGCTGAGTCCGTCGCCGTAAGTGAAGCAAAAGACCTCATCGTCGGCGATGTAGGGAGCCGCTCGCTTGAGGCGTCCGCCTGTCAAGGTGTCGTCGCCGGTGTCGACCAACGTCACCCGCCACGGCTCCGCGTGGCGCTCATGCACCTCCATGGTGTTGGTGGAGATGTCGAACGTCACGTCCGACATATGCAGAAAATAGTTGGCGAAGTATTCCTTGATGACATAGCCCTTGTAGCCGCAGCACACGACGAAATCATTGATGCCGTGGTGAGAGTAGAGCTTCATGATGTGCCACAGAATCGGCCGACCGCCGATCTCGACCATCGGCTTGGGTCGGACCGAGGTTTCCTCACTGAGGCGCGTGCCCAAGCCGCCCGCCAGCAATACGACTTTCATGGGCTCAACAGCCTCTCGGTGCGCACGTGGCAAATTCTAGGTCAAGGTGGGCAGGCCGTTTCATCGCATTCGCAATCCGCGCGGCGTCCGGGCGAAGCCGGCGGCAAGCAGAGAATCGACGGTGTCGCTAAGCCGGCTGTGGGCGGCGGCTTCAAGGACTGAGACGCCGTCGAGTTTCTCGACCAGGATTCCTGCCACGCGACCACTACGAACCAGTTCGGCCAGCGACGTGGCCGCGGTCTGTTGGGCTTGCGAGTCTGCGCTGAAATTCAGCAATGATCGCCCACCACGCTCGAGGAACCAGACAAGTTCGCCGTCGACCATCACCACCAGGGCACCGGCCTTGCGGCCGGGACGGTGCCCTGACTCGCCTGCCGGCCAGGGCAGCGCGACGCCGTACGGGTTGGCCGGATCTGTCGCGGCCAGCACGACAGCGTCGTAGGGAGGTGGGGCTGAGTCCAACGGGTCGGCGTATGCCCGCAAACGGTCCACGGTGGAGGCGATGGCGAATTGGGCGCCGCCGAGGGATTCGACGAAGTAGCCGCGTTGGCAGCGGCCGGCCTCCTCGAAAGCGGTCAGCACCTTGTAGAGCATGGCGAAACCGCCTGGCATTCCCTCGGCCGCAACTGCCGATTTTGTGAGCACGCCATATCTGTTCATGAGCAATTCGGCGCTGAAGTGGGCGCGCAGGGTGGAGTCGGGTTCGCGCGCGGGTACCGCTGACCAACGCCCGGCTACGGTGGGGTCCAGTGTTCGGGTCGGTGGCTGGGTAAGCGAATAGCGGCTCAGTCGGGGTGCGCGACGGTGTCGATGGGCGGGAGCCCCGGTGCGTCGCGAGCCTGGCTTTCGGGTCCCGGTGAGGATGGCGCGCACGGGGGCGAAGGTGTCGCCGGTGACCCAGCCGCCCCAGATCATTTCCCACAGAGCGCTTTTGATCGCGTCCTCACTGGGGACGTCGTCAGCGAGTTGGCGGAAGAAGTATGCGCCGCGGGACTCGCCGGGGCGGCCCAAGATGTCAAGGATCGCGCGGTGGGCGTCGGTGAGGTCGAACTCGGCTGGAGCGGCCAGTGTCAGCGATGCGGTATCGGAGTGGTGGAACACCACCCAGCCGTCGCTTCCCGAGATCGCTCCGGCGCCCGACCAGGTGACCTCGCCGGAGGCGAGCAGTTCGTCGAGCATCGCCGGTTGGTAGCCGCGGACTCGCGGGGCGAACACCAGGGGCTCCACTGCCGAGGCGGGAATCGGAACTCCGGCCAACTGGTCGATGACGGCGGCCAGGCCGTCGACCCCGGAGCTCGCTGTGGCGCCGACTTGCTGCCAGGTGGGCAGGAATCGTGCGTAGGCACGCGTGCTGACCGGTTCCACTTGAGCGCGCAGCGCAGCCAGCGAGCGCCGCCGAAGGATCCGCAGGACCTCGGCGTCGCACCACTGGTCGGATTCATCAGAGTCGATGAACTCGCCGCGAACCAGCTTGGTGTCCAACGACATTCGAGTCAGCACATCAGCGGTCACCCGGCGGCCTAGTCCGAATCGTTCGGCAGCATCCGACGTAGTGAACGGGCCTCGGGTGCGGGCGTAGCGGCTCAAAAGTTCACCCAGCGGATCGGCCGATTCCTCCGTGAAACTGGCCGGAATCCCTACCGGGACGGCGACTCCGACAGCGTCGCGCAGCCGACCGATATCCTCGATGGCCACCCACCACTGCTGTCCGGCGTAGGTAACCTGAAGCACCCGCCTAGCTGCGTGCAGGCCCTCGAGCCAGGCGCCGATATCGGAAGCCGTTGATCTCAGGGCGATCTCGTCGGAGGTCAGTGGCCCGAGTAGTCGTAGGAGATCGGCCACACCTTCAGCGTCGCGGGCCCGGCGGTCATCGGTCAGGTGTTGTAACTGCCGCGATGTAGCGGCGACCACCTCGGCGTCGAGTAGCTCCCGCAACTCGATCCGGCCGAGCAGTTCTGCGAGCAGTGTGGTGTCCAGCGATAGCGCTGCCGCACGCCGTTCGGCCAGTGGACTGTCGCCCTCGTACATGAATGCCCCGACATAGCCGAAGAGCAGCGAGGCGGCGAACGGAGACGGCGTGGGGGTTTCGACCTCGAGCATCCGCACTCGGCGCTGGGCGATCTGTGCCATCAACTCGATAAGCATCGGGACGTCGTAGACGTCCTGCAGGCATTCCCGGACTGTTTCGAGCACGATCGGGAAGTCGGGATACTTGCGCGCCACATCGAGCAGTTGGGCCGCACGCTGGCGTTGCTGCCACAGTGGGGCCCGCTTGCCGGGTTGCCGGCGCGGAAGCAGCAGTGCGCGCGCCGCGCACTCGCGGAACCTGGAGGCGAACAGCGCCGAGCCGCCCACCTCGGCGGTGACCAGTGACTCGATCTCGTCAGGCCCGAAGACGAAGATCTCCGCGCCCGCGGGTGCTTCACCGGTGTCGGGCAGGCGCACCACAATTCCGTCATCGGATGCCGTCGGCTTCTCATCGACGCCGTATCGCTGAAGTAGTCTCCGGCTCACGGCCAGCGCCAGCGGGCCGTTCACCCGCAGTCCGTAGGGGGAGTGCAGGATCACCCGCCAGTCACCCAACTCGTCGCGGAACCGCTCGACCACCAGTGTGGTGTCGCTGGGCACCACGGTGGTCGCGGTGCGCTGATCGTCAAGTAGCTTCCAGAGGTTATCTCCGGCGTAGTCGGCTAAACCTATGTCAGCGCAACGCCTATCGAAGTCGGCGCGATCCAAACCGGAGAGCTCACCGGTGAATCTGCCGACCGCCGCTCCGAGTTCGGCAGGCCGGCCCACCGCATCGCCGCGCCAGAACGGCAGTCGGGCGGGTAAGCCCGGGGCGGGGATCACCAGTACCCGGTCGTGGGTGATCTCAGCGATGCGCCAGCTGGTCGCCCCCAGTGCTATCACATCACCGGGCCGGGATTCGTAGACCATCTCTTCGTCGAGTTCACCCACCCGCGAGGGTTTTTCGCCCACCAGGTACACCGCGAACATTCCGCGGTCGGGGATTGCGCCGCCGGAGGTGACGGCCAGTCGCTGCGCTCCGGGGCGCCCGGTCAGGGTGCCGGTGTCACGGTCGTAGACCAGTCTGGGCCGTAGTTCGGCGAAATCCGTCGACGGATACTTGCCGCTCAGGAGATCCAGTGTGGCTTCGTAGGCGCTGCGGGGCAGGGTCGCAAACGGGGCACTGCGCCGCACGGTGTCGAACCACGTCTCGGCGTTCAGGGGCTCCAGCGCACAGGCCGCGACGGTGTGTTGGGCGAGGATGTCCAACGGATTGGTGGGCACTCGCATGGTTTCGATCTCACCGGCGATCATGCGCTGCACGCTCACCGCGCAGCCGATCAGATCGGTGCGGTGCTTGGGCAGCAGTACGCCGCGGGAGACTTCGCCGACCTGATGGCCGGCCCGGCCGACCCGCTGCAGCCCGCTGGCGACCGAGGGTGGGGCCTCGACCTGGATGACGAGATCGACCGCGCCCATGTCGATCCCGAGTTCGAGGCTCGAGGTTGCGACGACGGCCCGCAGCCTTCCGGTCTTGAGGTCGTCCTCGACCTCGGCGCGCTGCTCCTTGGACACCGATCCGTGGTGCGTTCGGGCGAGCTGCAGGTCAGTGCCGGAGCGTTCGGCGTGAATCTCGTTGATGCGGGAAGTGATCCGCTCGGCGAGCCGACGTGAGTTGGCGAACACGATGGTCGATGAGTGCGACTCGATGAGGTCGACGATCCGCGCTTCGACATCGGGCCAGATGGTGTTGTTCTCGAGATTGGCCATATCGGGCACCGGCACCTGCACGGACAGGTCGAAGGTTTTGGTCGCTGGTGGGTGAACGATGGTCACCGGCCGTCCGCCGGTGAGGAAGCGGGCCACTTCCTCCGGCGGCCTGACGGTCGCAGACAGGCCGATACGTTGGGCGGGTTTGGCCAGCAGCGCATCGAGTCGTTCCAGTGACAGCGCTAGGTGTGCCCCGCGTTTGGTGGCAGCGACCGCGTGCACCTCGTCGATGATCACCGTCTGAACATCGGTCAGGGTGTCGCGGGCCGCTGAGGTGAGCATCAGGAACAGCGACTCGGGTGTGGTGATCAGGATGTCGGGTGGGGCGGAAAGTAGCGCGCGGCGCTGAGCGGGCGGGGTGTCACCGGAGCGGACACCCACGCTGATCCGCGGGGCGGTGGTGCCGTCCTGCTCGGCGATTCGGGAGATGCCGGCCAGTGGTGTGCGCAGGTTGCGCTCGACATCGATCGCCAATGCTTTGAGCGGGGAGATATAGAGCACCCGGGTGCTCTTGGTGTCCCTCGGTTGATGCGTCAGTTGGTCGATCGCCCATAGGAACGCCGCGAGCGTTTTACCCGACCCGGTCGGGGCGATCACCAAGGTGTGGTCGCCGTCGGCAATGGCGTCCCAGGCCTGGGATTGGGCCGGGGTGGGTGTGGCGAAGGTGCCCGCGAACCAGCGCCGGGTCGCGGGTGCGAACCGGTTCAGCGGGTCGACGGGACTCATCGGTCCACTTCAGTCCAGGATCTCGGCGAAGTCCACCCGGAGGTGCCTCGGTCCTCGGAACACCTGGTTATGCCGGTATGGCTGCGGGTCCACCACCAGCTTCGGTGATCGCACCCGGCGCAGGAAAACCTCGAGTGCCAGGTTCACTTCGAGTCGGGCCAGCGGGCCGCCGAAGCAGATGTGAATACCGCTGCCGAAACCGAAGTGCTCGTTGTCCTCGCGCATCGGGTCGAACCGGTCCGGGTCCGGGAACCGGCGCGGGTCACGATTGGCCGCGGCGTACACCAGGAATATCGCCGAACCCGCCGGGATCACCGTGCCGGCGATCTCGATATCAGCGGTAGCCCAGCGGCTCGGGAAGAATTGCACCGCCGACTGCAGCCGCTGTACTTCTTCGATGGTGCGTGGGATCAAATCGGTGTTGTTCCGCAACAGATCCCATGATCCCGGGTTGCGCAGCAGTGTCATGATCGAGTTGGTGATGGTGTTGACCGTCGAGTCGTGCCCGGCGATCAGCAACAGCATCGCGTTGGCCGCCGCGGCCTCTGCCGACACCGGCCCGTCCGGTCCGTCGTCGTGCAGCACCGCCGACAGCAGGCCCGGTCCCGGTACACGGGACAGTCGCTCGACGAGGTCGTGGACGTAGGTGTCCAACGCGGCCATGCTGACGGCCGCTTTCGCCGTCGCGGCACGGCCCTCGTCGGTGTCGGCTTCCGATCCCACGTCGGCGCCCTGCATGAAGTCCATCACCCAGCCGTGGAACTTGCCCTCGTCGGCGATCGGCGCACCGAGCACCCGGAAGATCACCGACACCGGGATCGGGTAGGCGAAGTCCTCCACGGCGTCCATTCGGGTGCCGCCGCGGGCCTTCACCTTGTCCAGCAGTTCATTGGCCAGATCAACCACGAACCCGGCCATGCTCGGGATCAGGTCGGGGGTGTGTGGTGGGCCGAAGTGCCGCATGAACTGGCGCCGCATCGTGTCGTGTTCCGGAGGGTCGGAGGTCAGCATGCTCAAGTTGCGGGCCTGCGCAGCTTCGGCGGCGTCGAGTTGCGCCTGCTTCTCGCCGAACAGACCCGACGGGCTCAATGCGATGTCGGAACTGATCCGAGGGTCATGCGCGAGCGCGGCGACTTCCGGGTAGCCGGTGACGACGTAGGTCTTTTCAGAGACCTTGGCCACCGGTGTCTTACGCAGTTCCTCGAAGAACGGATAGGGATTCGGGCGGTTGGAGAATCTCATCGCCTCAGCCCAGGCAGTTGCGGCATCCATCGTGATCTCCTGCTTGTCGCTTCTCTAGTGGCTGCGGGGCCGAAATTCGGCGCCACGCGAGGTCGGGTCGTGTCCGGTGAGCACCACATCGGGAAGTCCCGCGGGTTCACGTGGATCCGGGAACCGGGCCGGCATCACGTCGTGGTTGGCCGGACGGTCATAGCCGGGCGGCGGCGGCGGGAACGGCGCGGACCGTTCGATCATTTCGGCGTAGTACGGCAGCCACTTGCCGTGGTTGAAGGTGACCGCACCGACGATCCGGCCCTTGCGGCCGTAGGCGGCGGCGAACCGGCGTTCGGCCGGCGAGCCCTGTGTGAACACGATCTCGTCGCCGTAGGAGCACACCCCGACACTTTTGATATTGACCCCGAACTGACCCGACCAGAATGACGGCAGCGGCAGGTGCGGGCGGCGGCCGACTTCGAGATTGATCATATTGTTGGCCGCGACCTCGGCGCCGAAAACCGCGTTGTCCCAATGTTCCTGGGACATGAACTCGTAGTCGTAGAGCACATGGGGTGCGCGGGCGACATCGCCGGCGACGAAGATGTGATCGGTCACCACACCATTGATATCGAAGGCGCGGCAACCCGCGTCACACGCCAGCCCCCACTGCCCGGCGGCCAGTTGCGCGCCTTCGAGCCACTCGACATTGCGAATGGAACCCAGTGAGGCCACCACCACGTCGACATCGAGAACGGTCCCGTCGGATAGCCGTGCCTTGCGGACATGGCCAGCCGCGTCGCCCTCAAGGCCCTCCACCGCGACGCCGGTCCGCAGATCCACTCCGGCGTCGCGCATCATCTGCGCGGCGATCTCACTGATCACCCCGCCGAGTGCGCCCATCAACGGACCCCTACCGCGTTCCGCCACGGTCACCGGCAGGTCCAGATCCCGGCACACCGAGGCGATCTCGGAGCCGACGAAGCCCGAACCCACGATCAGCACCCGTTGCGGACGGGCCTTGAAGGCAGCGGCCAGTTTGGCGGCGTCCTCGACGGTGCGGACGCTGAAGACGCCCTCGAGGGCGCCCTCGTGCGGGTCGGGCCAGGGCCGGGCCCGGGTTCCGGTGGCGATCAGCAGCCGGTCGTACTCGACCTCGTCGCCGTTGGCCAGCTTCACGATGTGGTTGAACCGGTCCAATCCGACGGCCGCCACCCCAAGCCGCCAGTCGGCATCAACCCGGCGCAGGCGGGGGAGCTTGGTGTGATCGGCGGGCACCCATCCTTTGAGTACCTGCTTGGATAGCGGAGGGCGGTCATACGGTTCGTGCGGTTCGTCGCCGATAATCGTGAGAGAGCCGTTGAACCCCTTCTCCCGCAACGCTTCCGCAGCCCGCAGCCCGGCCAGGGAGGCGCCCACGATGACAATGCGGCCCTCGGCACGGAAGGTCCGGACGATCTGGTCGAACAATCCCTGCGGCGCGCTCACTTGGTGTCGCGATCGGCCGGCGGGTCCACCTCGAGGATGATCGCCTGTACCGGGCACGACGCCGCGGCCCGCAGAACCTGCTGACGCTGGGAGTCATCCGGGTTGGGGTCGTAGGTGACGGCCTCCTCGCCGTTGAGTTTCAGCACGTCAGGCGCCAGAGGAATGCACTGGGCATACCCCTGGCATTTGTTGAGATCGATCACCAGGCGCATAGGCCGAAGCCTAGTGAACCGGTACAGCCATAATCAGGGCCATGGCGAACAATTCACCGGCTGTCCGGCCGTTCCGCATCGACATCCCGGACAGTGACCTCATCGATCTGCGTGAGCGCCTGGCCCGGACTCGCTGGCCGGAGCGAGAATGTGTGCAGGACTGGAGCCAGGGCATCCCGCTGGACTACACGCGGGAGTTGGCCGCCCACTGGGCCGACGGGTATGACTGGCGGGCGCGCGAGGCCCGGATGAACCGATTCGACCAGTTCGTCACCGAGATCGATGGTTTGGATATCCACTTCATTCACCAGCGTTCGCAGGGCCCCGATGCGTTGCCATTGATCATGACCCACGGTTGGCCAGGATCGATCGTCGAGTTCTCGCAAGTGATCGAACCGCTGACCGAGGACTTTCACGTGGTGTGCCCGACGCTGCCCGGTTACGGCTTCTCCGGAAAGCCCACCGCCGCTGGCTGGAAGGTCGAACGGATCGCGACGGCCTGGGACACCCTGATGAAGAGGCTCGGCTATGAGCGCTACGGCGCTCAGGGTGGGGACTGGGGCGCGGCGGTCACCACTCAGATCGGTCGGGATGCCTCGGCCGCCGGTGGCAACGGCTGTGTGGCCATCCACACCAATATGCCCATCGCCATGCCGACCGGGGACCTCGCCAACCCGACACCGCAGGAGGGCGTCGCGCTCGCCGCACTGGCCAACTACCAGCAGTGGGAGGCCGGTTATTCCAAGCAGCAGTCGACCCGGCCGCAGACGGTGGGTTACGGATTGGCCGACTCTCCGGTGGGTCAGTTGGCCTGGATCGTGGAGAAGTTCTGGTCCTGGAGCGACTGCGATGGACACCCCGAGAACGTGTTCACCCGTGATGAGCTACTCGACAACGTGATGATGTACTGGGTTACCAACTCTGCCGCCTCCTCGGCGCGGCTGTACTGGGAAAGTTTCGGGGCGTTTGGCGCCGCGGGCCGGGTCGAGGTGCCCACCGGAGTGGCCAGCTTCCCGAAGGAGATCCTGAAGGCGCCACGCAGCTGGTGCGAGGCGGGCTACAACATCACGCACTGGACGGAGATGCCGCGCGGTGGGCATTTCGCGGCGTTTGAGCAGCCGCAGCTTTTTGTCGAGGATGTGCGGGCATTCTTCCGTGGGAAAATCGTGGAGCCGTGAACCCAGAAAGCCTTCCTGATTCTGTTCGGGCGCCCGTTCTGAGTATTTGCGTGCCCACCTTCAATCGGGCGCGCTATCTGGACTGCCTGTTGGCGGATCTTGCGGCCCATATCGGGGAACTCGGTTATTCCTATGAACTGCTGATCGGTGATAACGCCTCTGAGGATGACACCGCAGATGTGGTGAGCAGGTATGAGGGGCAGTTGGCTATCCGCTATGTTCGGCGGCCCGAGAATGTGGGTGCGGCGCAAAACATTTCACAACTTTTTGGGGCTGCCCGGGGGCGATACAGCGTCTATCTCGCTGACGATGATCTGCTCATTGCGAACGCACTGGGACGTCATATCGCACATCTGGAGGCCAACCCCGATGTCGGCGCGGTGTTCGCTCCCTGGTTCCTCCACGACCGGGTTGCCGGTGAGGATTTCGACCAGTTCTATGTGATCGAGCAAGAAACGCGTATTGCTGCGGGGGATCATGGTGTCCTCTTTGACCTGCTGGTGAATGGTCACGTCTTCCCGGAGATTTACGTGGCCAGGACGTCCCTAGCCCGGGAGGTGACGGGTGCCGATAACGTGATCGCATTCTTCTTCTTCACCCAGATCGCGCACATGGTTGATCGCGCAGCGGTGGCATTCAGCCCCGAACCCTTCTATCGCTTTGTGACGCGATACTTCGACAATGAAGAGCGCACGCAGGCCGGGAACGAAGAAGTCAAGACGGGCTGGGACCGCTACCGCGGGGGGCTGGAGTACATCCTCTCGCGCGTCGCCAACCGATTGGATGAGCACAATCTCGCATGGTGCCGTCGTGCGATTGCGCACTTTGTGGATACCCGAATGCAGGTTGCGCTGCGGTTACGCACGCGGGACGGTAAAGACTGGATCGACAATTACTACATCGCCAACCGCCTTCGCTGTGTGGGCAATGATTCGCTGCTGCCGGCTCCGTATGAGACCTATCGCGTCAACGCTGCGTGGGAGTACCTGCTCGGGCTGCAACCCTTCTACCCGGAAACCTCGACGGTCGTCTACTACCAGGACGATCCTCCTCAGGTACTCGTCCAGGCCCAGGATTTCGCTAACTCTGGTGTCGTAGCCCTGGCGGACAGGTCACTTCCGTTGCCGGACAACGCGATCCTGCTCACCAGCGTGGAGCAGGCTTCTGGGGGCAGCGCTGCATTCGTGATTTCCGAAGCCGAACTCTTGGCACGCTTTCCGTAGCCGACCGGCCTATTTGATCTCAGCGAGAACGGTGCCCTGGGTGATGGCCGCACCGGCCTCGACCGCCAGTCCGGTGATGACACCGTCCTTGTGCGCCGTCACCGGGTTCTCCATCTTCATGGCCTCCAGCACGACGACGAGGTCCCCGACGCTGACCGTCTGACCTTCCTCGACGGCGACCTTGACGACGGTGCCCTGCATGGGGGCGGTCACTGCGTCACCGGAGGCCGCGGCACCGCCATGCGACCCGCGCTTGCGCGGCTTGGGCTTCTTGCGGATCACTCCTGTGTCGGCCGAACCGCCGCCGTTGCCCAATGCGAGACCGCCGGGCAGGGACACCTCCAGTCGCCGCCCACCGACCTCGACGACGACCGTCTGGCGCGACGATTCGTCGGCGTCGATCTCGCCGCCGCCGGTGAACGGTTCGACGGTGTTATTCCACTCGGTCTCGATCCACCGGGTGTGAACGGTGAAGCCGTTCTCGTCGCCGATGAATGCCGGGTCACTCACCACCGCGCGGTGGAACGGAATCACGGTGGCCAGACCCTCGACATTGAACTCGGCGAGTGCGCGCCGTGCCCGCTGCAGGGCTTCGGCTCGGGTGGCTCCGCTGACGATCAGTTTGGCCAGCATCGAGTCGAACTGGCCGCCGATCACCGATCCGGACTCGACGCCGGAGTCCAGGCGTACGCCGGGGCCCGTCGGCGGCTCGAACTTCGTCACCGGTCCAGGTGCGGGCAGGAACCCGCGACCGGCATCCTCGCCGTTGATCCGGAACTCGATGGAGTGCCCCCGCGGCGTGGGATCCTCTGTGACAGCGAGTATTTCGCCGTTGGCGATCCGGAACTGCTCACGCACCAGGTCGATGCCGGAGGTCTCCTCGGTGACCGGATGCTCTACCTGCAGGCGGGTGTTCACCTCGAGGAATGAGATCAAGCCGTCTTGGCCGACGAGGTACTCCACCGTGCCCGCGCCGTAGTAGCCGGACTCCTTGCAGATCCGCTTGGCCGACTCGTGGATCTCCTTGCGCTGCGCGTCGGTGAGGAAGGGTGCCGGCGCCTCCTCGACGAGTTTCTGGAAGCGGCGCTGCAGTGAGCAGTCGCGGGTTCCTGCGACGACGACGTTGCCGTGCTGGTCGGCGATCACCTGGGCTTCGACGTGGCGCGGCTTGTCGAGGTAGCGCTCGACGAAACACTCGCCTCGGCCGAACGCCGCGATTGCCTCGCGGGTGGCTGATTCGAAGAGTTCGGGAATCTCCTCGAGGGTGCGCGCCACCTTCATGCCGCGGCCACCACCGCCGAATGCCGCTTTGATGGCCACCGGCACGCCGTATTCGCGGGCGAACGCCACCACCTCGTCGGCGTTCTTGACCGGATCGGGTGTGCCGGGCACCAGGGGAGCCTGAGCGCGGGCGGCGATATGGCGGGCGGTGACCTTGTCGCCGAGGTCGCGGATGGACTGCGGGCTGGGCCCGATCCAGATCAGCCCGGCGTCGATGACGGCCTGGGCGAAGTCGGCGTTCTCGGAGAGGAACCCGTAGCCCGGGTGGATGGCGTTGGCACCGGATTTCGCTGCGGCGTCAAGGATCTTGCCGAAGTCCAGGTAGGACTCGGCGGAGGTTTGGCCGCCCAGGGCGAACGCCTCATCGGCCAGCCGGACGTGCGGGGCGTCGGCGTCCGGCTCGGCGTAGACCGCCACACTCCCCAGACCGGCATCCTTGGCCGCCCGGATCACCCGGACCGCGATTTCACCGCGGTTGGCGACGAGGACCTTGGAGATCGTGGGCACTGCGCCTCCTGTGGGACTCTTAGAATCGCTTTAAGAATAGCGTTCCGACGCAGTCTAGGTGGCCCGCAACCGCCGTTTGATCCGGGTCAGCATGGCTGACATGCCCCGTAGGCGCAGGGGGCTGATCAGTGCCGCCAGGCCGAGTTCGGAGTAGAAGTCATCCGGCACCGCGAGGATGTCCGCCGCCGGTTGGCCGTCGAGACCGGCCGCCAGGATCGAGGCGAACCCGCGGGTGGTGGGTGCCTCGGCCGGCGCGCTGAAGTACAGCCGAACGTGCTCCGGATCGGCGGCGTCGACGTGCAGGAAGAGCGGCGACTGGCATTCCGGCACCGGTTCCATCGCCGCCACGGTGAGGTCGCCGGGCAGGGCGGGCAGGTCGTTGGCGAACTCCAGGAGCATTGTGAGCTTGTCCTGGCCGGCCACCTCGGCGAACTCCGAGACCACCTCAGCCAGCGATGCGGGCATGCTCACGCCGATCCCGGCTGTTCTCCGGCCGCCACGGGTACCCGCACGGTGTTGCCCCACTCCGTCCACGACCCGTCGTAGTTGCGCACACCCGGAATACCCAGCAGGTAGGTGAGAACGAACCAGGTGTGGCTGGAACGCTCGCCGATGCGGCAGTAGGCGATGGTGTTATCGCCGGGGGAGACGAACGAGTAGATCTCGGCGAGTTCGGACCGGGAGCGGAACCGGCCGGTCTCGTCGGCGGCCTTGGCCCACGGCACCGATACCGCGGTGGGGATGTGGCCGCCGCGAAGCGCCCCCTCCTCGGGGTAGTCCGGCATGTGGGTGCGCTCGCCGGTGTACTCCTGCGGTGAGCGGACGTCGATGAGGGTGGACGTGCCCAGTGATGCCAGTACGTCGGCCTGAAAGGCCCTGATCTGCGATGAGCCACTCGGGCGAAGAGCATCGGGCACAGTGTCGTCGCGCGCCACGACCGGGTAACCGGCGGTTTTCTTCTCGGGGACGTCCAGTGTCGTATCGCGGCCCTCCGTGATCCACGCGTCACGTCCTCCGTTGAGAAGGCGGACATCCGGGTGGCCGAACAGGGTGAACACCCACAGTGCGTAGGCGGCCCACCAGTTGCTCTTGTCGCCGTAGATCACCACGGTGTCATCGCGCGAAATGCCTTTGCGATTCATCAGATCCGCGAACTGCGCACCGGTGATGTAGTCGCGCACATGCGGGTCGTTGAGATCGGTGTGCCAGTCCACCTTGACCGCGCCGGGGATGTGGCCGACGTCGTAGAGCAGCACGTCCTCATCGGATTCGACGATCGCCAGACCGGATGTGCCCAGATGTTCCGACAGCCAGTCCCCGGTGACCAGACGCTGGGGGTGGGCGTAATCC
>NZ_JAEMSG010000074.1 GCF_016462945.1 Mycolicibacterium sp. | reverse complement strand
CCACCAGTGGGCTCATCATGGGCTCCGACACCAAGACCGCCCTGGTCGCCGAGCGCACCACGGGCGCGATCAAAGAGGTGTCGGTCAGCGCCGAACCGAAGGTCAAACTGGTCATCGGTGTGGATGGCAGCGGTGACGGTGGGTTGATGGACATCGCGCTGTCGCCCACCTACGAACAGGACCGGCTGATGTACGCCTATATCAGCACTCCGACCGATAACCGGGTGATCCGCATCGCCGACGGTGACGCGCCCAAGGATCTGCTGACCGGAATTCCCAAGGGCGATTTTGGCAACACCGGTTCGCTGCTCTTCACCAGCCCGACCACACTGGTCGTTCAGACCGGCGACGCCGGCAACCCTGGACTGGCCGCCGACCCGAACTCGTTGGCCGGCAAGGTAATCCGGATCGAGCAGCCGACGACGGTCGGGCAGGCACCTCCGACTACGGCGCTGAGCGGGATGGGTGCCGGTGGCGGCATGTGCATCGACGCGGCCGATAGGGCGCTTTACGTCACCGACCGCGCCCCGGCGGGCGACCGGCTCCAGCGCATCGGTTCCGACGGCAAGGCCACCACGGTGTGGACCTGGCCGGACCGCCCGGGAGTGGCGGGGTGCGTAGCGCTGGACGGCACCGTGCTGGTGAACCTGGTCAACACCAAACAAACCGTGGCGGTGCGGCTAGCCCAGGCCACCGGTGCGGTGACCGGCGACCCTGAGGTGGTGCGTCAGGACACCCGCGGCCACGCCTGGTCGCTGGCGGTGTCACCGGACGGCAACATCTGGGGCGCGACGGTGAACCGGACCGCCGGCGACGCCGAGAAACTCGACGACGTGGTGTTCCCGCTCTTCCCGCAGGGCGGTGGATTCCCCCGGTCCAATGCCGACAATGCCTAGCCCCTAGCGCACGACCAACTGCAGATACTCCCGGCGGCGCGCAAGCACACTGGGCAGCCACGGCCCGACCTCGGCGGCCTCGAACCAGGCAGTGCGGTCCAATAACAGCCCCAGCACGGTGGATGCTTCCAATCTCGCCAGTGATGCTCCGAGGCAGAAATGCAGACCCTTGCCGAATGTCATGTGGCCCTTGGTCTTCGGCCGGTCCAGACGGAGCTCATCGGGTACGTCGAACTGGGCCGGGTCACGGTTGGCCGCCCCCCACAGCAGAAGAATGCGGGAGTCCTTGGGCAGGGCGCAGTCGGCCAGTTCAGTGTCGTGCAGCACATGCCGGTGATGCGCCCGGAACGGCGGCTCCAGACGCAGCGTCTCCTCAATGAAGATCGGCATGAGTTGCCGGTCGTCGCGCAGTGCTCGCTGCAATTCCGGTTGCGTGGCGAGAATCGTCACCGCGGTGCCCAGCAGGGAGGCGGTTGACTCCCCGCCGGCGCTGAACAATGAGATCAGGATCATCTGGGCGGTGAAACGGTTCAGTTGTCCCTCGGCGCACACGGTGGCCAGCACGCTGATCAGGTCATCGGAGGGAGCGGATTGGGCTCTGTTGAGGTGTTCGACGATGTAGGCGTTGAGTTCACCGAGTGACTTCATCGACGCGTTGACCGAATCTTCGGACAGCAGACCGTCGAGCAGTTGAGTGCTGGCGTATCCCCACCGCGCGAGCTGGTCGGAGTCGGCGTCAGGAACCCCGATCAGCCGGGCGACGATCATCATCGGCAGCCGATTGGCCACGGCGTCCATCCACTCGACCGTGTGGGCGGAAGCTCTGAGCGCCCAGAGGTTCTCGAAGGTCGCCACGATATGCGGTTCCAGTTCGCGCACGTGCTTGGCCGTGAACTGGCTGAGCATCAGCTTGCGGTGAAGGGCATGGGAGGGATCGTCGGCGGTGGCCAGGATATGGGTCGGTCCCCCGAGACCGTCCATCATCAACGGCGCCACGCCGCGCTCCGGGCTGTAGGTGATCGGGCCGGTCAGGTTTGAGGAGAAGTCCTCCGGCCGGTTTGCCGCATCGGTCACCGCAGCCCAGCTGGCGACGAGATAGAACCCGGAGTCACCGACCCGGTGCACCCCACCGTCCTCCCGCAACCGGGCATACAGCGGGTAGGGGTCTTGAACAACCTCGTCGGCGAAGAATTCAGCGGGTTCGATCACACCGGCGACCGACATCTGCACCACCTCCTAGTTCCGTAATCCGGTCGTGCGATCCCCTCGCCAACCGACACAACCTCACGATCATCAGTCCGGCCCTGTCGCGGCCGATTGAGTTAGCCGCTCTGCCCGCAGGCCGCCAACACCAATTCCCGCACCCGCGCGGCGTCAGCCTGACCCTTGGTCGCCTTCATCACCGCACCGACGATCGCGCCGACGGCCTGGACTTTGCCACCGCGGATCTTCTCGGCGATATCCGGGCTGGCGGCCAGCGCCTCATCGACCGCCGTCTGGATCAGTGACTCGTCACGCACCATGGCCAACCCGCGACCGGCCATCACCGCATCGGGATCACCCTCACCGGCCAGCACACCCTCGACCACCTGGCGGGCCAACTTGTTGGACAACGCGCCCTCATCGACCAGTGCGACGACCTTGGCCACCTGAGCCGGTGTGATCGCCAGCGCGTCGAGTTCGACACCGAGTTCGTTGGCCTTCTGCACCAGGAAGTTGCCCCACCAGGCGCGCGCCGCCTCACTGGAAGCGCCGTGAGCCACGGTCGCGGTGACGAGTTCGACCGCACCGGCGTTGACGAGGTCACGCATCACCTCATCGGAGATTCCCCAGTCCTGCTGAATCCGGCTGCGCGTCAACCACGGCAGCTCGGGGATCGTCCCGCGCAGTCGCGCCACCAACTCCGCGCTGGGTGCGACCGGCTCGAGATCCGGCTCCGGGAAGTACCGATAGTCCTCGGCGGTCTCCTTGGTGCGACCCGGAGAGGTATGGCCATCCTCGTGGAAGTGCCGGGTCTCCTGATGGATGCTGCCGCCGGCGACAAGAATCGCTGCCTGGCGGCGCATCTCATAGCGCACCGCCAACTCGACGCTCTTGAGTGAGTTGACGTTCTTGGTCTCGGTTCGGGTGCCGAACTCTTTCCGGCCGATCGGCCGCAGCGACACGTTGGCATCGCAACGCAGCGAGCCCTGATCCATCCGCACATCGGATACATCCAAGCCTCGCAATAGATCTCGCAATGCGGTCACATAGGTGCGCGCCACCTCGGGTGCCTGCGCACCGGTGCCCTCGATGGGTTTGGTGACGATCTCGATCAGCGGCACCCCGGCCCGGTTGACATCCAGCAGCGAGGTTGTCGCGCCGTGGATGCGGCCGGTGTCACTGCCGACGTGGGTCAGCTTGCCGGTGTCCTCCTCCATATGCGCGCGCTCGATCTCGACCCGAAAGGTGCTGCCGTCGTCCAGTGGCACGTCGAGGTAGCCGTTGAAGGCGATCGGCTCGTCGTACTGGGAGATCTGGTAGTTCTTCGGCTGATCCGGGTAGAAGTAGTTCTTCCGGGCGAACCGGCACCACGGCGCGATCTCGCAGTTCAACGCAAGCCCGATCCGGATGGCCGATTCGACCGCCGTCGCATTGAGCACCGGCAGCGCACCGGGCATGCCCAGGCAGACCGGGCACACCTGGGTGTTGGGCTCGGCGCCGAAGTCCGTCGCGCACCCGCAGAACATCTTGGTGGCCGTCGAGAGTTCGACATGCACCTCCAGGCCCAGCACCGGGTCGAAACGTGCCACCACGTCGTCGTAGTCGAGCAGGTCGGCTTTTCCGGAGACACCGGACGCGGTCGTCATAACAGGTGATCCTATCGAGGGCCGGGATACCCTTGCCTCGCCCGATGCCATCCGACAGGAAGTCAGCCATGACCGACCAGTCCCCCGATCTCGTCGGCGACGTTCCGCGCAGCCGCATCGTGATCGCCTCGATGGTGGGCACCACCGTCGAGTTCTATGACTTCTACATCTATGCGACCGCCGCGGTGTCGGTATTTCCGTTCCTGTTCTTCCCCAAGGGCAACCCGACCACCGCACTACTGGCCTCGCTGGCCACCTTCGGCCTGGCATTCGTCGCCCGTCCGATTGGCTCGGTGTTGTTCGGCCACTTCGGTGACCGCATCGGCCGCAAGGCCACCCTGGTCGGCTCACTGCTCACCATGGGCATCGCGACCTTCGCCATCGGGCTGCTGCCGACCTACCACCAGGTGGGCCTGCTCGCCCCGGCACTGCTGGCGATCCTGCGCTTCGCCCAGGGTCTGGCGCTCGGCGGTGAGTGGAGCGGAGCGGCACTGCTGGCAGTGGAGACCGCCAAACCGGGTAGGCGGGCCTGGGCGGCGATGTGGCCGCAACTCGGTGCGCCATTCGGATTCCTGTTGGCCAATAGCGTGTTCCTGGGGCTGCTGATCTGGCTCGGGCACTCCAACGCCAAGCCGGATCTGAGTGGTGCATTCCTGACCTGGGGCTGGCGGATCCCGTTTCTGATCAGCGCCGTGATGGTGGCCATCGGGCTGTATGTGCGCCTGAAACTCACCGAGACGCCGGTGTTCGCCCGTGCTGTCGAAAACGGAGAGCGGGTCAAAACACCTGCGGCACAGGTGTTCCGCAACAACTGGCGTCAGCTGATCCTGGGCACCTTCGTCATGCTGTCCACCTACACGATCTTCTATATCGTCACCACCTGGGCGTTGAGCTACGGCACCGGCAAACGCCCACCCGACGGCACCGGCCTGGGCTTCAACTACATCGACTTCCTGAAGATGCAACTGATCGCGGTGCTGTTCTTCGCCGCGACCATCCCCATCGCCGGGCAATTGGCCGACCGGTGGGGCCGACGGCGCACACTGCTGACGGTGACCGCCGCGATCATGGCCTACGGCGGCCTATTCGCCGTGCTGCTGACGCCGGGCCACGCCTCGCACGGCTCAGTGCTGGCCTTCCTGATCATCGGCATGACGCTGATGGGCTTCACCTTCGGACCGATGAGTGCCGTTCTGCCCGAACTGTTCCCGACCAACGTCCGCTACACCGGATCCGGGATCTCCTACAACTCGGCGAGCATTCTGGGCGCGGCAGTGGCACCGTTCATCGCGACCTGGCTGTCAACGACGTACGGCGTCGGCTGGGTTGGGGTGTACCTGCTGTCCGCGGCGGCGCTCACATTCGTGGCACTGCTGATCATGCGCGAGACCCGCGACACCCCACTGGACTCCATTGAGCCGGTTCCGGTCAGCCCCTAACACGAGCGCTCAGCCGAAGAAGGCCGCCGCGTCGTCGTAGCGACTCTCCGGTACCAGCTTGAGTTGGCGCACCGCATCGGCCAGCGGCACCCGGCCGATATCCTCACCGCGCAGCGACACCATCATCCCGTACTCGCCGCTGTGGGCGGCGTCGGCGGCATTGACCCCGAACCGGGTGGCCAGCACCCGGTCGTAGGCGGTCGGTGTACCGCCGCGCTGCACGTGGCCCAGGACGGTGACGCGCACTTCCTTGCGGATCCGCTTCTCCACTTCCATCGCCAACTGCTGGGCGACGCCGGTGAAGCGCTCGTGGCCGAACTCGTCCATTCCGCCGCTGCGCAGTTGCATCGACCCCTCTACGGGTTTGGCGCCCTCGGCGACCACGCAGATGAAGTGCGACGAACCGGTCTGAAAGCGCTTCTTGACCATGCGGCACACCTCCTCCACGTCATAGGGTTGCTCGGGGATCAGCGTCATATGCGCACCGGAGGCCAGCCCCGAGTTCAGGGCGATCCAGCCGGCGTGGCGACCCATCACCTCGACCAGCATCACCCTCTGATGCGACTCCGCGGTGCTGTGCAGACGGTCAATGGCCTCGGTGGCGATCTGCAACGCGGTGTCATGGCCGAATGTCACGTCGGTGCAGTCGATGTCGTTGTCGATGGTCTTGGGCACCCCGACGACGGGTACGCCCTCCTCGTTGAGCCAGTGCGCGGCGGTCAGCGTGCCTTCGCCGCCGATCGGGATCAGCACATCGATCCCGTTGTCCTCCAGTGTCTGTTTGATATCGGCCAGACCGGCGCGCAGCTTCTCGGGGTTGGTCCGCGCAGTGCCGAGCATGGTGCCGCCCTTGGCCAGCAGTCGCTCATTGCGATCATCGTTGTAGAGCTGGACGCGTCGGTTCTCCAGCAGGCCCCGCCAGCCGTCAAGGAACCCGACCACCGTCGAATCGTAGCGGGCGTCACAGGTCCGCACCACGGCGCGGATGACGGCATTGAGGCCGGGGCAGTCGCCGCCGCCGGTGAGAACTCCGATACGCATGGGATCCATCTAACCGCCTCGGCCCCCGCCATGGAGCGATAACCTCGCGGTCATGGGTTTAGTTCCGCGCCGCAACTTCGTCCGGATGGTCGCCCTCGGGTTGCCTGTGAGCCTGGCCGCCGCCTGCGGGGCGTCGGGGTCGGAAAAGACCTCGGCCTCCACGTCAACCTCGGCCTCGACGGCTGCGCCTGCGTCGACCGAGCGGAATGCGGACGTGCTCGTCATCGGCGCCGGCATCGCCGGATTGCGCGCCGCCGAGGTGCTCGTTGCGAACGGACGCCGCGTCATCGTGATCGAGGGACGTGATCGCCTCGGCGGGCGCATCTTCACAGACCGATCCTGGGGCGTTCCCGTGGAGCTCGGCGCGTCCTGGATCCACGGGGTCCAGAACAACCCGATCGCTGCCCTGGCCGCGGCGAAAGGAATCAAAACCCAGGCCACCGACTACGAGTCCGTCATGTACGGCGCCGACGGTCAGCGACGTGCGGCCGGCACGCTCGATGGGATCGAGACGCAGGTAGCCGACTTGGTCGAGGCGGGCCGCGAGGGCTCCCCCGACTCCGACGAACCACTTCGTGCTGCACTCGACCGCGCCATCGCCGCCGATGATCTCGACGAGGCGGAACGGCTCGACATCGAGATGGGCATCACCGAGTCGATCGAACACGAGTACGCCACCGACGCAGTGAATCTGTCAGCGGCGAATTTCGACGACGGCGCCGACGAGGGAGGCGGCGACGCCCTCCTGCCCGAGGGCTACGACAAGGTCGTGGCGGCGGTGGCGAACGGACTCGACGTGCGCCTCGGCCACGTTGTCACCAGTGTCGACACCTCCGGTGATCGTGCGGTCGTCGCCACGTCTCAGGGCAACTTCGAAGCCGGTGCAGTGATCGTCACGGTGCCACTCGGTGTGCTCAAGGCGAGCTCTATCCAGTTCTCGCCGGCGCTGTCGGAGCCGAAGTCGAGGGCCATCGCCACGCTCGGGATGGGCGCTCTCTCGAAGAGCTGCCTGCGCTTCGAATCGCAATTCTGGCCGGACGACGCTGAGCTCATCGACATCGTTCCGCCGCCGTCGCGGCGCGGTGAGTGGGTGGAGTCCTTGAGCCTCACCGCCCTGGTGGACGTGCCCGCGCTGATGATGTTCAACGCCGGGAAGTTCGCCCGCGCTGTCGAAACCATGACCGACCCCGAAGTGATCGCCAGTGCGTCGAGCGCGCTGAAACCGGCATTCCCGGAGATCTCCACGCCCACCGGGCTGCTCCGCTCAGCGTGGTCAGTCGATCCCTTTTCGCTCGGAAGCTACTCATTTATCGGGGTCGGCGCCTCGCTGGCGGATCGCGATGCGCTCGCGGCGCCCGAGGGGCGCCGCTTCTTCGCCGGCGAGGCCTGTTCGCACGATCATGCCGGCACCGTCCACGGCGCCTACACCAGTGGCGAGGCGGCGGCGAAGGCCGTGCTGCGCTGAGGCCAGAACCCGACGATCACCCGCTGCCGAACGTCGCCGTCAGCACCGGCACGATCTGCAATTTGCGTGACACCACGCCGGCCAGGAGTGCGCGATTGTTCTCCAGCGTCACGTCATAGGCCGTTTCAACGGCGTCGGCCCGTGGGCCCAGTGCCACGGCGACCGAATCGTTGTTGATGATGTCGGTGATGATGAACAGGAACAGATCCAGCTCCTTCGCAGCGACGATATCGCGCAACGCCGCCTCCAACTCGTCCTGGCGAGACAACACGTCGTCGACGTCAACCGCGGTCACCTGGGCGATTTCCACCTTTGCCCCGCCCATCGAGAACTCCTTCGAGTCCGTCGACACCAGCTGTGCGATGGATCGGGCGCGCAGGTTCGCGCCCGCCTTCAGCAACTCCATGCCATAGGTCTGGAGATCGACGCCGGCGATGGCGGCAAGTTCATGCGCAGCCGCACTGTCCTCGGGCGTGCAGGTGGGGGATTTCAGCAGCAGCGTGTCAGAAAGGATGGCGGAGAGCATCAGCCCGCCAATCCGGGGGCTGACGTCCACGCCGGATTCCTTGAACATCTTCAGCACAATCGTCGAGGTGCATCCCACCGGCTCGGCGCGGTAATAGAGCGGGCCCGCTGTTTCGAAGTTGGCGATGCGGTGATGGTCGATGACTTCGGCAATCGTGACCTTGTCGATGTCGGTCGCGCTCTGCTGGCGCTCATTGTGATCGACAAGAATGACGTGGGATGCCTCGGCGGCCACCGATTCAACCAAACGCGGTGCCGGCGTCGAGAAAGTGTCGAGCGCGAATTGTGTTTCACCGCTGACGGACCCGAGGCGCACCGCCTCGACATCAGCGCCGATTCTGGTTTTCAGATCCGCATAGGCCAGCGCCGAACAAATGGAATCGGTATCGGGATTCTTGTGTCCGAAAATCAGCGTCGTGGTCATATCTCATCGTGGCCGATCAGACAGCTGTCGGCAATGGCCCCCGGGCGGCCTCGTAGGCCGCACCCACCCGGTAGAGCCGGTCATCGGCCAGCGCCGGCGCCATGATCTGCAGGCCCACCGGCAGGTTGTCGTCCGGGGACAGCCCCGACGGCACCGACATGCCGCAGTGCCCGGCGAGGTTCAGTGGCAGCGTGCACAGGTCGAACAGATACATCGCCAGCGGGTCGTCGACCTTCTCCCCCAGCCGAAACGCGGTGGTCGGTGTGGCCGGGGACACCAGCACATCGACGCACTCGTAGGCCTCGTCGAGGTCGCGGGCGATCAGCGTGCGGACCTTCTGCGCCTGGTTGTAGTAGGCGTCGTAGTAACCGGCCGACAGCGCGTAGGTACCGATCATGATGCGGCGCTTGACTTCCGGGCCGAAGCCGGCGGCCCGGGTCAGTGCCATCACCTCCTCGGCACTCCTGCTGCCATCGTCGCCGACACGCAGTCCGTAGCGCATGGCGTCAAAGCGGGCCAGGTTGCTCGACACCTCTGAGGGCAGAATCAGGTAGTACGCCGACAGCGAGTAATCCAGGTGCGGACAGTCGACCTCGCTGACGTGCGCACCAAGGGCGGTGAGTTGATCGACAGCGACGTTGAAGGACGCCAGCACGCCCGACTGATAGCCCTCTCCGCTGCGCAACTGCTTGACTACGCCGACGCGCACACCCTTGAGATCGCCACCCGCACCGGTTCTGGCTGCGCCCACGACATCGGGGATCGCGACGTCCAATGACGTGGAGTCACGCGGGTCGTGACCGGCGATCACCGCGTGCAGCAGTGCGGTGTCTCTCACCGTGCGCGCACACGGGCCACCCTGGTCCAGCGAGGACGCGCAGGCCACCAGGCCGTACCGGGAGACCGTGCCGTAGGTGGGTTTAACCCCGACCGTCGCGGTCAGCGCGGCCGGCTGGCGGATCGAGCCGCCGGTGTCAGAGCCGATGGCCAGCGGGGCCTGGAACGACGCGAGTGCGGCCGCACTGCCGCCGCCGGAACCGCCCGGCACCCGATCGGTGTCCCACGGATTGCGGGTAGGCCCATAGGCGGAGTTCTCGGTGGAGGAGCCCATCGCGAACTCGTCCATATTGGTTTTACCGAGGATCGGGATGCCCGCACTCCGGATGCGCGCGGTGACCGTCGCGTCGTACGGCGAGACCCAGCCCTCGAGGATTTTCGATCCGCAGGTGGTCGGCATGCCCAGGGTCGTGAAGACATCTTTGAGCGCCAACGGAACCCCGGCCAGCGGGGACGCGGGCTTCTCGCCGGCGGCAATCGAGGCGTCGACCGCGGCCGCAGTGGCCAGCGCCTGCTCGGCGGCCACGTGCAGAAAAGCGTGGTAGGTCTCGTCGGTGGCGGCGATCTGGTCCAGGCAGGCCTGGGTGACCTCGACTGACGAGAGTTCCTTGGCGGCGATCTTGGCGCCGAGGGTGGACGCGTCGAGGCGGACGATATCGCTCACGCCTCCTCCGCCAGAATCTGCGGCACCGCGAACCGCTCGTCGACCACCGACGGCGCTTCGGCCAGTGCCTCATCCTGGGTCAGGCTCGGCGCCACCACATCCGGGCGAGTGATATTGGCATGCCCCTCGCCCTTGACCGGGTTCTCGGTGGCGGCGACACCGGTGACGTCGACGGCCTGGATCTGGCCGACATAGCCGAGGATCGCGTCGATCTGGCCGGCGAAGCTCATCAGTTCGGAGTCGGTCAGGGCCAGCCGGGCCAGTTTGGCCAGCCGGGCCACCTCATCGGGGGAGATCGTGGACACGGTGGGTAAGCCTAGCGGCGTGACGATGCGGGCCCCACCGGCCCGAGGAGGAACGCCGCAATCGGACCGAGCTGCCTCAGCGGTAGGCGTCGCTGCGCTTGGCGACGACGAACACCGTCACCTCACCCGCAGCGTCGTCGACGCTGTACACCACGCGGTACTGCCCGATCCGCACGCGCCAATCACTGGCTCGGCCAATCAGCTTCCTAGCACCCTGTGGCCGGGGATCGTGTGACAGATCGACGATGATCTGAAGCGCTCGATGAAGCTCCGCGCGAGGCAGTCGTTGGAGTTGCTTGAGTACATCGGGGTGGAACTGGACCTTCACCGGCCGGCGAATGCTTCCGCTTCAACGCCCAATGCTTCCAGCATCTGCGATAGCGACATCGCCGCGAACGACTCGGCGCGCAACCCTTTCATTCGGATCGCGTCGGCGACGTCAGCATGCTCGTGCAGTCGCTCGTAGTCGGCCATGCTGATGATCACCGCCACCTCCGTGCCGCTGTCGGTGACGATGACCTCGTCGCCGGTGGCGGCAACGGTCCGGATCACCGAGCCCAGGTTGCTCCGCAGTTCACGCAGGCTATGTGTACTCATGTTGCACATATTACACATCGGCGTCGGCCGCGCCGCCAAAATGCCGACCTCATCGAGCTGTGTAAGGGTTGAGCGCGTGCCGTCCTATCTCCTGCGGGTCCAACTCGAAGACCGCCCCGGCAGCCTGGGGTCGCTCGCCTTGGCCCTCGGCTCAGTCGGTGCGGACATCCGCTCGCTGGACGTCGTCGAGCGCGGGTCGGGCTACGCCGTCGACGACCTGGTGATCGATCTGCCGACCGGGGCGATGCCGGACACGCTGATCACCGCCGCCGAGGCACTCACCGGCGTGCGGGTGGAAGCCATCCGGCCGCACACCGGTCTGCTGGAAGCCCACCGCGAGCTCGAACTCATCGACCGCGTCGCCGCCGCCGGCGAGCGGCCCGAGAGACTTCAGGTTCTTGTCGATGAGGCACCGCGAGTACTCCGGGTGGGCTGGTGCACCGTGGTCGGCTTCGCCGATGGCAGTTCCCGTCGAATCGCCGGCAGCCATGGAGCTCCGGAGACCCAGGCCGCCACCACGCCGTGGATGCCGTTAAGTCACGCCACAGCACTCGATGCCACCGAGGAGTGGGTGCCGCAACTGTGGCGCGATATGGACACCACGTTGGCCGCAGCACCGCTGGGCGAGCCGACCACCGCGCTGGTGCTGGGACGCCCGGGCGGGCCGCACTTCCGACCCTCGGAGGTGGCCCGGCTTGGCTATCTGGCCGGGATCGTCGCCGGAATCCTGCGTTAAGCGGGCGGCTCCGGTAGCGGCCCGTCGGCGAGCAGTGCGCGGAACCCATCCTCGTCGAGAATCGGGACGCCGAGTTCTATCGCTTTGTCGTATTTGGAGCCGGGCGCGTCACCGGCCACCACGAATGACGTCTTCTTCGACACCGACCCGGCCGCCTTACCGCCGCGAATGATGATGGCCTCCTTGGCCTCATCTCGGGAGAACCCGGTCAGCGACCCGGTCACCACGATGGTCAGCCCGGCCAGCGTCGGGGTGATATCGGCATCGCGCTCATCGGCCATCCGCACACCGGCCCCGCGCCACTTGTCGACGATCGCGCGGTGCCAATCCACGTCGAACCACTCCCGCAGTGCCGCGGCGATCGTGGACCCGACGCCCTCGACATCCGCCAACTGCTCCTCGTCGGCGGCCATGATCGCCTCCAGGCTGCCGAACGCGGTGGCCAGCGCGCGTGCCGCGGTCGGGCCGACATGGCGGATGGACAGTGCCACCAGGATCCGCCACAGCGGGCGGTCCCTGGCCTGCTGCAGATTGGTGAGCAGACGTGCGCCATTGGCCGAGAGAACGCCCTTGTTGGTCGTGAAGAACTCACAGCGCAGCAGATCGTCCTCGGTGATGGTGAACAGCTCACCTTCGTCGGAAATGATCTTGGCACCCAGTAGTGCTGTTGCCGCCTCGTAGCCCAAGCCCTCGATGTCCAGTCCGCCGCGGCCGGCGAGGTGAAACACCCTCTCCCGCAACTGCGCCGGGCAGGATCGGGAGTTCGGGCAGCGGATGTCGACATCGCCCTCCTTGGCCGGGGCGAGCAGCGTCCCGCACTCCGGACAGTGGGTGGGCATGACGAATTCGCGCTCGGTGCCGTCACGCAGGTCGACGACCGGGCCGAGCACCTCGGGGATGACGTCACCGGCCTTGCGGATCATCACCGTGTCGCCGATGAGCACACCCTTGCGTTTAACCTCCGAGGCGTTGTGCAGTGTCGCCATGCTCACCGTGGACCCGGCGATGCGCACCGGGGTCATGAACGCGAACGGCGTCACCCGGCCGGTTCGGCCGACATTGACCTTGATGTCGACCAGCGTGGTTTGGGCCTCTTCGGGCGGGTACTTATAAGCCACCGCCCACCGGGGCGTCCGCGAGGTCGCACCCAGTCGGCGCTGCTGGGCGAAGTCGTCGACCTTGACCACCACGCCGTCAATCTCATGCTCGATCTGATGCCGGCGTTGGCCCCAGTACTCGATGCGCTCCTGCACCGGCGCCAGCCCCGCCACCCGGGAGGTGTGATCGGAGACCGGCAGCCCCCAGGCCTTCATCGCCAGATATGCGTCGTGCAACGTCGCGGGGGCAAAGCCCCCGGAATACTCGGTGTAACCCAGTCCGTGACAGATCATCCGAAGCGGACGCCGCGCGGTGACAGCCGGGTTCTTCTGTCGTAGCGATCCGGCCGCGCTGTTGCGAGGATTGGCGAACGGCGGCTTGCCGTCCTCAACCAGGCTGGCATTCAGGCTCGCGAAATCGGCGACCATGAAGAACACCTCGCCGCGAATCTCCAGCACCGTCGGGATGGGGAATTTCTTTGTCCCGGTGAGTGTCTCGGGTATATCACCGATGGTGCGGGCATTGAGGGTGACGTCCTCGCCCACCCGGCCGTCACCACGGGTCGCGGCCCGCTCCAGACGGCCGTCCCGGTAGACCAGCGCAATGGCCACCCCGTCGACCTTCAGCTCACACAGGTAGTGCGGATCCGGTCCGAGCTCGGTTTCCACCCGCACCGACCATGCTGCGAGCTCATCGGTGTCGAAGACGTCGTCGAGGCTGAGCATGCGCTCGAGGTGCTCGGCCGCGGTGAACTCGGTGGCGAAGCCGGCCCCGCCCACGAGTTGCGTGGGCGAGTCCGCCACCCGCAATTCCGGGTAGCGCTCCTCGAGCGCGACGAGTTCATGGAATAGCGTGTCGAATTCCGCGTCTGAGACGATCGGCGCGTCTTTGATGTAGTACCGGAACTGGTGTTCGCGCACTTCGCCGGAGAGTTCCTGCCAACGACGGCGGATATCAGGATCGATCGGATCGGTTTCCGGATCGTCGGGAGCCACCCTGGCAGGCTACCCAGAAGACCGCGTGGCTGCCTCCATCTCCGGTCTGGGGCAGTAAGGTGGCGCGCGCTTGGGCCATCACCTGCGAGAGGGCAAACATATGGGCAAGGGGCGCCTTGAGGCCTTCAGTGACGGAGTTCTCGCGGTCGCGATCACGCTGTTGGCGTTCAACCTCCACGCCGGAGTCCGCTCAAAGGTCCCGCTGGCAACCCAGATCCGCGAACAGTGGCCGTCCTTCGCCGCGTATGTGCTCAGCTTCTTCATCATTGGGGTGATCTGGCTCAACCACCACTACCTGCTCACGCTCACCAATACCGTTGACCGGCGACTCATGCTCTACAACCTGCTTCTGCTGTTATTCGTCGCCGCCATCCCATACGCGACCGCCACCTACGCCGACTACGTATTGCTCAGTGGTGCCGATGCACATACCGCGGTGCTCGTCTATACGTTCATCATGGAGGGCATGGCAATCAGCCGATTTCTGATCTGCTACCACATTTTTTCCGCCGGCCTGAATCGCTCGCCGGTGCCGGAGCGGGAAGTACGGAGGCTTTTCCTGCGCTACGGCCTCGCAACCGTCGTATTCCCGGTCATCGCT
>NZ_JAEMSG010000073.1 GCF_016462945.1 Mycolicibacterium sp. | reverse complement strand
CAGACCGGGGATAGCGTCACCACCTACGGCGAACCCTGGAACATGAACTGACACAACGTTAACCTGACACAGCGTTAACTGATGATGGTCCCCGGTTCACACCGGGGGCCATCGTCGTATCTGCGGCGCTACACCGTCAGTCGCGCCACGGCAGCAGCGATCCGCTCGTCAGTTGCCGTGAGTCCAATCCGGACATACTCGGCCCCGCCCGGACCGTAGAAGTCGCCCGGCGCCACCAGGATTCCGCTATCCGCCAGCCAGTCCACCGTGTCCCGGCAGGGTTCGCCACGCGTCGCCCACAGATACAGCCCGGCCTCGGAGTGCTCGACGGTGAAACCGGCTGATCGCACGGCGTCCAACAGGGCCGCACGCCGACGGGCATAACGGTCACGCTGCTGCGCCTCGTGTTCATCGTCATCGAGAGCGGCCACCATCGCCGCCTGCACCGGCGTGGGCACCATCATCCCCGCGTGTTTACGCACGGCGAGTAACTCGGCCACCAGAGTCGGATCGCCGACGACGAAACCGGCCCGGTATCCGGCAAGCGACGAGGACTTCGACAGCGAATGCACGGCCAGCAGTCCGGTGTGGTCGCCGCCGCAGACATCCGGGTGCAGCACCGATACCGGCCGCTGCTCCCACCCGAGGCCCAGGTAACACTCGTCGGAGACCACCAGCGAGCCCCGCTCCCGCGCCCATTCGACCACCTTGCGCAGATGGTCGACGCCGAGCACCCTGCCGGTGGGGTTACTCGGCGAATTGAGATAGATGAGGGCCGGTGACAACGGTCCCGGTTGGGTCAGCGAGTCGGCCGCGATGACCTGGGCACCGGTCAGGCGGGCGCCGACCTCGTAGGTGGGGTAGGCCAATTCGGGAATCACGATGGTGTCGTCGGCGCCCAGACCCACCAGAGTCGGCAGCCAGGCAATGAGCTCCTTGGTCCCGATCACCGGCAAAACGGCATGTTCCGCCACACCGGTGATGCCGTACCGGCGGGCCAGCGCGGCTACCGCAGACGCCCGAAGTTCGGGCGTTCCCGCGGTCAACGGGTACCCGGGCGCAGCGGAGGCCAGCGCGAGGGCGGTGCGGATTACCGGTGCCACCTCATCAACCGGCGTGCCCACCGACAGGTCGACGATGCCGTCAGGATGCGCGCGGGCCGTAGCCGCGGCGTCGGCCAGGGTGTCCCAGGGGAAGACCGGCAGCGACGCCGATACCGGGCGACGCCGCACCCGCGGCGGGGTGTGGGCCGTCAGTCGTCCTCAGCCTTGGGCGGGAGGTCCTTGACCACCTGCGGATCGTTCTCGGTCAGCCCCACCTTCGACGCGCCGCCCGGCGAGCCCAACTCGGCGAAGAAGTCGGCGTTGATCTGGGTGTACTGCGACCACTGATCGGGCACGTCGTCCTCGTAGTAGATCGACTCCACCGGGCAGACCGGCTCGCAGGCGCCGCAGTCCACACACTCGTCGGGGTGGATGTAGAGCATGCGTTCGCCCTCGTAGATGCAGTCGACCGGGCACTCCTCGATACATGCCTTGTCTTTGATGTCGACGCAGGGTTCGGCGATCACGTAGGTCACGAAGGTTCTCCTCGATGTGCTCTTCGTCGTCTATCTGTCTGCAAGGTCCAGCGGTCTGCGGCCAGGGCAGCGCCACACTATCGGATGACCGCTCCCGGATTGCCGACTCAGTGTGCCCTAAATCGGGGTTGTGCCCTAAATCCGGCGATGACAATGATCTTAGGCGTTGAACTCGCCGGCTGTCTCATCGCCGGCCCGGAAGCCGGACGTTGCCTCGCCACCCCGGGCGTGTCCGGCCCGGTGGGCTGGGCCAGCGTTAGTCTTTTTCGGTGGTAGTTGCCTTCTGCATCTCGCTGGCGCTTGCCTTCGTCATGGGGGTGGCCATCCAGCGCGGCAACGTCTGTATGGTCGTCGCGTTTGACGATCTGATCTATCGCCGCTCGGCGGTTCGTCTTTCGACCATCGTGTCCACCTGGTTGATGATCCCCGGGGGCTTAGCCCTGCTGTACCTGATGACCGGATTCACCCCGGAGGTGGAGTTGTTCCCGGTCACCGTGTGGTCCGTGGTCGGCGGCCTGCTGCTCGGCATCGGCGCGGTGGTCGGTGGCGCGTGCACCATGGGTGTCGTGGCACGCATCGGCTCGGGCGAGTACGTGTTCATGGTGACCATCGTTGGCTTCGCGGCGGGCTGCCTGGGTGCCCAAGTGTTCGGTCCCGCGGCGACTATCCATGCCGCAGCCGTGCCGACCACTGTGTCACCGCACTATCCCGTGCCCGCACTCGTCGCGCTCGTAGTGGTCCTCGCCATCAACGTCGGCTTGCTACTCAAGGGACGGCACAAAGGTTGGCAGGACTTCCTTCACAACGCGTGGGATCCGCGCACGGCGACCATCGTCATCGCCACGGCGATTCTTGCACTGGTTCTGATTTACGATCGCCCCTGGGAATACGCGGAACTATTGGGTGATGCGTTAAGGCGAGCCCTCGACGGGATCGCGGGCGGGTTAGCGGTATTTGCCGCGTTGGTAATCGGGGCGATCGTTGGCGGACGCACCTGCACGCGTGCCAAGCTCAGCGGCCCGCTCAAGGGCCGGACCATCCGGTGCTTCCTCGGCGGACTGATCATGGGGATCGGTTTCAGTCTGGGCCCTGGATCATTCGGCGGGCTGACCTTTTTCGGCCAGCCACTCCTTTTGCCCTACGCCTGGGTCGTGATGGCGGCCGCATATTGCGCGATCCTGGTCGGATTGGCCTACCTGCGATCCACGTTCGGGGACTGGATCAAAACCAGGCGGAGTTGACCCGAGGTTGCGCCGACTCAGGCCGCCCGCTTGACGTAGGTGGTGGTCCGCTGACGAGCCGGCCGGCCGATGCCCTCGGCGATCGCGACGAGTTCGGCGACACTCTTGGCTGATCCGTGTTGCGAACCCGCCATCCGGGAGATGGTCTCCTCCATCAGGGTGCCGCCAAGATCGTTGGCGCCGCCGGTCAACATCACCTGACTGCGCTGCACGCCCAGTTTTACCCAACTGGTCTGGATCTGGGGAATGCGGCCATGCAGCATGATTCTCGCGAGCGCGTGCACCGCGCGATTGTCGCGATGGGTGGGACCCGGGCGGGCCGCGCCGGCCAGGTACAGCGGTGACGACTGGTGTACGAACGGCAGTGGAACGAACTCGGTGAATCCGCCGGTGCGATCCTGGATTCCGCGCAGCACATTGAGATGGGCGACCCAATGCGACGGGGTGTCGACGTGGCCGTACATCATCGTCGAACTCGACCTCAAGCCCACTTCGTGCGCGGTGCTGACGATCTCCACCCACTGCGAAGTGGGCAGCTTGCCCTTGGTGAGAACCCAGCGCACTTCGTCGTCGAGGATCTCGGCGGCGGTTCCGGGGATGGTGTCCAGACCTGCCTCCCGCAGGCTGATCAACCACTCGCGAATGCTCATACCGCTTTTGGTGACTCCATTGGAGATTTCCATCGGAGAGAAGGCGTGCACATGCATTGAGGGCACCCTAGCCTTCACGGCCCGCACCAAATCCGCGTAACCGGTGACGGGCAGTTCCGGGTCGATCCCACCCTGCATACAAACCTCCGTCGCTCCGGCGACGTGGGCCTCCCAAGCCCGATCTGCCACCTCCTGCGCCGATAGCGAGAAGGCGTCCGCATCGCCTTTGCGTTGTGCGAACGCACAGAATCTGCAGCCCGTATAGCAGATATTAGTGAAGTTGATATTCCGGTTCACCACGAATGTGACGTCATCGCCGACGATATCCCGCCTCAGCGAATCTGCCAGTGCGGCAACGGCATCCAGCGCAGCACCATCGGCGGTGGCCAGCGTCAGGTATTCGGCGCCACTACAGCCGCCCGGATCACGCTCCGCGGCGCGCAGGGCGGCAGCGACGTCGGTGTCCACGCGCACGGGGACGCGGGACGCCAACTCGCCGACCCGCTCGCGGATCGACTCCCAGTCACCGAAGGCGCTGCCGAGGTCACTGCGGACCGCGGTTCGCCGCCCCTCGGTGTCGATCGCGCTGTGCAGATCAGTACGGCCCAGGGACTCGGTGACATCGTCGGGCTCCTGCCACGGCCGTCCTAACGGATTAACGTCGAGGGCAAATCCGGTCTCCGGGTCGGCCAGCGCCGCAACGTGTGCCGCCACCCGCGGATCGATCCAGGCCGCACCGGCTTGCACGTACTTCGGCTGGGCGGTGAGCCGTTGCACCAAATCGAATCCAGCCTCGGCGGTGACCGCGGCCAAGTCCTCCAGTGCCGGCCAGGGCCGTTCCGGGTTGACGTGATCCGGGGTCAGCGGGGAGACCCCGCCCCAGTCGTCCACGCCCGCGCCCAACAACGTCAGGCACTCCTGGCGCGAAACAAGATTGGGCGGGGCCTGGATACGCATTTCCGGACCCAGTACCAGGCGGGCCACCGCGACACACGCCACGAAGTCGTCGAAGCCGGCGTCGGGCGTGGCCGCCATCGCGGTGTCGTCCTTGGCACGGAAGTTCTGCACGATGACTTCCTGGATATGCCCGAACTCCTTGTGCAGACGGCGGATCGCGTGCAGGGTGTCGGCGCGTTCGGCGAGGGTCTCCCCAATGCCGACCAACAGTCCGGTGGTGAACGGGATGGACAACCGTCCGGCGTCGGTCAACGTACGAAGCCGCACGACCGGATCCTTGTCCGGGCTGCCGTAGTGCGCCTCACCGCGCGTTTCGAACAGCCGCTGCGATGTGGTCTCCAACATCATGCCCATCGACGGCGCGACGGGTTTGAGTTGGGACAGCTCTGCCCAGGTCATCACCCCGGGGTTCAGATGCGGCAGCAGACCGGTCTCCTCCAGCACCCGAATCGACATCGCCCGCACGTACGCCAGTGTCGAGTCGTAACCCCGTTCGTCGAGCCACTGCCTGGCCTGCGGCCATCGCGCCTCGGGCCGATCACCGAGGGTGAACAAAGCTTCTTTGCAGCCGAGTTGGGCGCCGCGGCGGGCGATGCCGACGATCTCGTCGGGCTCGAGGTACATGCCTCGGCCGGCTGCGCGCAGCTTGCCCGGCACCGTCACAAATGTGCAGTAGTGACAGGTGTCGCGGCAGAGGTGGGTGACCGGGATGAAAACCTTCCGCGAGTACGACACCGGTAGCCGGCCGTGTTCGCCGCGACGGCCGGCCGATTCGAGCCCGGCATCGCGCACCCGGGCCGCGCTGGCGCACAGGTCGAGCAGATCCTCGCCGCGTGCGGTCATGGCGACGGCGGCCTCATCGACATTGAGTGCCACCCCGTCACGAGCCCGTCGCAGCACCCTGCGCAATGCCGCCGGGGATACGGATTCCGCCCGCGGCGGCACCACCGGGGTCGGCAGCGAACCCTCAGATGTCATCGGTTCCTGCACGCATCATCGGCCTCCGACATGGCCCCCACAGTAGTACCAGCTGTTGACCGGTAGTTCGGGGTGCGCGGCAGCGACGATATGTAACACCGGACGGCCCGAAACGTACAGTAGTGATATAGACCTGCAGCAAACCTACGACCATGACAAACTCGACCAGGGAGCAGTCCGAATGACGGTGTCCGTGCGTTCCTATCTTGCCGCGGGCTTGGCAGCCGCGACCATGAGCGCCGCGGCGGTGGTTCCGGTCACCCCGCCCAGGATCGACGCAGTCACGCTGCCCTCGATCGAACTCAGCTCGGCCGTGAGGCCACTCGTCCAGCCGGTCACCGCCGCTGCCGGAGCGGTGCTGGGCGTTGCCGCGTCGGCCGCGGCCGCTACCGCGGCAGCGGTGCCGGTGGCCGCCGCAACGGGTTCAACCGGGGACATGATCATCAACGCCTACAACGCCCTGGAACCCTGGGTGCAGTGGGGATTCGAGGTCGCCGCCTGGGCCGTGAGTTATCTGCCCTGGCCGCTCGGCTGGCTGGGCCAGCAAATCAATATCGTCTACGACACCGGCGAACCGATCGTGCAGGCACTGGTGTATAGCTTCGCCTTCCTGATCGACGGTCAAGTGGACCTGATCGGCCCCACCCTCACCAACGGGGTGAACACTGCCGTCACCAACCTTGTCCAGGGTGAGATCGCCTGGGTCCTGGGCTTCTTCCCGCCCCTGCCGCCGGGCCCGGTGCTCCCTGTCTTCCCGACCGCAGCCGCGGCAGACCGGGCCGCCGCTGCCACTGCCTCCGCAGCCGCCCGGGTTCGCTCCGCGGCTCCGGCGTCGGACACCGCTGCCTCAGCGGGGACCGCATCTGATGCCACCTCCGCGCCGATCGAGGGCATCTCCGAGCGACTGGACGCCGCACTGCCCGTGGCCGTCAGGGAGTCCCGAGCCTCGCGTTCCGCGAGTCGCAGCGGCGTTCGAGTGCAACGAGCCGCGACCGATCCCGAACCGGAGGCATCAAATGCGGCTCCCGACAGCACCCCACAGGCGACGGACACAATCCGTCTGCCGCAACAGCTGACGCGAGCCACTCAGGACATTCGGCGCAATATCAGCGCCGGCGGCAACGCGCCCAAGGCCAACAGGACGAGCACCGAATAGGCCATGATTCCCGGCCCGCCGAAGACCATGTCACCACCTGGGCCACCGAGCGCGAGTCCCGCCACCGTCACCAGCCACGCCCACAGCGGAAGGGCCGCAAGTCTTTTAAAGTCCGTCCAATAACTCGCTGCCCACACCAGCGCCGCATTGACAAGTCCACTCAGCAGGGCGCTGATCGGAAACGGGATCGCACCGAGATACAGCGGGAGTAGCAGCGCGCCCAGGACAGCGGACACAACACCGTCGACGGCCAGCAGTGCAAGGACGATGAGTGCGCCTCGGCTTTCCAGCGCACTACTCCGCGGTGAGGTCAAGTCCGGCCAGAAGGTCGTGTTCCCAACCCTTCTCGTCCGTTTCGCCCGATCGGCCCGATACAAGTACGTAGTGTTCCTGACTCAGCACCGGCAAGATCAGTTTATTCGACAACGTGAACGCGCGGCCCGTCGGCCCGAGCACCATCTGGGTGGCATGGGCGCCAATAGCCGCAACCTTCGCCGGCAGGTGCTCCGAAGCGTCAATGACCGCGGTGATCCGGTCATCGGGGAATCCATATGACGCATCGGCGGGTAGCCAGATCCAATCCCCGAGGACATCGTCGGGACCAAGCGCATCAAGGCCGGCGCGAAATGTGTTGGCGGAGGCGACTGTCCAGTAGAACTTCGGCACCGCCCAAGAAGCGGCGGCAGCGGATAGCGCGGCGGCGGTGATCCGGTGCGCCTGGATGTGGTCGGGGTGGCCGTAACCGCCGCCAGGGTCGTAGGTCACCACGACGTGTGGGCGCAGTTCGGCGATCACGGCCGCGAGTTGGCCGACAACCTCGTCGAAGTCGGCATCGACGAACCTGGTGCGCCGACGCGGCGGTGTGCCCGCCATACCGGAATCCCGCCAACACCCGGCCCCGCCGAGGTATCGCGGCCCACTGACTCCGAGATGTCTCAGCGCGACGGCCAGTTCGCCAATCCGGTAGCCGCCCAGTTGATCGGCATCGGCGAAGCCCAGCTGCATCCAGGGCTCCTCGATGATCTCGCCCTCCTCACCGAGGGTGCAGGTCAACACGGTGACCGCGGCGCCGCGCGCGGCATACCGCGCCATGGTCACGCCATTGTTGATGGTCTCGTCATCGGGATGGGCGTGCACGAACAACAGCCGCGGAACAGCAGGCACCGGCCCTCCTCTGCATGCATCGTCGTGTCGGCGTCACCCTACCGACTCGGGTTCAACACCGACTCGGGTCCCACACCGACTAAATTCAACGCGTGAACCGTCGCAACCTCGAATTCGGCTGCGCGGTAATGGCGATCGGACTGCTTGCCGGGCTGGCAGGCCTTGTAACAAGCGTTCTGCTGGATTTTATCGAACACCTCACCTATCACTACAGCTTCGGCAGTCTGCTCGACGGCGTCACCGCTTCGAGTCCTGTCCGGCGGGCAGTGGGGCCGATGATCGGCGGTGCGCTGGCCGGCTGCGGTTGGTGGCTGCTGCGGCGGCACGGCCCGGTGCCGACGATCTCCGAGGCGATCACCCGTCGAGGCCCCATCCCCCGGCTGGCGATGACGATCGATTCCGCCCTGCAGGTGTTGGTGGTCGGCTCAGGCGCCTCGCTCGGCCGCGAGAATGCGCCCCGCGAGTTGGCCGTCGCACTCGGCGACCTGGGCACCCGACGCTGGGCGCTGACCGCGACCGACCGCGAGATCCTGCTGGGTTGTGCCGCCGGCGCGGGATTGGCCGCCGTCTACAGCGTGCCGATCGGCGGCGCGCTGTTCGCGTTGCGGGTCGTCCTGCGGACCTGGAATCTGCGCGCCGCCGGAACCGCATTGATCACCTCCAGCTTGGCCGTGGCGGTTGCCGCGCCGCTCACCCATGATCGACGGCTTCTGGACTGGCCCAATCCGCAGCTGTCCTACCTTCTGATCGCCGGTGCGGTGCTGCTGGCGCCGCTGGCACTCGGCGTCGGCCTGGCCTTCAACCGCATTATGACCGGAGCCCGTTCACGGGGTGCGGCACACACCTCATGGCTGCTGATACCGGGGATCGCGATGGCCGGCCTGCTGGTCGGAATCTGCTCGCACCGGTGGCCGGAGCTTCCCGGAAATGGATCGAGCATCCTGGAGATCAGCCTGAACAGCAGCCTCACGCTGGCCGCTGCTGCCGCACTGTTGGCCCTCAAGCCGCTTCTCACGGCGATCTATCTGCGCGCTGGAGCAATGGGCGGCCTACTCACCCCCGCACTGGCCACCGGCGCGGCGATGGGATCGCTGGTCGCGCTGTCGGTGAATACGTTCACTCCCGTGCACCTCAACGTCGCGGCGGTGTCACTGGCCTGCGCGGCGGGGGTGCTCGCGATCACCCAGGACGCCCCGGTCTGGGCGGCAATCTTCGTCTGGGAACTGGCCCACCCGCCCTGGTGGCTGCTCATCGTATTCACCACGGCTGCGGTGACCGCCCACCGTCTGGGCCGGCTCGTGACGAGTGCCGGCGCCGGTCAGAAGACGACGGTCTGATTGCCGTCCCGCAGGATGCGGTCTTCGCAGTGCCATGACACCGCGCGGGACAGCACCGCGCGCTCGACGTCCGCGCCGAGGCGAACCAGGTCGTTGACATCGTGGCGGTGATCGACGCGCACAACGTCCTGTTCGATGATGGGTCCCTCGTCAAGGTCAGCAGTGACGTAATGCGCCGTGGCACCAACGAGTTTGACGCCGCGCTCCCGGGCCCGCCGGTACGGTGCTGCCCCGATGAAGGCGGGCAGGAACGAATGGTGGATGTTGATCAGCGGGCAGCCGACCTCGGCAAGGAAATCGGATGTGATGATCTGCATGTAGCGCGCCAGCACCACCAGATCGACATTGCCACGCAGGAGTTCCAGCAGGCGCTGCTCGGCATGCTCACGCGTGTCCCTGTTGGCCGGGATGTGGATAAAGGGCACTCCGAACGGCCGCACCTGGTCGGCAAGGTCGGAATGGTTGGAGATCACCATGACCACCGACATGTCCAGCTCGCCACGGCGATTGCGCCAGAGCAGATCCAGCAGGCAGTGGTCCGTCTTTGACGCCATGATGGCCACCCGTTTGGGCTTGGCGGCCTCGGTGAGCCGGAAGTCGATCGCGTAGGGCTCAGCGACTTTCTCGGCGAAGTCCCGTTCTAATCCATCGCGGGCCGCGGCCAACCCGGGTAGGTGAAAGACGGTCCGCTGCATGAACGTTCCGCCCGACTGGCTGGTGGCGTGCTGAGCCAGCGAGATGATATTCGCCCCGGCTCCGGCAAGGAACGTGCTGACGGCGGCAACCAGGCCCGGACGGTCTACGCAACGCAACAACAGACGACCGATATCCGCCGCCGGCAATTCAACCCGGCTGGGCGGATACTCGGCAGCCGCGGTGCCGACGTCACCTGGCATTGCTACCTCCGGTTCTCAGCTTGTGGGCTGACACGACACGATTGCCGACTCAAGACAGCTATTCAGGTGTTCCCGTCGGAGGTTACCTGGCGGGTCACACCCGAGATGTTCGCGCCCGGCCACTTTGCCCGGCTGACCCCAGTCCAACCTTAGCGCCGAAAATACCTTTGCTGAGCCGGTAATCAGCCTATGGTTTAGATATCCGGGGCAGTCCTGGGAAAAAGGGGTGTGGAAAATGTCTGCTGCTATCCGTTCTGTGTTTTCCGCCGGCGTCGCAATAGCCAGCGTCGGCGTGATCGCGGTCAGCCCGCTGGCCCCGCCCCCCGAGGTACATCTGCCGACGGTCCAGATCCCCGGCATCGAACTCACCGCAGCGCCCGCACTGGGCGCCATCCCCTACCAGATCCTGGTCAATCTCCTGGCCGACGGTCTGGCTCTCGCCCCGATTGTGATCGGCAGCACCGCCCAGTGCGCGGTCTGCATCGGACCGGTCAGTCCGCCCTCCCCGACGGCGTCGCCGTTCACCGGGTGGGGCGCTATCGGGTTCGCGGCGGGACTGCTGGCGAGTCCGTTTGCCATCGGGGGCGCGTTGTCGTCCGGCCTGAGCATCACCCAGGCGTTGGGCGTCGGCATCCTCGCCTTCCAGATCCCGGCCGACAACAGCTTCGCCCTGTTTGCGGCGCCCCGCGAGCCCTTCGGCGGGTACGAGTTCGCCGCTACCCGCGCCCGGGCACGCCAGGCCGTCACCGACGCCATCGTGGGCACCCTCGGCGTCGGCGAGCAGGTGCTGACCGGGGTGCGGCAGATCATCAGCTCGGGCCTGCTGGGTATCACGTACTTCGCCCAAACACTCGTCGCCGGGGGTGACGTCATCGCGGCGATCCAGGCCGGCCTGGCACCGGTGAGCGCGAGCATCCAAGCCGCGGTGGGCAACACCATCGGCGCAATTCAGATCCTCCGCGAAGCGGTCTATACCGACCTCACCAGTGGCCCGGGGGTGACCACCTCCCCCATCCCGACGGTCTCTGCCGCAGCCGCCACGGTCGCCGCCGCGGCCCGGGTTGCCGCGCCCCGGCAGACTGCCCACCGCAGGACGCTCGCGACGGCGTCCAAGCGCACCGGTGATACCGGCTCACCCCGGACCCGGGCCGCGCGGACCCGGTCGACGGGCTAGCTGGTGGTTCGCCCTAGCGGTTCGACTTAGCGATTCGCCCTAGCGGTTCGACCTAGTCCACGCACCGGCATCGCCGACGATGCCCACCGGCACCGCGCCGGTGAGGCTGACGTTCTGAACGCTCGGACCGGCCGCGACGATCGTGGTGTCCTGCATGATCGGTAGCACCGTCGCCATGGCCCACAACCGCGGCTCGACGGCGGCGATGACCCCGTTGATATCTCGTGAACCGTCGAGGGCGCCGTCGATGAGCGGTTGGATGCTGCGGTCGCAGATACCGGTGAGGTTGGACGGGGCGCGCACCAGTGGAGTGGGTTCAGTGGGAAGTGGCGCACCTGACGATGGGCCCTTGACCGGGGGCGGCGAGGGCGGGGGCGTCGTCGCTAACGGAATCGCCTCCAATGCCGGGCAACCGTAACGAGAAGCCAGCACCGTCGCGAGATCACCGCCTGCACTGGACCAGCCCACGATGGCATCGACTCGGTTATTCAGCAGGGCGGCGCCGTAGAGCACGGGTGGGTCTAGCGCCAGAACCGTGGCCGCGATCCCGATACCGCGCAACTGGTCGGCAGCAGTGCTGGCCACCGCTACTGATGTCGGGTCATTGGCCGCGGCCCCAATCACCAGCGTCAGCGTCTTTCCGTCACGGCTGATGCGTCCGCGGGTGGTCTCTTGGGGCAGCGGTGCAGCACTTCCGGGTACGACGGGCAGCGGCGAAATCGGGGACTCCGTCGGACTGCGATCCACCTGATACCCGGCCTCGGTGAACAGTGCGAGCGCACGTTCGGTACCCAGTGGCGCCGGCGCTGTGGCCAGATACCCGGGATCACTCGGTGCGCGGATGAGGGCCTGATCCAAGATGACAGAGTTGTCGCTGCCGGCACCGATCGCCGCGAGCAGATCCACGTCGATCAGGCCCAGAATCGCTTTCCGCACAAGGGGATCCGCCAACTTGGGCTGCTGGGCTCGCAATGTCAGCTGCATGACGCGCGGCGTAATCACCCGCGCGGTGCGCACCTCGGGGATCGCCGATAGTTGGGCGAAGGCCGCTGCCCCGCCGTGCACCTGAGCCACCTGGGTGTCGCCGTTGCGGATCGAGTCGGCCAGGGCGGCAGGCACACCGGCCCGACGGAACAGGATCTGGTCGGGCGTGGCCGGCTGACGCCAGAACCGGTCGTTGCGGGCAAGCAGGATCTCGTCGCGTTGCGGATCGATGGATTCGACCCGGAACTGACCGCCGGTCACCGAGAGAGCACGCGCCAAACCGGCCGAGAATCCCCCGGGCACATCCTTGACGATATGGGCCGGCACGAGATCATTGAACAATTCCCGCCAGGCCGGGTAGGGCTGTGAAAAAGTGACGACCGCGGTCTTGCCGCCGTCGACGGACTGGACGCCGGTGATGAGGTCGTAGCCCGCCGGATCCACGACACCGGGCTGACTCGCCATCTGGCGCCACAGGTACCAGAAGTCGTCGGCCGCGATGGGGGCGTTATCGGTCCACGCGGCCTCGGGCTGGATCTTGTAGGTGACGGTGAACGGGCGCGCACTGGTCACCGCTGCCGACACCAGCAGCGCAGGATCCAATTGCCAGCGTGAGCCGGTCGCCGTGGCCGGGTCAGCCACCGGCCGGAACGCACTGGGCAGTACCAGTGCACCGATGGCTGCGTTGACCGGCGACTGGTCCGACAACAGGTGCGGGTTGAAGCCGGCGCCAATCGAGTCGATGGCCATGATGATCTGGGTGGCCTTGGGAGCCGGCGCGATAGCTTGAGAGGTTTCGGTGCTCTGCGGGGCCGGCGGCGCGTCGACGGTGCACGCCGATGAGGACAGGACGGTCAACAACACCGCCAGCGGCGCGCCTGCGGTTCGTAGCCTGTGCGTTCTATTCAGCACGCCGTTCAGCGTATCGACCGGCGGTCGGTCCGCGAGGTCACGCTTTCTGTGCCTTGGCCCTCGAGCGGTTGCGGCCTCGGGTGGTGGCATCCAATTCGGCCTTGCGCACTCGCACGATCTCGGGTGTGACCTCGACGCATTCGTCCTCGGCGCAGAACTCCATGGCTTGTTCGAGGCCGAGTTCCAGCGGACGGGCCAGTGTCTCCATCACATCGGATGTTGACTGCCGCATGTTGGTCAGCTTCTTCTCGCGGGTGACGTTGACGTCGAGGTCCTCGGCGCGGGGGTTGATGCCGACAACCTGACCCTCGTAGGTATCGTCGCCAGGTTCGACGAAGAACTGGCCGCGGTCACCGAGTTGGATCATCGCGAATGGCGTCACCGAACCGGAGCGGTCGCTCACCAGCGATCCGGTGTGGCGGGCCCGGATCTCCCCGGCCCACGGCCGGTAACCATCGAACACCGCGTTGGCGATACCGGTCCCGCGGGTCAGCGTGAGGAAGTCGGTGCGGAAGCCAATCAGCCCGCGGCTGGGCACGATGAAGTCCATCCGGACCCACCCGGCGGCATGGTTGGCCATCTCCTCCATCCGGCCTTTGCGGGCGGCCATCAGCTGGGTGACCGCGCCCACGAACTCCTCGGGGCAGTCGATGGTCATCGCCTCGAACGGCTCGTGCAGTTTGCCGTCGATGGTGCGGGTGACCACCTGAGGCTTGCCGACCGTCAGCTCAAAACCCTCGCGACGCATCTGCTCGACGAGCACCGCCAACGCCAGTTCACCGCGGCCCTGCACCTCCCAGGCGTCGGGGCGGCTGATGTCGACCACCCGGATCGAGACATTGCCGACCAGTTCGGTGTCCAGCCGGGACTTGACCATGCGTGCGGTCAGCTTGTGGCCGGACACCTTGCCCGCCAAGGGCGAGGAGTTGGTGCCGATGGTCACCGAGATCGCCGGCTCATCCACGGTGATGCGCGGCAGCGCGTGCGCGTGCTCGGGGTCGGCGAGGGTGTCGCCGATCATGATCTCGGGCATCCCCGCGACGGCGACGATATCCCCGGCGACGGCCTCATCAGTCGGCCTGCGGTCCACCCCTTCGGTGGCCAGGAGTTCGGTGATCTTGGCGCTGGTGATGACGGGAAGCCCGTCGACCTCACGCATCCAGGCCACCTGCTGGCCCTTGCGCAGCCTGCCGTTGTAGATCCGGATGAGGGCCAGACGGCCGAGGAACGCCGATGCGTCCAGGTTGGTGACCAGGGCCTGCAGGGGCGCCTCCGGGTTCCCCTTCGGCGGCGGGATGTGCTCGAGCAGCACATCGAAAAGCGGATCGAGGTTCTCGCCCTGCGGATTCTCGCCGTTGGCCGGCTCCACCGTGCTCGCCACACCGGCACGACCGGATGCATACAGTGTGGGCAGGCCGAGGGCATGCTCGGCGGCCTTCTGCGCCTGCAGATTGATCCAGGCGGCCAGCAGCACCGCCA
>NZ_JAEMSG010000001.1 GCF_016462945.1 Mycolicibacterium sp. | reverse complement strand
ATGACGATGACGATGACGATGACGATGACGATGACGATGACGATGACGATGACGGCGATGATGACGATGACGACGACGAGGACGACGAGGACGACGGGGGCGACGAGGACGACGAGGACGACGAGGGTGCTCCGGGCGTGACTCAGGTCACTGCGGCACCCTTGAGGCTGCGGCGACGGGCCGCCGGCCGGCCCGCCGGCCCGCCGGTTTCGGATAACTGAGCCTCCCCGACCCGCAGTTTGACCCTCCGGTGCTGGTCGGAGTACCCTTCAATAGCTGTCGCCTGGCTCCGCCGGCGGCAGTGGGACCGCCGGGCTTTCTTTCGAGCCGGTCCGGCCCGGGCCCGCAACCCAGACCCGCTCGCGCAATCGAAGGTTGCGCGTGCCCGCGCCACCGCGACTCTCGAGTCGCCGACCTGGAAGAGGAATGATGGCAGCCGAGACGGCCACCTACGCGATCGTCAAGACCGGTGGCAAGCAGTACAAGGTTGCCGTCGGCGACATCCTCAAGGTGGAGAAGATTGAGACCGAACCGGGCGCCTCGGTGTCGCTGCCGGTCGCGCTCGTCGTCGCCGGCGCCAAGGTGACCACCGACGCGGGGGAACTTGCGAAGGTTTCGGTCACCGGCGAGGTCCTCGAGCACACCAAGGGTCCCAAGATCCGGATCCACAAGTTCAAGAACAAGACCGGCTATCACAAGCGGCAGGGCCATCGTCAACCGTTGACGGTGCTCAAGGTCACCGGTATCAAGTGATGAGCCCTCGGGCGAAGAACCAACCAACCAAGTAGCTCAGGAGGCGAGAAGGCATGGCACATAAAAAGGGCGCTTCCAGCTCACGAAATGGTCGCGAATCCAACGCTCAGCGTCTGGGCGTCAAGCGATTCGGCGGTCAGGTGGTCAAGGCTGGCGAGATCATCGTTCGTCAGCGTGGCACTCACTTCCACCCCGGCGTCAATGTCGGTCGCGGCGGTGACGACACCCTGTTCGCCACCGCACCCGGTGCGGTGGAGTTCGGCGAGAAGCGCGGTCGCAAGACCGTCAACATCGTTCGCGTCGCGCGACCGGAGTAGGTCTCTTTTTCGCGAGTGTGAAGCCACTGTGAAATCGAGGCCGATTCTTCGCAGTTAGTTCACACTCGACGAATGAAAGGACACTGGCGATGCCACGCTTCGTCGACCGCGTGGTGATTCATACCAGCGCGGGTAACGGCGGCAATGGCTGTGCGTCGGTGCACCGCGAGAAGTACAAACCCCTCGGCGGCCCCGACGGCGGTAATGGTGGCCGTGGCGGCAGTGTCGTCCTCGTCGTTGATCCGCAGATCCACACGCTGCTCGATTTCCACTTCCATCCGAATGTCGTCGCGCCGTCCGGTAAGCAGGGCATGGGCGGCGACCGCGACGGTGCCTACGGGTCCGACCTCGAGGTGAGGGTGCCCGACGGCACGGTCGTGCTTGACGAACAGGGTCGGCTGCTGGCCGACCTGGTGGGTGCGGGTACCCGCTTCACCGCCGCCGAAGGCGGCCGGGGTGGTCTGGGCAACGCGGCACTGGCGTCGCGCGCCCGTAAGGCGCCCGGGTTCGCCCTGCTGGGTGAGAAGGGGCAGACCCGCGACCTCACCCTGGAACTGAAGACCGTCGCCGATGTCGGCCTGGTCGGATTCCCGTCGGCGGGTAAATCGTCTCTGGTGTCGACGATCTCTGCGGCCAAGCCCAAGATCGCCGACTACCCGTTCACCACCCTGGTGCCCAACCTCGGCGTGGTGTCGACTGGTGAGCATACTTTCACGGTTGCCGACGTACCGGGGCTGATCCCGGGTGCTTCGCAGGGCCGCGGGTTGGGCCTGGATTTCCTGCGACATATCGAGCGCTGCGCGGTGCTGGTACACGTGATCGACTGCGCCACAATGGAACCGGGCCGCGATCCGATCTCTGATATCGACGCTCTTGAGGCGGAATTGGCTGCTTATGAGCCCACCCTGCAGGGTGACTCGTCACTGGGTGATCTCGCTGACCGCCCGCGTGCGGTGGTGCTCAACAAGATCGATGTTCCGGAAGCCAGGGAACTGGCTGACTTCGTGCGACCCGAGATCGAAGCCCGCGGGTTGCCGGTGTTCGAGGTGTCCACGGTCACCCGGGAGGGGTTGCGCGAGCTGACGTTCGCCATGTGGGACCTGGTGGCCGGCTACCGGGCCGCTCAGCCCACGGTGGTGGCGCGACGTCCGGTGCTTCGTCCGGTAGCGGTGGATGCGAGCGGGTTCACCGTCGAAGCCGATCCGGCTCACGCCGGTGGTTTCGTGGTGCGCGGCACCCGGCCGCAGCGCTGGGTGGCCCAGACCGACTTCACCAATGACGAGGCAGTGGGCTACCTCGGTGACCGGCTGGCCCGTCTCGGCGTCGAGGATGAGTTGATCAAGCGCGGCGCCACCCCGGGCTGTGCAGTCACGATCGGTGATATGACCTTCGACTGGGAACCGCAGACCCCGGCCGGGGTGGACGTCACGCCGACCGGCCGCGGTACCGACGCCCGGTTGGAGCGCAATGACCGGATCGGTGCGGCCGAACGCAAGGAGGCCCGTCGGAGTCGTCGTGAGCAGGGGGTCCAGGAATGAGTGCGCACCGCGTTGCCATCCGTGACGCCCGCAGCATCGTCGTCAAAATCGGCACCACCGCGCTGACCGACGCCTCCGGACTCTTCGACACCGACCGCCTGGCGGCGCTGGCCGATGCCATCGAGGCTCGGATGAAGTCCGGCTCGGATGTGGTGATCGTGTCGTCGGGCGCGATCGCCGCCGGTATTGAACCGCTGGGCCTGAGCCGTCGGCCGACCGACCTCGCCACCAAACAAGCCGCCGCCAGCGTCGGTCAGGTCGCGTTGGTCAATGCCTGGAGCGCGGCCTTCGCGAAGTACGGCCGCACCGTTGGACAGGTTCTTCTGACCGCCCATGACATTTCACAGCGGGTGCAGCACACCAACGCGGCGCGCACCCTGGACCGGCTTCGCGCACTGCATGCGGTGGCGATCGTCAACGAGAATGACACCGTGGCCACCAATGAGATCCGATTCGGTGACAACGACCGGCTGTCGGCTCTGGTGGCCCAACTGGTTGGTGCTGACGCGCTCGTGCTGCTCTCCGATATCGACGGCCTGTACGAGTCCGATCCGCGCAAGGGCGGCGATCCACAAAAGCGCGGGGCGCGCTTCATCGCCGAGGTCGCCGGGCCTGACGATGTTCACGGAGTGATTGCCGGACAGGGCAGTCGACTGGGCACCGGGGGAATGGCCTCGAAATTGTCCTCGGCGCTGCTGGCCGCCGATGCGGGTGTGCCGGTGTTGCTGGCCGCCGCCACCGACGCAGCGGCCGCGCTGACTGACGCATCAGTAGGCACCGTGTTCGCCCCGCGTTCGACGCGGATGTCGGCTCGGCGGTTCTGGGTTCGGTATGCCGCCGAGGCCGCAGGCGCGGTGACGCTGGATGAGGGCGCGGTGCGTGCGGTGGTCAAACAACGACGCTCGCTGCTGCCGGCCGGAATCACCGGGTTATCCGGGAAGTTCTTCGGCGGCGATGTCATCGAGTTGCGCGGGCCGGACGCGGAATTGGTCGCCCGCGGTGTGGTGGCCTACGACGCAGCCGAATTGACCACCATGATCGGACGTTCGACCTCCGATCTGCCCGCGGATATGCGCCGTCCCGCGGTGCACGCCGATGATCTGGTGGCCGTCTAGCGCCACGTCAGTGCAGTCGGCTTCCGCTGAGTTCATCGGCCAGCAGGGCCAGCATCGGCGAGCAGCCGGTCTCCACCTTCACCGTTGCCAGGTCGTCACCGCGGGTGACGCCGCGATTGATGATGGCAATCGGCTGACCGCGTGCGGCGGCATGACGAACGAATCGGTAGCCGGAGAACACCGTCAGCGATGACCCCGCCACCAGTAGTGCATCGGACTGCTCGAGGAGTGAATACGCTTGATCTACAACCTCTTTGGCGACGGATTCGCCGAAATAGACGATATCGGGTTTGAGCATGCCACCACACGCCGGGCAATCGACAAACCGGAAGGAGTCGGTGTCACAGACCACTGCGTCGGCGTCGGGGGCCACCGCATGGCCGCCCATCTGTTGTGCGCGTCGGGTGAATCCGGGGTTGGCGGCCTCAAGTTGGTCGGCCAGTGCCGCCCGGGACATCCTGTGCCCGCAGTCCAGGCACACCACTTTCGCGTAGGTGCCGTGCAAATTGATCACGGTACGGCTGCCGGCCTTGGTGTGCAGTAGGTCCACATTCTGGGTGATCACCCCGGTGACAACTCCGGCCCGCTCAAGGGTGACCAGGGCACGGTGTCCGGCGTTGGGTTCAGTCTGGGCCATATGCCGCCAGCCCAGGTGGTTGCGTGCCCAGTACCGTCGCCGGTACTCCGCACTGGAGGTGAACTGCCGGATCGTCATCGGATTGGCCGGCGGGGAGTCCGGCCCCCGGTAGTCCGGGATGCCGGAGTCGGTGGATATCCCGGCCCCGGTGAGCACCGCGAACCGCTGCCCGGCCAGCAGTGCCACGAGTTCCGGAGCTTCCATACCCGCGAGGGTACTGACCGGCCACAACCACCGCTGTTGGTGACCTGGGTGGCGACAAGGGACAATGGAGGAATGGACTTCTACTCCGTCTACCGGCACGGATTCGTCCGGGTGGCCGCCTGCACGCACCGGACGGTGCTGGCGGACCCGGCCGCCAACGCCGAGTCGGTGCTGCGGATCGCACGTGTTTGCCATGCCGACGGTGTCGCGGTCGCGGTCTTCCCGGAGTTGACGTTGTCCGGATATTCGCTTGAGGACATCCTGATGCAGGACAGCCTGCTCGACGCCGTCGAGGCGGCGCTCGCCGATATCGTCGCGGGATCAGCCGACCTGCTGCCGGTGCTGGTGGTCGGCGCGCCACTGCGCCACCTGCACCGGATCTACAACACCGCGGTCGTGATCCACCGCGGTGCGGTTCTCGGCGTTGCGGTCAAGTCCTATCTGCCGACCTATCGCGAGTTCTACGAGCGTCGTCAGATCGCGCCTGGCGATGACATGCACGGGGTGATCCGGCTGTCGGGAGTGGACGCGGAGGTTCCGTTCGGCCCCGACCTGCTATTCGACGCCATCGACATTCCCGGTTTGGTGCTGCATGTCGAGATCTGTGAGGACATGTTCGTCCCGATTCCACCCAGCGCGCAGGCCGCGCTGGCCGGGGCGACGGTGCTGGCCAACCTGTCTGGCAGCCCGATCACCATCGGCCGGGCCACCGACCGCAAACTACTGGCCCGTTCGGCATCGGCGCGCTGCCTGGCGGCCTATGTCTACTCCGCGGCCGGGGAGGGCGAGTCGAGTACCGATCTGGCCTGGGACGGCCAGACGATGATCTATGAGAACGGTCGGCTGCTCGCAGAGTCCGAGCGCTTCGGGACGGGCGATCGGCGCTGCATCGCCGACGTCGACCTGGATCTGCTTCGTGCCGAGCGGTTGCGGATGGGGACCTTCGATGACAACCGTCGCCACCACCAGAAGGGGTTGGATTCGTTCCGCCGCATCGGTTTCCGGCTCGATCCGCCAGCCGGTGACATCGGCCTACGCCGTGAGGTGGAGCGTTCCCCGTTCGTGCCCAACGACCCGGCACGGTTGGAACAGGACTGCTACGAGGGCTACAACATTCAGGTTGCGGGCCTGGCGCAGCGGCTGCGGGCACTGAACTATCCGAAGATCGTCATCGGCGTCTCCGGTGGGTTGGACTCCACGCACGCTCTCATCGTCGCGGCCCGGGCCATGGACTCCGAAGGACGACCCCGCAGCGATATCCTGGCGTTCACCCTGCCCGGATTCGCGACCGGTGAGCACACCAGGAACAACGCCAGCAGACTGTCCAAGGCGCTCGGGGTGAGTTTCGCCGAGATCGACATCCGTCCGACTGCCGAGCTGATGCTCACCGAGATCGGCCATCCCTACGCGCGCGGCGAAGCCGTGTATGACATCACTTTCGAGAATGTGCAGGCCGGACTTCGCACCGATTATCTGTTCCGGATCGCCAATCAGCGCGGCGGCATCGTGCTCGGTACCGGTGACCTCTCCGAGCTCGCGCTGGGTTGGTCGACCTACGGTGTGGGCGATCAGATGAGTCACTACAACGTCAACGGCGGTGTGCCGAAGACCCTGATCCAACATCTCATCCGGTGGGTGATCAGCTCGGGGGAGTTCGACGCCGAGGTGGGCGACACCTTGGCGTCAGTGCTCGATACCGAGATCACCCCGGAGCTGGTGCCAGTGGGCGAGGGTGAACAGATCCAGAGCAGCGAAGCAAAGGTCGGACCGTACGCGCTGCAGGACTTCTCACTGTTCTATGTGCTGCGTTACGGCTTCCGGCCGGCCAAGATCGCGTTCCTGGCATGGCATGCCTGGCGAGACGAGTACCCGCTGGCCGAGATTCGGGGATGGCTGGCTGTCTTTGCGCAGCGGTTCTACTCGTTCAGCCAGTTCAAGCGCTCGGCAATGCCCAACGGTCCCAAGGTTACCCACGGGGGTTCGCTATCCCCCCGCGGCGACTGGCGCGCACCTTCGGACATGGCGGCGACGGTGTGGCTGGACGAGATCGAACGGGATATCCCTTCGGCCTGATTCGGGTATCGAATACTGCCCTGCAAGCCGTGATATCTTCCGGCTTATTATTTCCGGCGGCGGCTGGCGATCTGCCGTCCACTGCGCTCGAAGAGGGCCCGAAAGGACTGCCGGGAAGTGTCGACGCCGGAACTGACTTCGTCCCCGAAGCCTGCGCTGATGCGCAGGGTGGTGCTATCGAGTCTGATCGGCACCGCTGTGGAGTATTACGACTTTGTTCTCTATGCGACGATGACGGCACTGGTGTTCGGTCGGCTGTTTTTCCCCGCCGTCGATCCGGGACTCGCTACTGTCGCCGCGTTCGCGGCATTTGCGGCTGGCTACGTTTCGCGTCCGATTGGCGGAATCCTGTTCGGGCACTTCGGAGATCGGCTGGGCCGGAAGCGAATGCTGGTCGTGACCATGGCCATTATGGGCGTGGGAAGTTTCCTTATCGGGTTGCTACCCACCTACGAGACTGTCGGACTGGCGGCCCCCGCCATGTTGGTCGTTCTTCGAGTTGCTCAGGGCATAGCGATCGGCGGCGAATGGGGTGGCGCGACTCTGATGGTCGCCGAGCACGCCGACGCAGACTTCCGGGGGCGGTGGAACGGCCTCATGCAGATGGGTTCACCAATCGGGGCATTGCTGTCCACGGGTGTGGTCACCGCAGTGACCCTGCTCGGCGAAGATGCCCTGCTGTCGTGGGGGTGGCGGATCCCCTTCTTAGTAAGTGCCTTTTTGCTGATGTTCGGACTTTATGTGCGGGTCAGCGTCTCGGAAAGCCCGGTGTTCGCCCAGGCTGTATCGGCGGCCGCGTCTCCAGTCGGCCGCCGGGGACTGCCGCTCTCCGGTGTGTTGCGAAGGCCGCGAACGTTGATTCTTGCAACCGCGGTCGGCATCGGGCCGTTTGCGCTGACGGCGCTCATCAACACCTACATGCTCAGTTACGCGAAGGGCATCGGATATCCGCTGACCGATGTCATAACGGCGAGTCTTTTCGCCTCGGTGACCTCGCTGCTGACGATCCCGTTTTTCTCGGCCCTATCCGATCGTGTCGGCCGCCGCGCGGTGATCATGGGCGGCGCGCTTGCGATCGTCGTATATGCGGTGCCTTTCTATGCGCTGGTCGATAGCGTCTCGTTTCCTCGGTTGGCGGTGGCGTTGATCCTGGCGCAGGCGATGCAATCGGCAATGTACGCCCCTCTGGGGGCGCTACTCTCGGAGATGTTCGATACCGACGTCCGCTACACGGGTGTGTCGATGGGATATCAGCTGGCTGCAGTTCTGGGTGCTGGCTTCACGCCACTGATCGCCAGCAGTCTGTTGGCCGGTGACATGCGAAGTGCGCCGTTGGTGGCGATCGCGATCGGCTGTGGCGTGGTCACCATGCTTGCTGTCGGGCTTATGAAGGAAACCCGCGGAAGAGACCTGGCGAGCCGTATCCATTCTCCCTAGGCGAGCGGTGTCGCGCCCAAAACGCGTTGCATATCGGCCTTCATGGCCTGCAGTTGAGAGCCCCAGTACCCCCAGCTGTGGGTTCCGGCCGGGGGGAAGTTGAACACCGCGTTGCGTCCACCCGCGGCCAGATATTTCTTCTGGAATTCCTTATTGGTGTCCAGCGTGACGTTCTCCAGATATCCGGCGGTGAACAGCCCGCCGAAACTCGGGTCTGCGGTGTTATCCAGGTCCGAGGGCGCACCGGTGCCGCAATAGACCCACACCGCGGTGCCGTTGGCCACCAGGCGGGAAATGTTGACCATCGGATCATTGCGCTTCCATGCGGGATCGCCCTTGGGGCCCCACATGTCGGTGGCACTGTATCCGCCGGCATCGCGCATCGCGACGTTGATCAGTATCGGCCACAGTCCCAGTGACGGATTGAGGAATCCGGATAACGACGCCGCGAAGAGAAACTGAAGCGGGTGCCAAATCGCCAGGGTCAGGGCTGAGCCGCCCGACATCGACAGCCCCACAACGGCATTACCCACCGGCGAGATACCCCGGTTGGCCGCCAGCCAGACTGGCAACTCGTTCGTCAGGAATGTCTCCCACTTATAGGTGACGTTTCCGGCCCGGCCTGCTGCCGGCCGATACCAATCGCTGTAGAAGCTCGACTGGCCGCCGACGGGCATCACCACCGATAAGCCTGACTGGAAGTACCACTCGAATGCGGCGGTGTTGATATCCCAGCCGTTGGTTTCGTCCTCTGCGCGCAATCCGTCCAGCAGGTAGACCGCGTGTGGGCCACCACCTTGGAATTCGACGCGGATATTGCGGCCCATCGCCGGCGACGGCACCGTCAGGATCTCGATCGGAAGGCCCTCGCGGGAGAAGGCGGTGGCGGTCGGGGCCGCGATCATGGCCAGGCCGGGCAGCAGCAATGCTGCGCCGACGACCGCCGCAAGCCGATTGGCCCGCGCGGTCCATGCGCCTGGTGCTGCCTGTCGCGTCATCGAGTCGAAAGCTAGCAATGACGCCAGCCGGATCAGGCCACCCCACGCGGGCCTTCACTGCTTCGTTACCTCAGGTGATTACCGGATCACCGGCGGTCTCAGGCCTCAAGCACCGGAGTGGGCCGCTGGAATCCCCGGGTGATCACCAGTAGCCAGGCGAATCCGACTGCCAGCCAGATCAATCCGAATTTCAGGGTTTGCCCGGACAGGCTCGTCCACAGCCAGGCGGTCAGCAGGAATCCGATCAACGGCAACACCAGATTCGTCACGATCCGGCTGCCCTCGCGCTCGCGCCGGTCGATGAAGAAGTGCTTCATCACCGACAGGTTCACCACCGAGAACGCCACCAGGGCGCCGAAGCTGATCAGTGAGGCCATGGTAGCCAGGTCGATCACGATCGCCAGCAGCGAAATTGCGCTGACCACAAGGATTGCGTACACCGGTGTGCTGAAGCGTGCTGAGACCGCTCCGAACAACGTGCGCGGTAGTGCGCCGTCGCGGCCCATGGCGTAGAGAATCCGGGCCACCGAGGCCTGCGAGGTCAGCGCCGACCCCAGTGCCCCGGCGACGTAGGCGGCGGTGAAGAAGGTGTTCAGGAACCCCCCGCCGGCTGCCACCATCACCTCCAGTGATCCCGCATCCACGCTGGCGAACTGGTTGGACGGGTACACCAGTTGAGACAGGTAGGACAGGACGATGAAGATCACCCCGGATACGACGGTGGCGATGATGATGGCCCGGGGCACGTCCCGAACCGGATCCTTGGCTTCCTCGGACAGCGTTGAGACGGCATCGAATCCCAGGAACGACAGGCAGAGAATCGCCGCCCCGGACGCGATCACCCCGAAGCCGCCGGCGGTTCCATCACCGGTCAGTGGTGCGATCAGATCGACACTGCCCTTCCCGGACACCTTCACCAGGGTGAGCACGATGAACGTGACAATGAATATCGCCTGGATGGCGATGATCAGGAAGTTGGCGCGGTCCACCGACACGATACCGACGATATTGAGCACCGTGACGATGGCGATCGAGACCAGTACGAACACCCAGGCCGGAACCGCCGGGAACGCGGCCTGGAGATAGATGCCGATGACGAGGTAGTTGAGCATCGGCAGGAACAAGTAGTCCAGCAGCAGCGACCACCCGGAAAGGAAACCGATAGGTGCGCCGAAACTCTTCTGCGCGTAGGCATATGCCGACCCGGCCACCGGGAAGGCGGCCGACATCCGCGCATAGGAATACGCGGTGAACACCATCGCGACCAGGGTCACCACATAGGCCACCGGCAGCCGGCCACCGGTGGTCTGAGTGACGATGCCGTAGGTGGTGAACACGGTGAGCGGCACCATGTAGACCAGTCCGAACAGCACCAGCGACCACAGACCTAACGCGCGGCGCAGGTGGCCGCCGGACAACTCGGACAGTGCATCGTCCGCAGACGAATGGGCCGGAATGGTCACGATCGTTCCTCTTCTCGGTTGGTCGCGACTTCTCGGTTGGTCACGACTTATACGGATGCTGCGTAGGCGGATTGGCCACGCAGGTAGGTTGCGCGCACGGTCACAGTGGGCAGGTCAAGCGCTGGAGTTTTTCGCGGATCGCGGTCCAGCCAGACCAGATCGGCACTGGCGCCGGTAACGATCTTTCCCCAAGTGCCCTCGGCGAACCCCTGATACGCCACGCCGGCGGTGTACGCCGACAGCGTCTCTTCGATCGGAAGGATTTCATGTGGTGTCCACCCGCCTTCGGGATCGCCGGCCGCGGTGCGCCGTGAAGCCGCCACCGCGATTCCGTCCAGTGGGGCTCCGGAGGACACCGGCCAGTCCGAACCCAGCGCCAGTGGCGCACCCGAGGTGACCAGGGAACGCATCCGGTACTGCTGGTCGGAGCGTTCGACGCCGAGTCGGGGCACCGTGAGCACCGTCATGAGTGCGTCCATCTGCGCCCACAGCGGTTGCATATTGGGGATGACACCCAGTTCGGCGAACCGGCTGAGATCGGTATCGTCGACAAGCTGGACGTGGGCGATGACCGGCCGACGGTCGCGAGGCGGGTTGCACTTGATCGCGTATTCGATCGCATCGAGTGCCTGTCGGATGGCGGCGTCACCGATGGCGTGGATGTGGATTTGCAGGCCCAATTCATCCACGCGGCGCGCTGCCTCAGCCAGCGAATCGCCTTCCCAGGTCCGCATACCGTGGCTGTGGAGTCCGGAACAGTACGGGGCCAGCAGCGCTCCGGTCTCGTTCTCGATGACACCGTCGGCGAAGAACTTCACTGTGTGTGCGGTCAACAGCGGTGAGCCGATCTGTTCGACAAGCCGCCGCTGTTCCCCGAATTGTTCTACCTGCGAATCGAAGTGCCGTGGGTCTGCGTACAGCGCGAGGTTGAACCGCATCCGCAGCGCCCCGGCGCGGGCCGCTGCGACGTAGGTCGCCAGGTCGCCAGGCTCGACCCAGGCGTCCTGGGCCCAGGTGACGCCGCGGGCCAGGAAGTAATCGGCGGCGGTACCCAATGCCGCCACCCGTGTCTTTTCATCGCGGACCGGCATCACTGCTGACACCAGATCGGTTGCGCCCCACTCACGTAGGGTCCCGAGCACCGAACCGTCGGCGCGATGCGGGATCTCACCGAGCACCGGGTCCGGGGTGTCGGCAGTGATACCGGCTCGCTCGATGGCCACTGAGTTACACCACATGGTGTGGTAATCCCAGGCTCGCAGCACCACCGGGCGGTCCGGCACCGCGGCGTCGAGCCAGCGTGAGTCGAAGAGTCCGTCGGGGGCGAGGCTGCCGTCATAGGATGCCCCAACGATCCAGTCCTGGTCGGGGTTGTCGGCCGCGAACTGTTTTATCGCAAGCACGATGTCGTCGACGGATCCGCAGTCGCGCACCGGCGGGCCGGCTGCTTCCAGACCGCCGTAGAGCGGGTGGGAGTGACCGTCGCCGAAGGACGGCATCAAGAATCCGCCATCGAGGTCGACCTGTTCCACTGACGGGGTTTCCGATGCCAGCGCATGCGCCTGATCACCCACCGCCCGAACGACACCGTCGGCGACCAGTAGGGCGTCGACGTCCGCGCTACCGGTCCAGATCACCCCACCGGTGAAGAGCGTCGTCGCTGTGTGTCGGGTACTCATCAGGTGATGCTAGCCATTTCCCGACCCGCGCTAGTAGAGATCCGGGCGCCGATCTGCAAACAGGTCGGCGTGCTCGGTCACCGATTTGTCGTGGGTGAGGCTCAGATCGATATCGGCGATCGCGATACCGGCGCCCGGGCCGACCCCGGCCAGCACCCAGCCCTCGGGACTGATGATCGACGTCCCCTCGGTCCACTGCTGTCCGCGCTCGGTCCCGGTTCGATCGCAGACGGCCACCGCCACCTTGTTGGTGCGTGCCGTGGACATCGCGGTGATCACCTCCCCGGGGCGTTCTCCCTCGGGTCGATCGAATAGGGGCCAGTTCACCGGCGCGACGATGAGTTCAGCCCCATCGAGGGCCGCGCGGCGGGTGAGTTCGGCGAATTCCAGGTCGTAGCAGACCATCACCGCGATCGCGCCATGGGCGGTCACCAGCACCGGCGGGCGCGCGTCGCCCGGGGTGAAGATCAGCTTCTCCCGATCCCAGAGGTGAGTCTTGCGGTAGCGGGCTGCAAATCCGTCGGCGTCGACCACCGCCGCGCTGTTGTACAACCGCCCGTCGTCGCCGAGTTCGCAGAAACCGCCGATCACCACCGCGGCGCCGGCCGCGGCCGACCAGGTGCCGAAGTCGGGGGCACCGGCGGCCAGTGCGCACCCGCGGGCCTCGTCGGCGTCGGTGAACATGTACCCGGACGTGGCCAATTCGGGTAATACGATCACCTGGGCGCCGGCGGCGACCGCGGTAGAGATCTGGGTTGCGATGAGTTCGGTGTTGCCGGTCAGGTCGCCGATCACCGGCGCAATCTGGCAGCAGGCGATCCTGGTCAGGGCCACCGGCTCAGGTTAACCCCTACCCTCCGGTTGGTGGGGTACCGATACCCTGGGGTAATGGTTGCGCAGGCCCAAACGGGCGTCGATACCCGGGAAGCCGTGCATGACGCCGCCCGACGGGCCCGGGTTGCCGCGCGCACGCTCGCGTCACTGACGACGGCGGACAAGGACCGCGCCCTGCACACCGCTGCCGACGCCGTGCTGGCACACGCCGAGGCGATACTGGCCGCCAACGCCGAGGATCTGGCGAACGCCCGAGCATCGGGAACACCCGAGTCGATGCTGGACCGGCTTGCCCTCAATCCGCAGCGCGTCGACGGGATCGCCGCCGGGCTGCGTCAGGTCGCAGGCCTGCCCGACCCGGTCGGGGAGGTGTTGCGCGGTAGCACCCTGCCCAACGGACTGCAGGTTCGACAGCAGCGGGTGCCGCTCGGGGTGGTCGGGATCGTCTACGAGGGCCGACCCAACGTGACCGTCGACGCGTTCGGACTCACATTGAAATCCGGTAATGCGGTCCTGCTGCGCGGCAGTTCATCGGCGGCGGTATCCAACGCCGCGCTGGTGTCGGTGTTGCGCGACGCGCTGCGCGACGAGGGACTGCCCGCCGACGCGGTGCAGTTGCTGCCGTGTGCTGACCGCTCAAGCGTCATCCATCTCATCCAGGCCCGCGGACTTGTCGACGTGGTGATCCCGCGTGGGGGAGCGGGACTGATCGATGCGGTCGTGCGTGATGCCATGGTGCCGACCATCGAGACCGGTGTCGGGAATTGCCATGTCTATGTCCATGCCGGCGCCGATCTTGACGTCGCCGAGCGAATCGTGTTGAACGCCAAGACCCGTCGGACGAGTGTCTGCAATGCAGCCGAGACACTGCTGATCGATTCCGCGATCGCCGATACGGCCGGCCCGCGACTGGTGAGCGCACTACAGCAGGCCGGTGTCACCGTGCACGACAACCCATCCGAGGAACAGCTGCGCACCGAGTTCCTGTCGATGGATATCGCACTGGCCTTCGTCGACGGAATCGATGCCGCGATCGAGCACATCAATACCTACGGCACCGGTCATACCGAAGCCATCGTCACCGGCGATCTGGCGGCCGCGCAGCGCTTCACCGAACAGGTGGATGCGGCGGCGGTCATGGTGAACGCGTCCACCGCATTCACCGATGGCGAGCAGTTCGGCTTCGGGGCCGAGATCGGTATCTCCACCCAGAAATTGCACGCCCGCGGGCCGATGGGTCTGCCCGAATTGACCTCGACCAAGTGGATCGTCATCGGTGACGGCCACACCCGCCCCGCGTGAGACTGCCGAAAAGACTGGAGACCCTGACTTGACCGAATCGAAGGCACGCCCGGCACCGCTGTTCGCTGATATCGACGATGTCGGCCGGAAGCTGGCCGAGACCGGTTACCTACCCGATACCGCCACCGCCACAGCGGTTTTCCTGGCTGACCGACTGGGCAAGCCACTGCTCGTCGAGGGCCCGGCCGGCGTCGGCAAGACCGAGTTGGCGCGTGCGGTTGCCCAGTGCACCGGAAGTGACCTGGTGCGGCTGCAGTGTTACGAGGGAGTGGACGAGGCTCGCGCGCTGTATGAGTGGAACCACGCCAAGCAGATCCTTCGCATCCAGTCCGGCGCCGGCGATTGGGAGTCCACCAAGTCCGATGTATTCAGCGAAGAGTTTCTGCTGTCACGCCCGCTGCTGACGGCGATCCGGCGTAGCGAGCCCACCGTATTGCTGATCGATGAGACCGACAAGGCCGATATCGAGATCGAGGGTCTGCTGTTGGAGGTGCTGAGCGATTTCGCGGTCACCATTCCGGAACTGGGCACCATCACCGCGACCCGCACTCCGTTCGTGGTGCTGACGTCGAATGCCACCCGTGAACTCTCCGAGGCACTCAAACGCCGCTGCCTGTTCCTGCACATCGACTTTCCGGACGCCGAACTGGAGCGACGCATCCTGCTCTCCCGCGTACCGGAACTTCCCGAGCGTCTCGCCGATGAACTGGTCCGGATCATCGGCGTGCTGCGCGGGATGCAACTCAAGAAGGTGCCGTCGGTGGCAGAGACCATCGACTGGGGACGCACCATCCTGGCCCTGGGAATGGACACCATCACCGATGCGACGATCGCCGCGACGCTGGGGGTGGTGCTCAAGCATCAGTCCGACCAGGTGCGCGCCGCCGGCGAGCTCCGGCTGAACTGACGGCGGCGACGATGGCCATCCGTAGAACCCGACCCGCCCAGCCGCTGGCCCCGCACGGGCTGCCCGGGCACCTCGTCGGCTTCGTCGAAGCGCTTCGTACTCAGGGCATCCCGGTGGGACCCTCGGAAACCGTCGATGCCGGCCGGGTGATGAGCGTGCTCGGGCTGGGCGATCGTGAGGAACTGCGCGAAGGGCTGGCCTGCGCGGTATTGCGCAGGGCCGACCACCGGCAGACCTACGACGCTCTGTTCGATCTGTGGTGGCCGGCTGCGCTGGGCGGACGCACGGTCCTGGCTGATGAGGACGCGGACGGTTCGGAGAACCCGCCGCCGCTGTCGCCGGAGGACATCGAGGCAATGCGATCCATGCTGCTGGATCTGCTCGCTGACAATCCCGATATCGGCGACCTCGACGAGCGACTGGTGGCGATGATCGCGGCCATCGTCGAGGCGCACGGGCGCTACCAATCCAGCCGCGGTCCGTCGTACTCGTCCTATCAGGCCCTCAAGGCAATGGGACTCGATCAGCTCGAGGGTCGGCTACTGGCCGGGTTGCTGGCACCGTACGGTGACGACCCGTCACCCACTCAACAACAGATCGCCAAGGCTCTTGCCGCGCAGAAGATCGCGCAACTCCGCCGAATGGTGGAGGGCGAGACCAAGCGCCGCACCGCTGAACAGCTGGGCCGTGAACACGTTCAGACATACGGCATCCCACAGCTGGCCGAAAACGTTGAGTTTCTGCGTGCCTCCGGTGACCAGTTGCGTCAGATGCGACGAGTGGTGGCCCCGTTGGCCCGCATGCTGGCCACCCGGCTGGCGGCGCGGCGCCGCCGGTCCCGGGCGGGGGCGATCGACCTGCGCAAGACACTGCGCAAGTCGATGTCGACCGGTGGAGTGCCGATTGATCTGGTGCTGCGCAAGCCGCGCCCGGCCCGCCCAGAACTTGTCGTGCTCTGCGATGTGTCGGGATCGGTGGCCGGTTTCAGCCATTTCACCCTGCTACTCGTGGATGCGCTGCGCCAGCAGTTTTCACGTGTTCGGGTTTTTGCTTTCATCGACACCACCGATGAGGTGACTCACCTGTTCGGGCCGGATGCGGATTTGGCCGTCGCCATTCAGCGCATCACCCGTGAAGCCGGTGTGTATACCCGCGATGGGCATTCCGACTACGGCAACGCGTTCGTCTCCTTCAGCGAGAACTTCCATAATGTGCTGTCGCCGCGAAGCTCTCTGCTCATCCTCGGCGATGGCCGCACCAACTACCGCAGCCCTGCCGTCGATGTGCTGGCCCATATGGTCACCGCCAGCCGCCACGCGCACTGGCTCAACCCCGAGCCCAGACACCTCTGGGGCAGCGGCGATTCGGCGGTCCCGCGCTATGAAGATGTCATCACCATGCACGAGTGCCGCTCCGCCAAGCAGCTTGCGGCCGTGATCGATCAGCTTCTGCCGGTCTGACCGGGCCCGCCTAGCGCAGTGAGATGGTGACCTCGCCACCGGCGGGGTCGGCGCCGGATACCAGCGTCCACGGCGCGCGGTAGATGCGTCCGGGTGCGGCCGGCCAGAGGGTGCGGGTCGAGCCGATGACGCGGTTATTCTGGACCGCAAGAAGTTTCGGCATCCGCACATACTCGTCGAGCCAGAACCGGAGATCTCCCCGTGCGGAACCGTGGCCGTCCGCGGGTATCAGTTGCGGGGTCACCCAGCGCAACGGAGCATCAGTCCGCAGCCTGATGCCGGCGGCGTTGTACCGGCGATCCTTCAGCCATGACTGGACGGCTGGGCCCACGTGCCGGCCATCCAGCGCCGCGCCGGCGGCGGTGTCCACCGGATGCAGCAGGTTACCCACCGCGAACACGCCCGGCCGGCTGGTGCGCAGGCCGGCATCGACGACCGGACCCCGGGTTGCCGGATCCATCTGAAGCTCACCGGAGCGGGCGAGTTCGTGATCGGGAATCCAATCGCCGGTGAAGACGACGGTGTCACAGTCGATCGTGGTCCGTCGGCCGGTGTCGAGGTGCTCGACCACCGCCGACTCGACGCGATCGGAGCCGGTGATGCTCACCATGCGGGTACGGCCCAACACCGGTCCGCGGATCAGAAGCTGCCCGGGGATCCGGAATGCGGTATAGGCCTCGGAGTGGGGATAGACGGTGGTCATGGCCACGGGCGTGCAACCGGCCTCGCGCAAGGTCAGGACCGCCGACCAGCTGACGAGTTCGGCGCCGACGATCAATGCCCGGGTGCCCACCGGACGGCGGTGGCGATGCACCATCTGCTGGAGTGCCCCGGTGGTGTAGACCCCGTCCGGTCGGTCACCGGGGATCAGCCGGGCCGCGCGGGGCCGTTCTCGTGCGCCGGTGGCCAGAACAACGGCATCGGCTTCCACGATCTGGCGGCCGGCCGGCGAGGTGACTGCCAGGCGGTGTGGGCCGGCCCACCCGGTCACCATGGCCTCGGTGGTCAACACCGCACCCGCGTCTCGGGCCACCTCCGATAATCGCCGTGCGTACGCCGGCCCGGATATGAAACGTCGTAGATCGCGGATGCCGTAGCCGAGGTGATCGCTGTAGCAGGGAATCCCGCCGGTGTGCGTCTCTCGTTCGATGACCAGTACCTCGCCATCCACCACGGGCGCGAGAGTCGCCGCCGCAGTCAGCCCGGCCGGACCGCCGCCGACAATCGCGACGGCCACCTGACGAACACCCGTCATGCGCGGGACTCGAGTTCGCACGCAATCGCGGCGCCGCAGTAGAACCCTTGGCAGCGACCGTTCAGCGCCCTGGTGCGTCGGCGCAGTCCGTCGAAATCAACTGGGGGAATAGGGGTGTGGAAAGCATCGCGGATCTCACCGGCGGTGACCCGTTCGCAGAAGCAGACGATGCGGCCGTATTCGGGGTCCGCGGCAATACGTGAGCTGTCCTGGTAGGGCCGCACCCCGGCCTCGCCGAGGTTGGGCATCAGCGGCGGCGGCGGAAGATCCGAGCGGCCTCTGGTATCGAGGCCGGCTTCGGCGAGCAGCCCCGCGACGTGCTCGCCGATCGCCATCCCGGCCGTCAACCCGGTCGAGCGGATTCCACCGACGAGCACGTAGCGCTGGTCGGCGTCCAGCTCAATCAGATAATCACTGCGGTCGATAGCGGCACGCAGCCCGGCGTAGCTCGCAGTGATCTCATCGTCGAACAGTGTCGGCATCAATGCCCGGCCCTTGGCGAGCAGGAAGTCGAATCCGGCTTCCGAGGTGCCGGTGGCGGTGCGGTCATCCATGTCCTCGGATGTCGGACCGACCATGACGTTGCCGTAGATGGTGGGACTGATCAGGACACCCTTGCCGACTGCGGACGGCACGGCCAGCACGATGCAGGGCACCAGTGGCCGGGTCAGCTTGTCGAACACCAGAAGCTCGCCGCGGCGCGGGGTGACGGTGAAGCGCCGGTACCCGAATGCGGCGTCGAGGTGGTCGGCTCCGAGCCCCGCGGCGTTGATGATCCAGCGGCCGCTCACCTCCCCGCGCGTGGTGGACAGCGTCGTGTGATCGGCGCCGACGGTCGCGTCGAGCACTCGGGTGGACCGGCGGAGTTGGGCACCTCGTCCCACGGCGTCGATGGCCAGTGCCAGATTGGTGGTCCAGGTGCAGATGATCGACTCGCCCGCGACGGTCAGTCCGGCCAGCGCCCCGGGCCCGAGGTGGGGAACCCGTCGGTAAACCTCGTCCGCTCCGACGATCTCGCAGGCGTGGTAGGAGTTGCGTTCGGCCTTGTCTTTCAGCGTGGGCAGGGTGTCGCGCTCGTCGTCGGTCCAGGCGACCAGTAACGCTCCGGTACGTTCCACCGGAATTCCGGTCTGCTGCGCGTACTCGCCCAGCAGGTGATAGCCGCGAGCCACCAGCCGGGACTCGAGGGTTCCCGGTGGGGCATCAAAGCCGGTGTGTAGCAGCGACGTATTGGCCTTGCTGGTTCCGTCGCCGATATCGTCGCGTGCCTCGAGCAGCAGCACCGACAGGTCAGTACCGGCCAGGTGGCGGGCGATCGCGCATCCCACGATTCCGCCACCGATGACGATGACATCGCTGACGGTCATGGTGTTGTGGTCTCCCGGTCCGAGAGCGCCGTGTGCGCGGCACGTTTCCACCGTGCGATGAACTCGGCTGCCTGATCGGCCGACCACCGTGGCTCGTAGGTGTGCTGTGGCATCCACTCGTCGACCGCTTCGGCGGGGTCGATTGTCGGATCGAGGGCCAGTCGGGCGCACGCCGCCGCACCGAGCGCGGTGGCATGCGGCGACGGGTAGGTATCGATGGGCAGCTGAGCCAGATCGGCCTGGGCCTGCATGAGAACACCAGAGCGGGTCAGCCCGCCGTCCACCCGCAGTCGGGTGAGCGGTTGGCCGAGATCGACGGCGATCAACTCGGTGAGTCCAGCGACCTGCGCGGCAATACCCTCCAGCATGGCGCGCACCAACTGGCCCCGGCCGGTGGACAGTGTCATGCCGGTGAAGGTGGCGGTGGCGCCGGAATCCCACCACGGGGCGGCGAGTCCGGCAAGTGCGGGCACGCACAGCGCGCCGTCACTGGAGAGGGCCGCAGTGACGTCGAGGTGTTCCGCCGATTCCACCAGACCCAGATCGATCGCCCAGCGCACGGCGGCGGCGGCGGTATAGACCTGGCCGTCGATGCAGTACGACGTGAGCCCTCGCAGACGCCAGGCCACCGAGGTGGTCAGCCCCGAGTTCGAGCGCGCCGGGTTGGCGCCCAATTGCGCCAGCAGGAATGCACCCGTGCCGTACGTGCATTTTGCCGAGCCGGGCTCCAGGCAACTCTCGGCCAGTAGTGCGGCCTGCTGATCGACGATCAACCCGGCCACCGGCAGCCGGGGTCCGAAAACATCTGTGCTGCCGATGATCTCGTCGCAGCCGACGATTCCGGGCAGCGCTTCACCGGCGAAGCCGAACAGGTTGAGCAGTTCGTCATTCCATCGCGCAGTATCCAGATCGGTGAGCAGTGATCGGCTGGCCGTGGCCGCGTCGGTGACGAACGCGCCACATAGCCGGTTCACCAGCCAGGTGTCGGTGGTGGTGACCACGCCGGCACTGGTCAGGTTGCGCCGTATCCACGCCATCTTCGGTGCGGAGAAATACGGGTCGAGTACCAGTCCGGTGCGAGCTCTGATGCCCTCGGCGGACATCGACAGTTCCGCGCAGATCGACTCCGCGCGTCGATCCTGCCAGACGATCGCCGGCGATAGCGGCTCCCCGGTGGCACGGTCCCAGGCCAGCACCGTCTCGCCCTGATTGGCCAACGCAACCCCGTGGACCGCCAACCCGGCCTCGGCCAAAGCACGACGACCCGCGGTGATGACGGAATCGAGCAGGGCACGCGGGTCCTGCTCGACCCCCCCGCCGGGCAGATATGCCTGCCGCAGCTCGACCTCGGCGATCGAACACACTCGTCCGCCGCCGTCGACGACGACCGCCTTCGTTGCCGAAGTGCCTTGGTCGATGGCCAGGATGCGCGTCATCGGTGGTCTTGCTTGAACACCTGCCACACGATAGCCACCGGCACAATCGGTGTCTCCCGACTGCCGAGGTCCAACGTGGGCTCCCGTAAGCTGGCTCCCTGTGCAATCCCGGCGCAGGCTCGGCGTGATGGGCGGCACGTTCGATCCCATCCACAACGGCCACCTGGTCGCCGCCAGCGAGGTCGCGGATCTATTCGGCCTCGATGAGGTGGTGTTCGTGCCGACCGGCCGGCCCTGGCAGAAGGCCCGCAGCCATGTCACAGCCGCCGAGGACCGCTATCTCATGACGGTCATCGCGACCGCGTCCAATCCGCGATTCTCGGTCAGCCGCGTCGATATCGACCGCGCCGGACCCACCTACACCAACGACACGCTGGAGGATCTGCGCGCCCAGAACCCCGACAGTGATCTGTACTTCATCACCGGCGCAGATGCGCTTGCCTCGATCCTGTCCTGGCAGAACTGGGAGGAGTTGTTCGGGCTGGCGAAGTTCATCGGCGTGAGTCGCCCCGGCTACGAACTCGACGGCCAGCACATCGCGGCCGCCATCGATCAATTGCCCGCCGACGCCCTCACCCTCGTCGAGGTGCCCGCGCTGGCAATCTCGTCCAGCGAGTGCCGGTCGCGTGCAGCCAACGCGCGACCGATCTGGTATCTGGTGCCCGACGGCGTCGTGCAGTACGTCAACAAACGGGGTCTCTACCGGGTGAATCAATGACCGCCACGGCCGAAGCGATCCTGATGGCCACCGTGGCGGCACAGGCCGCCGCCGATAAACTTGCCCAAGACATCATCGTCATCGACGTGTCAGGACAGCTGGTGATCACCGACTGTTTCGTGATCGCGTCGGCCACCAACGAGCGGCAGGCCAATGCGATCGTCGACGCGGTCGAGGAGCAGATGCGACTGGCCGGATACAAACCGGCCCGCCGCGAGGGGGCCCGGGAAGGCCGCTGGGTGCTGCTGGATTTCATCGATATCGTCGTGCACATCCAACACGTCGACGAACGCAACTTTTACGCGCTGGACCGGCTCTGGCGGGACTGCCCCGTGGTTGCGGTCGATCTCAACGAGGCGCCCGCAGAGGGCGCACCGACGTGAGGGTGCGGCGATTGGTGATGCTGCGGCACGGACAAACCGAGTTCAACGCCGGTAGCAGGATGCAGGGCCAGCTGGACACCGATCTGACCGACCTCGGCAGGGCCCAGGCTCTGGCCGCCGCCGAGGTACTTGCCACACGGCAGCCGTTGCTCATCGTCTCCTCCGACCTGCGGCGCGCATTCGACACCGCCGCGACCCTCGGCCAGTGCTGTGAACTGCCGGTCCGCAAGGACTCCCGGCTCCGGGAGACTCACCTCGGCGACTGGCAGGGCCTGACCCACGAACAGGTCGACGCCGGCTCACCCGGGGCGCGGTACGCCTGGCGCGATGACGCGAGGTGGGCGCCGCATGGTGGGGAAAGCCGCGTCGACGTCGCCGACCGCAGCGTGCCTTTGGTCGAGGAGTTGGTGGCCGGTGAACCTGACTGGGGTGGCGACGACGCGGACCGGCCGGTGGTGTTGGTGGCGCACGGTGGGCTCATCGCCGCGCTGACCGCCGCACTGCTTCAGGTACCGGTCGAGAACTGGCCGGTGTTCGGCGGGATGGGTAATGCCAGTTGGGCGCAGTTGTCCGCGCACGGTGGCGCCGACGCTGCATTCGCAGACCTTCGCTGGAGATTGGACGTGTGGAACGCTTCCGCTCAGGTTGCCAACGATGTCCTCTGAGGTTGTCCCGCCTGGTAAGGCCCTGCTGGTTTTCGCCGATTCGCTGTCCTACTACGGACCGCAGGGCGGTCTGCCTGCCGATGATTCACGCATCTGGCCCAATATTGTTGCCGCCCAGCTTGGTTGGGATCTGGAACTCATCGGCCGAATCGGATGGACGTGCCGGGACGTGTGGTGGGCGGCGACTCAGGATCCACGTTCCTGGGCGGCGCTGCCGAGGGCGGGCGCGGTGATTTTCGCCACCAGCGGCATGGATTCGCTACCCTCACCGCTGCCGACAGCGCTGCGCGAGTCGATCCGTTATCTGCGCCCGCCGTGGTTGCGGCGGTGGGTGCGCGACTCCTACGGTTGGCTGCAACCGCGATTGTCACCGGTCTCACGGTCGGCACTTCCGCCGCGCCTCAGTGTCGAATATCTCGAAATGACCCGTGGCGCAATCGACTTCAATCGCCCCGGCATCCCGATTGTGGCGTCGCTACCTTCGGTCCACATCGCCGAGACCTACGGATATTCGCACCGCGGCCGGTCGGGAACTGTGGGGGCGATCACGGCGTGGGCAGAACGTCACCGCATACCGCTGGTCGATCTCAAAGAAGCCGTTGAACCGCACGTCCTGGGTGGCCGCGGCAATCCGGATGGGATCCACTGGAACTTCGAGGCGCATGAGGCGGTCGCCGAGTTGATGTTCAAGGCTCTTGCTGAAGCCGGTGTGAGGCACGACGAAGGTGGGGAGTAGCGGGTGCCGGTGATCGTGGTGACCGACTCCTCGGCCCGGCTGCCTGACCCCATGATCGCCGAGTGGGGAATCCGGGTGGTGCCGCTGCATATCCTCGTCGACGGCGACGATCTGCGCGACGGTGTCGACGAGGCGCCGGGCGATCTGTATCAGCGACAGGTCACCACCGCCGGCGCCAGCCCGACCGAGTTGGCCGCGGTGTACCGCGAAGCGCTATCGGACTCCCGCGGCGACGGTGTGGTAGCCGTGCATATCTCCAACGAGTTGTCGAGCACACTCGGGGCCGCGCAGCATGGCGCCCGGGAGTTCGACGGCGCGGTGCGGGTGATCGACTCCAAGTCGGCGGGAATGGGCACCGGCTTCGTGGCGCTGGCTGCCGCACGAGCCGCTCGCGAGGGTGAGGATCTCAGTACCGTTGCGGCACAGGCGGAATCCACGGTGCCACGGGTATATGCCTTCCTGGTGGTGCAGCGCCTGGAGAACCTGCGCCGCAGTGGCCGGATCGGGGCTACCGCATCCTGGCTGGGAACCGCGCTGGCGCTCAAACCGCTGCTGCGGATCGACGACGGCAAGCTGGTGCTCGCGCAGCGGGTCCGCACCACGTCGAAGGCGACGGTGGCGATGGTCGAACACGTCCTCGCGGTGGTGGGGGAGCGGCGCGCCGCATTGGCGGTACATCACGTCGACAACCCCGCCGGCGCGGCCGAGGTAGCCGCGACACTGGCCGGTGCGCTGCCGGGTTGCGGTCCGGCGGTCGTCACCGATCTCGGTCCGGTGCTCGGGGTGCACCTGGGCCCGGGTGCGGTCGGGGTGGTGCTGGCTATCGAGCCCGTCGTTGAGTCCGGAGTCAGCGAGCCGCGAAGCGACCGGTGACCGGCGGCAGGTCCTTGAGCGTCACGATGCCCGGTTTGGCCGCCACCACCATCGGCACCGCATTGGTCACCGGCATGGCCGTGTAGATCATGCCCAGGCCCATGAAACCGGGTTCGGTCCACTCCTTAGGTGGCAGGCAGTGCAGCACGGTGCGCATGTTCGGCACTCCGAACACCTGGATGACGTGGCCGTGCTCCAGTGGTTTGGGTGGTGCCACGTGATCACCCATGATCCAGTTGAACCCGACGCTGACCACATTGCGCTCGCCCACCCAGCCGCGGTGGTAGCCCATCACCCCGCCGATGGTTCCCTTCGGGATCGTCATGAATCCCAGATCGGTGTCGCCGGTGGCCGGCGTGAACGTCACGTCGAAGCTCATCCGGTCGAGGTCGGCGCCGATCGCGTCGGCCATCATCGCCGCCGATTCGGCGAACACCTCACTCTCCCGTCGCACGCTCTCAGCCAGTCCGGGGGTATCGGGATCGCAGGAGAAGCCCATCGCGGTCTGAGTGCCGGCCGACTCGTAGGTGGAGCAGTCCACCGACTCGGTGATCCGGATCTCGTCGACCCGTTCGCAGGAACCGGACAGCACCATGGCGACCATATTGGTCATACCCGGGTGTGCACCGTTGCCGAAGATCGTGGAATCGCCTCGCTGGCAAGCCTTTCGGATTCGGTCCAGGTCGGCAGACGTCTGCTTGCCGCCGGTGATCCAGGCCGCCGATGTGCAGACGTTGACGCCAGAGGCCAGCAACCGCTCTAGTTCGTCGATGCTGGGCCACAGCGGGTTGTAGCAGCAGGCGTCCGGCTTCGCGGCGAGTAGTGCATCAATGTCATTGGTGGCAGTGATGCCCGTCGGTTCCGGCCAGCCGGCCAACTCGGCGGCGTCCACCCCGACCTTGTCGGCGCCGTGGGCGAAGACACCCACCAGTTCCATATCCGGTCGGCTGATGATCGCGTGCAATGATCGGCGGCCGATATTGCCGGTGGTCCACTGGATCACCCGCAGCGGTCGGTCCGTCGTTGAACCCATGTCTTCTCCTTCTTGCGTCCTGACTGCGTCCTGATTGCACAGTCCGGGATTGATCCACAGCCCGGTACCGGCGCGGTGTCGCCGGCTGTTGTGGGTCGGCTGTCGACTTTACGGTCGCCGGATGGGAACCGAGCAGCCACTGGCCATCCTGCACCGTCGTCTGTTCGCGCGACCCGGCCGGATCGACACCGAGGACGACGACAGCGAGGACGACGACGATGAGGAGGGCTTGGCCGACGCGGCACCGCTGGCACCCAGTTGGGTGTCAGACGACCGACACCGCGGGCGGGCCTGGCTGGCAGCTATCCGCGCCGATCCCGGTCGCGTCGGCGGCATTGCCCTCGGGGTCGTCGGTGCCCTCGCCGTATTGATCACGGTGTTCACCCTGGCCCGCGACCACCCGGCGCCGGTATCGTCGGCGAAATTGCCGCCGGTGGAGATGGTTGCCTCGACGGTGCCGCGACCCGGCACCGCCGTAACGCCCCCGCCGACGCAACAGGCCGAGCAGTCGGTGGTGGTCAGTGTCGTCGGACTGGTGGCGCAGCCCGGCCTGGTGACATTGGCACCCAGTGCCCGCATCGCCGACGCGGTATCCGCGGCAGGCGGTCCGCTCAACGGGGCGGACACCGTCGGGCTGAACCTGGCCCGCCGTGTCGCCGACGGTGAGCAGATCGTGGTCGGCATCGCCACCCCGGCCGGGCACCCGGCGGTGCTGGGCAGTTCGGTGGGCGGCGGGTCGCCGCAGGGCGGCTTAGTGGGCCGCGGCACAGCCACCAGCCCCAAACCTTCCAGCCCGCTCGACCTGAACACCGCCACCGCCGAGCAGTTGGACACCCTGCCCGGCGTCGGGCCGGTGACCGCCGCGGCGATCGTGGCCTGGCGGCAGGCCAACGGTACGTTCACCACTGTCGATCAACTCGGCGAGGTCGACGGTATCGGCCCGGCCCGGCTGGAGAAGCTGCGACCACTGGTGCGGGTCTGAACGGTGCAACCGCAGCCGACGCTGGACGTGCGGCTGGTGCCGGCTGCGCTGACCGCGTGGGCGGTGACCGCCGCCGGGATCACCTGGCGGATCGGCCCGCTGATCGCGGGGATCTGCTGCGCGGCGGCAACCGGGTGGTGGCTGATCTGGCGGACGTTGGGCTCCTCGCGTCCGGTGGTGCGCGCGGCCGGGGTGGGCGTGCTTAGCGTTGCGGTGGTCGGTGCCGGGTTCGGAGTTGCCATCGGGCTGCGCAGCCATGCCGTGGATCACCACCCGGTCGGGCAGTTGTTCGGCAGGACAGCCTGGGTGACGGTGACGCCCGAGGAGAGCCCGCGCTCGGTGGGTAGCGGCCGGCTGATGTTTCGGGCCGCACTGGTTCGTATCGCCGACGACGACATCTCCGGCCGCGTCGTGGTGTTCGTGCGTGGCGTCGACTTCGCCCGACTGACCGCCGGCCAGCCCACCCGGTTTCGCGCCCGGATCGACCGGCCGAGACGACCGGATCTGACCGTGGCTGCGCTCGCCGCGGTCGGCCGGCCTGAGTTCGGCGAGGCGTCCGCCGTCCAGCGGGCAGCCCAGGGGGTGCGGACCCGGTTCGCCGCAGCGGCCCGCGAGGCGCTGCCCGCCGGCCAGGCCGCGATGCTGCCCGGTTTGGTGCTGGGTGACACCGCGACCGTGAGTGCCTCTACTACTGCGGAGTTCCGCACCGCAGGGCTGACACATCTGACCGCGGTATCGGGCGCCAACGTCACCATCGTCTGCGGTGCCGTGCTGTTATCGGCCCGGCTGATCGGACCCCGGCCGGCGGTGGCGCTGGCGGCACTGGCGCTGGGGGTATTCGTCATCGTCGTGCAGCCCACCGCCAGCGTGCTGCGTGCTGCGGTGATGGGCGCCATCGCACTGTTGGCGGTACTGTCCGCCCGGCGCCGGCAGGGCATCCCGGTGCTGTCGGCCGCAGTGATCGCGTTGCTGGTGTTCGCACCGCAACTGGCCGTGGATGTCGGGTTCATGCTGTCGGTGTCGGCGACGGCGGCCCTGATCGTGGTGGCACCGGTCTGGTCGGCGAGGCTGGCGGCGCGCGGATGTCCCAAGCCACTGGCTGATGCGGTGTGCATCGCGCTGGCGGCACATCTCGTGACTGCGCCACTGATCGCGTCCATTTCGGGACAGCTCAGTCTGGTGGCTGTCATCGCCAATCTCATTGTGGCTCCGGTGATCCCACCGATCACCGTGCTGGGCACCGCCGCCGCGGCGCTGTCCACGCTCTGGCCTGCGGCCGCAGATCTATTGATCCGGTTCACCGGACCCGAGGTGTGGTGGCTGCTGCACTGCGCGCATGCCGCTGCAGCGCTACCCGGTGCTGCGGTCGCGGTGCCGTCCGGCTGGCCGGGTATTGCCGCCGTGGGTTGCGCCGTGGTGGGGGCCGTCGTGTTGTGGCGGTGGCGATGGTTCCGGCTGGGCCTGGTCACCGGGCTGCTCTGTGCTCTTGCGTGGTCGGTGTCGGGTGTCGTCGGCGGCCCGTGACACCATCGACGGGTGAGCGCGCCAGTGGAGCCCCTGCATCTGATACTCGGCGGCGAAGAACTCCTCGTCGAGCGGGCGGTAGCAGCGATCCTCCGGGCAGTCCGAGCGTGCGCCGGAACCGCCGACGTACCCCTCAACCGCCTGCGGGCCGGCGACGTATCCACCAACGAGCTCGCCGAATTACTGAGCCCATCGCTGTTTGCCGACGAACGCGTGGTCGTGTTGGAAGCCGCGGACGAGGCAGGTAAGGACGCTGCCACTCTGATCGCGTCGGCGGCGGCTGACCTGCCGCCCGGCACCGTGATGGTGGTGGTGCACTCCGGCGGCGGCCGGGCCAAGGCGCTGGCCGGGCAGTTGCGTGAGTTGGGCGCGCAGACCCACGAGTGCGCCAAGATCGCCAAGACCGGTGCGCGTGCCGCATTCGTCCGTGCCGAATTCCGCGCGCTGAAGATCAAGGCCGACGATGACACCGTCGACGCATTGCTCGACGCCATCGGTTCCGATATCCGCGAACTGGCCTCGGCCTGTTCGCAATTGGTCGCCGACACCGGCGGGCAGGTCGACGCCAACGCCGTGCGCTGCTATCACAGCGGCAAGGAGGTTACCGGCTTCGAGATCGCCGACAAGGCTGTTACGGGTGATCTCGCCGGAGCGACAGAAGCGTTGCGTTGGGCGATGTCACGCGGGGTGGCTCATGTACTGCTCGCCGACGCGCTGGCCGAGGCTGTCCATGCCATCGCTCGGGTGGGTCCGTTCTCCGGTGACTCCCGCCGGCTGGCCGGCGAGCTTGGTATGCCGCCGTGGAAAATCGAGAAGGCCCAGAAGCAGGCGCGGCGCTGGACTCAACAGACGGTCGCCACAGCCATCCGATTGGTGGCTGATCTCAATGCCGGCGTAAAAGGAGCGGCAGCCGATCCCGAATATGTGCTGGAGGACACGGTGCGCAAAGTCGCGCAACTGGCCGCCGCCGGCCGCAAACCTGGATTGGGGCGGTGATCAGATCTTGCGCAGGGCGTGCGCCAGCGCCGACTTCTTGTTGGCGGCCTGGTTCATGTGGATGACGCCCTTGCTGGCAGCCTTGTCCAACTTGCGACTGGTGGAGGCCAGCAACTCGCTGGCCTTCTCCCTATCACCTTCGGCGGCGGCAGAACGGAAGGCACGGATGGCCGTGTGAAGTGACGACTTCACCGACTTATTACGCAGCCTGCGGCGCTCATTGGTGATGTTGCGCTTCTGCTGCGATTTGATATTGGCCACGCGTTAGTTCCTTCACACAGTTCAAAGGCGGTTTGGTCGGTACTGCTAGGTCTGCACAGCGCCGGGACAGGTGCCCTCGCGGCGCGTTCCGAGAATACCAGCACCGGGCGGATAGTCCCAAAGTGGAGCCCGTCAGCCTGCGCAGACGGCGGTTACCGCGACCTGGTCACCTATGGGGCCGGGTTCTGGTGATCTCGACGGTGCGGTCGAGATCACGAGGCTTGCTCAGGTAATCACCCCACTGAAACGCGCAGCAGGTCATCGCCGAGTTCGATCCGGCCGTTGAACTCGCCGGCAGCAAGTGCCCGCCATTGCTCCTCCTGGCCGGCCGCCAATGGCGGCACGTAGTGGGTGAGTACCAGGGTGTCCACCCCGGCCCGGGCCGCGGTGGCCGCGGCCTGCTCCACCGACGAGTGGTAATCCAGGATGTCTTTGAGACGCTGTAGGGGAATCTGCTCGACCAGGTCCTTACGGATGGCGGTGTGCACGAGCGCGTTCGCGCCATGGGTCAGCTCGTCAAGGGTGGCACACGGCACGGTGTCTCCGGCGAGCACCACCGACGCTCCGTCGTAGTCGATGCGGAAGGCGATGGTGGGTTCCACCGGCCGGTGGTCGGTCGGTGCTGCGGTGATCCGAACACCGCCGCCGTCCCACACCTGACCCGTCGCGTACTCGTGAACCACAATGTCGGGTGGGGCGGTGATGTCGGCGTGATGAGCGATCCGGTAGGAGATGTCGGGAGCCAGTGCGGCCAGTGTCGCCTCGACCACCGCCTTGGTGCCGGGCGGGCCGATGACCGGCAGCGGGGCCGGGCCGAGCGAGGTCACCCACCGGGTGGTGATGACATCGCAGAGATCGGTGATGTGGTCGCTGTGCAGATGGGTGAGCAGCAGTGCGGTCAGGTTCGCCGCACCCACACCGGCGGCCGCGGCCCGCATCAGCACCCCGCGACCGCAGTCGACGAGAAAGGTCTGGTCTCCGGTCATCACCAGAGTCGACGGTCCGGCCCGGTTGGGGTCGACCATCGGACTTCCGGTACCGGTCAGGATGATTTCGATCATGTGACTGTTCCTACTCCGTCGGCTTGGCGAACAGGCCTCCGCGCCGCACCAAGACCCCGTAGGCTGTTGTGAGATCCGTCACAACGTGTCGAGGAGGGGTGGTTATGCGCATTGCAGACATTCTGCGCAGCAAGGGCCCGGCGGTGGCAACCGTGACCGAAACGACCACGGTCGCCGCGTTGCTCACCGAACTTGAGGTCCGAAACATCGGAGCGATGGTGGTGATCGGCACCGGCGGGCAGGAGCGCAGCGACTCGGGGAATATGGGCACCGGCGGAGTCGTCGGCATCGTCTCCGAGCGCGACGTCGTCCGCAAACTGCACGAATACGGATCGGAACTGCTGGGTCGGTCGGTCGGCGACATCATGAGCGTCGACGTGCTGACGTGCCGCCCCGAAGATCCGATCGATGACCTGGCCGCGCTGATGACCAACAACCGGGTGCGCCATGTTCCGGTCCTGGACAACGGCCAACTGGCCGGCATCGTGAGCATCGGGGACGTGGTCAAAATCCGGATGGAGGAGTTGCAGTCCGAGAGCCAGCAGCTGCACGCGTACATCACCCAGGGTGGCTAGGAGCTTTCAGCTCGAGATCTATCGGAGCTTTCAGCTCGAGATCTATCGGAGCTTTCAGCTCTATATCTATCGGAGCTTTCAGCTCCAGAAGTATTCGGCCCGCAGTCGCGCCGCGACGATGTCGAAGGTGTGGCGTGCCATGATGGCGCCTTCCCGCCGGATGCTCTCTTCGGGCACGTCGAGCACCCGATCCAGCCGCACCCAGCTGGGCCGGCCCTCGGCATCCCAGTCTCCGGACCCGATGCCGATCCAGGCCGGGTCTTCGGCGTGGTGCAGCTGGCTGGAGAGCATCAGCCCGAGCAGGGTCTGGCGTTCCCGCCCAACCACCAGGACCGGACGATCTTTACCGCGGGTGGGGTCATCTTCGTAGACCACCCATGTCCAGACGATCTCCCCGGGATCCGCGCGACCGTCTAGGTCAGGTGCGTAGATCACCGTGCGGGCCCGGTGCGCGGTGGGCAGGCTGCTGCTGGTGACCGGTCGGCCGGCGGTGATCGCCACGGGTGACTCGGCGGGCAGGGCGGTAGCCACCAGCGCTTCCAGGCCCAGCCTCAGCCCATGCTGAATGGTCCGCTGGATCGCATTCGGATCCGGTAGCTGACGAAACAATTTCGGAGCCTCAATGAAGACCAGGTGCTCCGCCAGCCGCTGAAACGTCCTCCACTGCGACGCCATTCTGGAAAGCATAGGCGAGAAGCGACACTCGGCGGCGAGTCGCGATTGTGTTCGGATGCCCAGGTGTCGATACGCTGAGGAGGCCGGAAACCTCGTGTGAAAACCGTCGCACGAGTACCGCTCACCAGGAGATTCCCATCAGCAGTTTCGCCGACCGGACGTTCACCGCGCCGGCGCAGATTCGGAACTTCTGCATCATCGCTCACATTGATCACGGGAAGTCGACGCTGGCCGACCGGATGCTGCAGTTGACCGGAGTGGTGTCGGACCGCGACATGCGCGCGCAGTACCTCGACCGGATGGACATCGAGCGTGAGCGCGGGATCACCATCAAGGCCCAGAACGTGCGGTTGCCGTGGCGGGTGGGCGATACCGATTACGTTCTGCACCTGATCGACACCCCTGGCCATGTTGACTTCACCTATGAGGTCTCCCGCGCGCTGGAGGCGTGCGAGGGCGCGGTGCTGCTGGTCGATGCCGCCCAGGGCATCGAGGCTCAGACGCTGGCCAACCTGTATCTGGCGCTCGACCGCGACCTGACGATCGTCCCGGTCCTCAACAAGATCGACCTGCCGGCTGCCGACCCGGAGCGCTACGCCGCAGAACTCGCCCACATCATCGGATGTGAGCCCGACGACGTATTGCGGGTGTCGGGCAAGACCGGCGCCGGTGTCACCGAACTGCTTGACGAGGTCGTCAGAGTGGTGCCCGCACCCGTCGGTGATGCGGACGCGCCTGCCCGCGCGATGATCTTCGACTCGGTCTACGACATCTACCGCGGTGTGGTGACCTACGTGCGCGTGATCGACGGCAGGCTCACCCCGCGCGAGAAGATCAAAATGATGTCCACCGGCGCGACCCACGAACTGCTCGAGGTGGGCATCGTATCGCCCGAGCCTAAGCCCACCGAAGGCCTCGGGGTGGGCGAGGTGGGTTACCTCATCACCGGTGTGAAGGACGTCCGGCAGTCCAAGGTCGGTGACACCGTCACGTCCGCGCGCCACGGCGCGACCGAGGCGCTCACCGGTTATCGCGAGCCCCGGCCGATGGTCTATTCGGGCCTGTACCCGGTGGACGGATCGGACTACCCGAACCTGCGCGACGCCCTGGAGCGCTTGCAGCTCAACGATGCGGCGCTGGTGTGGGAGCCGGAAACCTCGGTGGCGCTGGGCTTCGGCTTCCGCTGCGGATTCCTGGGTCTGCTGCACATGGAGATCACCCGGGAGCGCCTTGAGCGCGAGTTCGATCTCGACCTGATCTCAACCTCCCCGAATGTGGTCTACCGGGTCGTTGCCGAAGATGGCGCCGAGAAGGTCGTCACCAATCCGTCGGACTGGCCGGACGGTAAGGTCCCGGTGATTTACGAGCCGGTGGTCAAGTGCACGGTGATCGCGCCGAGTGAGTTCATCGGAACCATCATGGAGCTGTGCCAATCGCGTCGAGGCGAACTCGGCGGCATGGACTATCTCTCCCCGGAGCGCGTCGAACTGCGCTACACCATGCCGCTTGGTGAAATCATCTTCGACTTCTTCGATTCGTTGAAGTCCCGTACCCGCGGCTACGCCAGCCTCGACTACGAGGAGGCGGGCGAGCAGGAGGCTGCACTGGTGAAGGTCGACATCCTGCTGCAGGGCGAGCCTGTCGACGCCTTCAGCGCCATTGTGCATAAGGATGCGGCCCAGGCCTACGGACAGAAGATGACCACCAAACTCAAGCAGCTCATTCCGCGGCAGCAGTTCGAAGTACCCATACAGGCGGCTGTCGGCGCGAAAATCATTGCCCGCGAAAACATCCGGGCCATCCGCAAGGATGTGCTGTCCAAGTGTTACGGCGGCGACATCACCCGCAAGCGCAAGCTGTTGGAGAAGCAGAAGGAAGGCAAGAAGCGGATGAAGACCATTGGTCGGGTCGAGGTTCCGCAAGAAGCCTTCGTCGCCGCGCTGTCCACCGACGCGCCCGGTGACAAGTCGGCTGATAAGACCCGGAAGTAGGGGGCTCATCACAGGGGACTGTTCAGTCGTTCACCGACGATGCGCGCGAGCGTTGGGCGCCATCGTGGCGAGCGTCATGATCGCCGCCTGCGCCACCGCCGTCGACGGGTCGGCGACGCGTCAACCGCCCTTCGCGCTTCAGCAGGCTCTGCCCACTGCCGAACAGGTGCGGGCCGCGGTGGGTAATCCGCTGGATGCGACCAGTCAGCCGGTAGTCGGTTCGATCGATGTGTTGCCCAACGGAATTCGCGGTAATGATGCGGTGGATCCGATCGAATGCCTGGGAGCGATCACGCCGCTGATGCGGTGGGTCTACGAGAAGGGTGATGTTCGCGGCGTGGCCTGGCAGGATTTCGCTCGCTTCGGCGAGGGGCAGACGGTCTCGAGTGCCGATACCGGTGTGGTGCGGTTTGTCTCCGACGCTGAGGCCTCCCGGATGTTCTCCCAATTCGTGACGAGGTGGCGGTCGTGCGAGGGAGGACGGGTGGGGATCAATGCAGGAGGATCCGATCTCGGACTGAGCGTCACCGATGTGGCCGTAGCCGGCCCGATTCTCTCGGCCACCATCCTCAGCGGGAAAAGCGACACCGACGCCGGGTTTCCGACCGAGCACGCCGTCGGATTATCAGCCGACTGCATCGTGGATGTGGATGTCGCGGTGACTGCTCCGGATCCCGCCAGACGAGTGGCCACCACCAGAGCCGTCGACCTCGCCCGGGCGATGCTGGACAATCTCAGCAGGTTGCCCTGAGCCGCTACTGCGTCGCGTTGGCCGGCTGAAAGACCCCGGTGCCGTCAGCGAGTTCCTCTGCCCGGATGACGTGCACCACTGCATTGATGAGCGCCAGGTGGGTGAACGCCTGTGGGAAATTGCCCAGGTGCCGGCCGGTGCGCGGCTCGATCTCCTCGGCGTAGAGGTGCAGCGGACTGGCGAAGGACAACAGTCGCTCGCATAGGTGCCGGGCCCGCTGGATCTCTCCGATCTCCACCAATGCCGACACCAGCCAGAACGAGCAGATAGTGAAGCTGCCCTCCTCCCCGGACAGGCCATCGTCGGTCTCGTGGGTGCGATAGCGCAACACCAGGCCTTCCTCGGTGAGCTCGTCGGCGATCGCGAGCACGGTGGCGCGCACCCGCGGGTCGTCGGAAGGCAGGAACCGCAGCAGCGGAACCAGCAGCAGCGAGGCGTCTAGAGCGGGGTCGCCGTAGCGCTGGGTGAACACACCGCGGGAGTCCACGCCATGGGCCAGGATGTCGGCCTTGATCTCATCGGCGATCACCCGCCACTGCTGGGCGTAGCTCGTTGAGCCCTGCAGGTCGGCCAGCTTCGCGCCGCGATCCAGTGCCACCCAGCACATCACCTTCGATGAGGTGAAGTGCTGCGGTTCACCGCGCACCTCCCAGATGCCGCGGTCAGGTTCCCGCCAGTACTTGATGGCCTCGTCGACCTGTTCCTTGAGCACCGGCCAGAGTTGGTCGGAGATGTTCTCCCGGGACTTGGCGTGCAGGTACACCGAGTCGAGCATGGTGCCCCAGATATCGTGCTGGCGTTGGTTGTAGGCGCCGTTCCCAATCCGCACCGGCCGGGCGTTGTCGTAACCGGAAAGATGGGTCAACTCCTCCTCGACGAGTTCGCGTTCACCACCCACCGCATACATCACCTGAAGCGGTTGTCGCTCGCCGTTGTTGGCACCCGACACATCAGCGATGAACGAGAAGAAGTCATCGGCCTCGCGGTCCAACCCCAGCGTGTACAGACCCCATAGCGCGAAGGTCGAGTCGCGCACCCACGCGTAGCGGTAGTCCCAGTTGCGCTCGCCGTGCGGTGTCTCGGGCAGCGACGTGGTACTCGCCGCCAACAATGCTCCCGTCGGCGAGTACGTCAGGCCCTTGAGGGTCAGCGCGCTGCGTTGCAGGTAGGAACGCCACGGATGGTCGGGAAACTGACCTATGTTGATCCACTGCCGCCACGCCTCGCTGGTCTGCCACATCTTGTCGGTGGCTTCCTGATAGGTCTGCGGCGACGGATGCTCCGACCAGGACAGCGCCACGAAGGCGTCGTCACCCTCTTTGAGCCGGGTACGCGCGCGCGCCTCCCGGCCCTCGAGTCCGATCCGCAGGTTTGTGGTCAACCGCAGCGTGGGGTGCGCATCAGGGTCGATGTGGGAACGGGCGATCGCCTCACCGTAGGCGGCGGCGGAGTACTCCCATTCGGCAGTGCTGCGACCGTAGTCGAATGCAGGCTCGCAGTTCATGACCAGTTCGACCGTGCCGCTCACACATCGCACGGTACGTAACAGGATGTGCTCGGCATCCCAGTCCATCGGGGTGCGCCGATGCGTATGCGACCGGGCTGCGATGTCATGCCAGGGCCCCATTACCAGCGCGTCGCGCACGATGAGCCAGCCGGTTTGGGTCTGCCAGGTGGTTTCCATGATCAGGCTGCCGGGCAGGTAGCGCCGCGCGGCCGGCACCGACACCCCGTAGGGGGCCAGCCGGAAGTGCCCGGCGCCGCGGTCCAGGATGGACCCGAACACACTGGGCGAGTCCGGGCGCGGCATGCACATCCACTCCACCGAGCCGGCAGCCGAGATCAGGCAGGTGTTCTCGCAGTCCGACAGGAATGCATAGTCGGCTATCGGAGGGAACGGGCTGCGCTGCTGTCCACCGGTTGGGTACCGCATCGATTCGGGTCCGGACCGCGACGCCGACCGTCCGTTGCGTTCGTCGATGTCCTCACCCGCGGGTTGGGCCTGCAAAACCATTCCGCAATCATGGCTGGTGAGAGGTTCCGCGTCTACCGATCGACCCAAGAGACCACGCGATCGTGATCGAGGCATAGGGTAATCGCGTGGCCGGGTTCCTGAGCTGGTGGGACGGTGCTGAGCTGTGGCTTTCCGGGCTCGGGTTCGTCGTGCAGACCCTGATCGTCATGCCGGTCGTCCTGGTGTTGGCCTACGGGATCGCGCTGGCGGCCGATGCGGCCCTGGGCAACGGCATCGCGGTGGTTCGGCGACTGCGCGGGGAGCGTCGATGACCGGTATGCCCCGATCCCGGGTGCGGATCGCACTCATTGCTCTGCTCGTGCTCGTGCTGATCGTCTGGTTGCTGAATCGCTGAACCGTGGTAACACCGCGGGGCCCGCATGATGCGCGCGGATAGATCGGGTGTTATCGTTCGCCCCATGCAATCGGCGACCCGCTACGTCTTGGCGGCCTCCGGCGTTGGTGTGCACGCCGTTGCTGATTCTGCATATTGTTGTCTCTGACCCTCTGCTGCCCTGCGGTCTGGTGTTGGTGAGAACTGTGCCTGGAAACTATTTCTCCGTCGGGGCGGATCTTTGAGCCCGATAAGAACCGACGATGAGAAAGGCTGTTCGTGACCACGCTTTCGCGGGTTCTGCGCAAGTTTCGAGGTGCCGCAGCACTGGCAACCGCCACCACCGTGCTCGCCGCCTGCGGCGGCGGATCCAGTGACGTCGTCGGTGGCGGTGATGCGCCCAAGGCCGACACCACACTGACCCTGGTGGCCTATGCCGTTCCGGAACCGGGGTGGAGCAAGATCATCCCCGCCTTCGTCGCGACTCCCGAGGGCAAGGGTGTCGAGGTGACGACGTCCTACGGGGCGTCCGGGGATCAGTCCCGCGCCGTCGCCGACGGCAAGCCCGCCGATATCGTGAACTTCTCGGTCGAACCGGATGTCACCCGGCTGGTCAAGGCCGGCAAGGTCGCGGCCGACTGGAACGCCGATGTCACCAGGGGCATCCCGTTCGGCTCGGTGGTCTCCCTGGTGGTCCGCAAGGGCAACCCGAAGAACATTAGGGACTGGGACGACCTGCTTGCGCCGGGAGTCGAGGTGGTCACCCCCAGCCCGCTGAGTTCGGGGTCGGCCAAGTGGAACCTGCTGGCGCCGTATGCCGTCAAGAGCGACGGTGGCAAGGATCCGCAGCCCGGACTCGACTACATCACCCGGCTGGTCACCGACCACGTCAAGACCCGGCCTGGTTCCGGGCGTGAGGCAACGGATGTCTTCCTCCAGGGCACCGGTGACGTTCTGATCAGTTACGAGAACGAGGCCATCTACATAGAACGTCAGGGTGCCGAAAAAGGGAACGTGAGCGTGGAACACATCAATCCGCCGCAGACCTTCAAGATCGACCACCCGGTGGCCCTGGTCACCACCGGTACCCACCCCGACAAGGCGGGCGCGCTGAAGAATTTCCTGTTCACGCCGGAGGGTCAGAAAATCTGGGCGCAGGCCGGTTTCCGGCCGGTGGATCCGGCGGTGGCGGCGGATTTCGCCAGTGATTTCCCGGCTCCGCAGAAGCTGTGGACCATCGCCGACCTCGGCGGTTGGACGACAGTGGATTCGGCACTGTTCGACAAGGAGAATGGCACCATCACCACCATTTACAAGAAAGCCACCGGATGACGGCAGCCCCTCACACCGCGACGGTCCGGCCCGAGAATGACAACTCGGGCCGGCCGTCCGGTGTCGGGGCCCGTCGGGACCACTCGACGCCCGTCCTCGCCGGTGCTGCATCGATCTGGCTGAGTGTGATCGTCCTGCTGCCGTTGTCGGCGATCGTGTGGCAGTCGGCCAAGGGCGGTTGGGGTGCTTTCTGGGCCGCAATCACCTCGCCCGCGGCACTGGAGTCCTTTCGGGTGACGCTGACAGTTGCGGTCGGCGTCACGGTGGTCAACGCGGTGTTCGGTCTGCTAGTCGCCTGGGTACTGACCCGTGACGAGTTTGTTGGCAAACGCCTCGTTGACTCGGTAATTGACCTACCTTTCGCGCTACCCACCATTGTCGCGAGCCTGGTGATGCTGGCACTCTACGGACCCAGCAGTCCGGTGAATCTCCAACTGCAGCACACTAGGTGGGGCGTGGGCGTGGCACTGTTATTTGTCACGCTGCCCTTCGTCGTCCGCTCGGTGCAGCCGGTACTGCTGGAACTTGATCGCGAAGTCGAGGAGGCGGCGGCATCGTTGGGAGCCAGCAACCCGGTGATCTTCAGCCGGGTGGTGCTGCCGGCGTTGATGCCCTCGCTGCTGTCCGGCGCAGGGCTGGCATTCGCGCGAGCGATCGGCGAATTCGGCTCAGTGGTTCTGATCGGAGGAGCGATCCCTGGCGAGACCGAGGTGTCCTCGCAGTGGATTCGCACCTTGATCGAGAACGATGATCGCACTGGTGCCGCGGCGGTTTCCATTGTGCTGCTTACGGTCTCGTTCCTGGTACTGCTCGTTTTACGAACCCTTGGTTCCCGAGCAAGTAGGCGTCAGGAGTTGGCTGCATGATTCTGTCGCCGTTGACGCGTTTCCTTACCCGTTATCTGGCGTTGGCCTATGTTCTGGTGCTGGTGGTCGTTCCGGTCGGGCTGATCGTGTGGCGGACGTTCGCACCGGGCCCTGGTGCGTTCTTCGCGTCGATCTCCACCCCGGCCGCAGTTTCGGCGCTTCAGCTTTCGCTGTTGGTCGTCGCGATCGTGGTTCCGCTCAACGTCGTATTCGGTGTTCCGACGGCATTGCTGTTGGCACGCAAGCGTTTTAGAGGTAAGGCGTTTCTGCAAGCCCTCATTGACCTGCCGTTCGCCGTTTCGCCCGTTGTGGTGGGTGTGGCACTGATCCTGTTGTGGGGTACTGCCGGACTGCTCGGGATCGTCGAGAACGGCCTGGGTTTCAAGATCATCTTTGGTTTCCCCGGGATCGTCCTGGCGAGTATCTTCGTGACCGTGCCCTTCGTGATCCGCGAGGTCGAGCCGGTGTTGCATGAACTGGGTACCGATCAGGAAGAGGCGGCCGCCACATTGGGATCCAGTTGGTGGCAGACATTCTGGAAGATCACCCTGCCGTCGATTCGGTGGGGGCTTACCTACGGCATCGTGCTGACGGTCGCCCGGACACTGGGCGAGTACGGCGCAGTGATCATGGTGTCCTCCAACCTGCCGGGGGCATCACAGACTTTGACGTTGCTGGTTTCTGACCGCTACAACCGGGGTGCCGAGTACGGTGCCTACGCCATTTCGACGCTGCTCATGATGGTCGCCGTGCTGGTCTTGGTCGTCCAGGTGGTACTGGACGCGCGCCGGGCCCGAGTGGGTTGACGAGGAGCACGATTTCATGACGAACGCGATCACCGTGATCGGTGCCAACAAACGCTACGGCGACTTCAATGCCTTGGACAATGTCGACTTCGTGGTTCCCGCGGGGTCGCTGACCGCCCTGCTCGGGCCGAGTGGTTCGGGAAAATCGACTCTGCTGCGCGCTATTGCCGGCCTGGATACCCCGGACAGCGGCACCATCACGATCAACGGCCGCGATGTCACAGGAGTGCCGCCGCAGCGACGCGGAATCGGGTTCGTCTTCCAGCACTACGCCGCGTTCAAACATCTCACCGTGCGAGACAACGTCGCGTTCGGGCTCAAGATTCGCAAGCTGCCTAAGGCCGAGATCAAGGACAAGGTGGACAATCTGCTCGAAGTAGTAGGCCTGGCCGGATTTCAGACGCGATATCCCAACCAGCTATCCGGCGGTCAGCGCCAACGGATGGCACTGGCGCGTGCGTTGGCGGTTGATCCGCAGGTGCTGTTGCTGGATGAGCCGTTCGGTGCCCTCGATGCCAAGGTTCGGGAGGATCTGCGGGCATGGTTGCGACGGTTGCACGACGAGGTGCACGTCACCACGGTGCTCGTCACTCACGATCAGGCTGAGGCATTGGACGTGGCCGACCGGATCGCGGTTCTCAACAAGGGGCGCATCGAACAGGTGGGGACGCCGGCGGAGGTCTATGACAGCCCCGCCAATTCGTTCGTGATGTCGTTTCTGGGCACGGTCTCCTCGCTCAACGGAATTCTGGTGCGCCCGCACGATATCCGGGTTGGCCGGACCCCTGAGATGGCGATTGCGGCTGGTGACGGGACCGCCGAGAGCACCGGCGTCATCCGGGCCACCATCGATCGGGTGGTCTATCTCGGGTTCGAAGTGCGGGTCGAACTGATCAGTGCCACCACCGGCGCACCGTTCGTGGCACAGATCACCCGCGGTGATGCCGAGGCACTGGCGCTGAAGGATGGCGATACCGTCTACGTACGGGCGACCAGAATCCCGCCAATCTCCGGCATGGAGCAAAGCGTCGGTAGTGTTTGACCTATCACGTGAAGGAGACCGGTATGAATGCAGGCGAATCTGTGAATCGGCTGTTGCTCGGCGCCTGTGCGCTCGCCGTCGCGGTTGCCGCGACCGGCGGTTGCACCCGCACCGTGGCAACGGGACCGGAGGTGGTTTCGGTCACCCCGTCTGAGGCCTCAAGCGCACCAACAACAACGCAGGAGCAGACGATGACAGGTGGCAATGGCGGTCAGGGTGGCAACGGCGGCCTGGGTGGTCAAGGCGGTCAGGGTGGTCAAGGCGGTCAGGGTGGTCAGGGCGGTCAGGGTGGTCAGGGTGGTCAGGGTGGTCTTGGCGGAGTCGCCGGCGCCGATGGTGCCGATGGCGCCGATGGCGCCGATGGCGCTAACGGTGCCGATGGCGCTAACGGCGCGCCGGGCTGAGCTAAGCCGCGAGACGCTGGGTGATCGCCTGATCGAAGCGGTCGAGCACCGTTGTCGCGACCAGAGGGTGCGCGCCGAGAGTTTCAGCCATCGGGATGCCGGCCGCTGATGCGATCGCGGCCACCCGGTCGGTGATGCGTCCGGGGGCGATGAACCAGGGTGCCAGGGCAATCCGTTTTGCGCCGAGCAGTCGGAGTTCCTCGATGCCTTCGTCAACCGACGGTTGTGGGCCGGTGGCATAGGCGATGCGGACGCCGGCCCAACTGCTTCCGTGAGCCAGTGCTTCGGCGACGGTGGCGGTGCCGGTATTGGCTTCGGTATGCGAGGACCCGACTGCCACGACCAGCACGCCGGTGTCGGCGTTCCGGTGTTCGACGTGCAGTTCACTCAGCCGATGCCTGAGCACTGCGATCAGGTGTGGATCCTCGCCGAGGGTGTCGGCTTGAAGAACATCAGCGCCGGTGTCGGAGATGATGGCCGGGATGTCGACGCGGGCGTGGTAGGCGCTGGCCAGCAGCAGTGGCGTGACGACCCCCGGACCGTCGAGCCCGTTGAGCACGTCCCGCAGATTCGGTGTGCTCTTTTCGCAGAAAGCCACCCGCACGTCCAAACCCGGCCGAAGCCGTCGGATTTGGTCGGCCACCGCGTGTGTAGTGGCCGCTGAACGCGGATCGACGCTGCCGTGCGCGGTGAGCACCATGGGCATGATCATCAGAGGTGCAACCCGCATTCGGTCTTGTCCAGACCCTGCCAGCGACCGCTGCGCGGGTCAGCGCCCGCGGCCGGTTTCGCGGTGCAGGGCTCGCAACCGATCGACGGATAGCCTTCGTCAACAAGGGGATTCAGCAAGACGCGGTGGGTTTCCATGTAGGCGTGCATATCATCGTCGGTCCAGGCCGCCAGTGGGTTGACCTTGACCAGCTTGAAGCCCTCGTCAAAGGAGATGAGTGGGGAATCAGCCCGGGTGAGCGAGTCGACCCTGCGGATGCCGGTGACCCATGCTGAATACTTACCTAACGCCCTGCCCAGTGGTTCGACCTTGCGCAGCCGACAGCACCGTTCCGGGTCGCGTGCGAACAGATCCCTGCCCAGTAATCGGTCCTGTTCGGCGACCGTGTACTCAGGCGTGACGTTGACGATGTTCACGCCGTAGACAGACTCGACTGCGTCGCGAGTGCCGATGGTTTCGGCGAAGTGGTACCCGGTGTCGAGGAATAGCACGTCCACGCCGGGGCGGACCTTAGCGGCGAGGTCGATCAGTACCGCATCCTGCATATTGGCTGCCACGACATAGCGGCCTGCGAAATGAGTGTCGGTCCAAGCCAGTAATTCCGCGGCGGTGGCGCCGTCAAGATCGGCGGCGCCGCGGATGGCCAATGCGCGCAGGTCGTCTTCGGTCATCGTTGCGTTCATCGAAGATCTTCCTCGTTCGCGCGCAGCGCCCACTGGGCAAAACGCTCGCCGGGCTCATGCTGATCGTTGAAATTGCGAACCACTCGCTCGATGTAGTCGCCCACCTCAGCTCCGGTGACTTTGTGCTGCCGCAGCTTTCGGCCGAAATTACTGTCCAGACCCAGACTGCCGCCCAGATGCACCTGGAATCCCTCGGTGCTTCCGCCGTCGCCGTCCTCGACGACCTGGCCCTTGAATCCGATATCGGCGATCTGGATCCGGGCACACGAATTCGGGCAGCCGTTGAGGTTGACGGTGATCGGAACGTCGAGTCCGGCATTGAGGTCAGCCAGCCGCCGCTCAAGCTCGGGCACCAGAACCTGCGCCCGCGTCCGGGTTTCAGCGAACGACAACTTGCAGAACTCGATTCCGCTGCAGGCCATGAGATTGCGCCGCCACCGTGACGGTGTTGCCGGCAGCCCCAGTGCATCCAGGCCCGCTACGAGCTCATCGAGCCGGTCATCGGGCACGTCGAGGATCACCAGCTTCTGGTACGGCGTGAATCGGATGCGGTCTGAGCCGGCCTGTTCGGCGAGGTCGGCGACCTTGGTCAGAATCGTTCCGGAGACCCGGCCCGCGATCGGCGCCACGCCAACGGCGTTGAGACCGTTGCGGAGTCGCTGTACCCCGACGTGGTCGATCGGGTGGACGGCCGGCTCCGGGGCGGGCCCGTCGATCAATCGTCGACCGAGATACTCGCTCTCGAGAACCTCACGGAACTTCTCCACACCCCAGTCCTTGATGAGGAACTTCAGCCGTGCCTTGGCGCGCAGTCGTCGATAGCCGTAATCCCGGAAGACGCTGACCACCGCTTCCCAGACGTCGGGCACCTCGTCGAGTGGCACCCAGGCGCCGAGGCGCTGAGCGAGCATCGGGTTGGTGGACAACCCGCCGCCGACCCACAGATCCAGGCCGGGGCCGTGCTCGGGATGGTTCACCCCGATGAAGGCGACGTCATTGACCTCGTGCACAACGTCCTGCAATCCGCTGATAGCGGTTTTGAACTTGCGGGGCAGGTTCGAGTACTCCGGCTTTCCGACATACCGGCGCACGATCTCGTCGATCGCCGGGGTGGCGTCGAGCACCTCGTCGAGCGACTCGCCGGCCAACGGGGAGCCGAGTACCACACGTGGGCAGTCACCGCATGCTTCAGTGGTGTCCAGGCCGACGGCGTCGAGCCGATTCCAGATCTCGGGCATGTCCTCGACTCGGATCCAGTGGTACTGCACGTTCTGCCGATCGGAGATATCAGCGGTGTCGCGCGCGAATTCGGTCGAGATCGTGCCCAATGCGCGCAGCGCCGCCGCGGTCAACGCCCCGCCGTCGCTACGTACCCGCAGCATGAAGTACGGCGCTTCGAGCAGGTCGATATTCTCATCACCGGTGAAGGTGCCGTCGTACCCCTGCACGCGCTGGGTGTAGAGGCCCCACCAGCGGAACCGGCCGCGCAGGTCGATTTTGTCGATGCTGTCGAATCCGTCGCGCGCGTAGGTTGTCTCGATGCGCGCCCGAACGTTCAGCGGGTCATCGTCTTTCTTGGTCTGTTCATTGGCGTTGAGCGGTTCGGTGTCGCCGAGCGCCCACTGACCTTCGCTGCGGGTCTTGCCGGGGGGCTGAGTCATGCGAATGTGCTCCTGTGGTCAGGGCGTTGGACAATGCGACATCACCGGTGGGGCTCCGGCGGCGCAGATCCGGCGGCCAGCTGAAGTTCTGGTGGGCGGGCTACGGCGTCAGGCCAGACAACAACAGCTGCACACGCGCTTGAAGTCGATATGCCGCCGTGCCACGAGCGCGACACTGCGCAGAGTGGTCTGGGGGGCAGGCATGGGGGAGATTCTGCCATGGATGGCGTTGCTGGACGTAACCGGCTCAGATTTGCGCTCGCGGTGAGCGAAAGTGGCGTTCTGCGACACTGATGGGCATGTTGGATCGTCGCGGGTCGGCCGCCGCGCCCGATCTGCCCGGGCTCACCCTCACCCCGGGCACAGCGTTCGGCATCTACATTCATGTGCCCTTCTGCGCCACCCGCTGCGGGTACTGCGATTTCAATACCTACACCGCCGACGAACTGGGTGATGCCACCCCCGACAGCTGGCTGGCTGCCTTAAAAACTGAACTGGCGCTGGCCACCGATCGGGTAGGCGGGGTCGGTGTCGACACCGTCTTCGTCGGTGGCGGCACACCATCACTGTTGGGGGCCGAGCGCCTGGCCGCGGTGCTGGACGCCGTCCGGGATCATTTCCCGCTGGCCGCCGACGTCGAAATCACCACCGAGGCCAACCCGGAGTCCACCTCGCCGGAGTTCTTTGCCGGTATCCGCGCAGCCGGCTACACCCGGGTCTCACTGGGCATGCAGTCGTCGTCGGCCCGGGTGCTGGCCGTCCTCGACCGCACCCATTCACCGGGTCGGGCGATCGCGGCGGCCCACGAAGCAGCCGCCGCCGGCTTCGGCCACGTCAACATCGACCTCATTTACGGCACGCCGGGGGAGTCCGACGACGATCTGCTGGCGTCGGTCGACGCCGCGTTGGCTGCCGGGGTGGACCACGTTTCGGCCTACGCGCTGGTCGTTGAGGCCGGCACCGCGCTGGCCCGTCGGGTGCGCCGAGGCGAGCTGCCCCGGCCCGACGACGACGTCATGGCGCGCCGCTACGACCTGATCGACCGCAGGCTGTCCGCGGCCGGGCTCCAATGGTACGAGGTGTCCAACTGGAGCCGTCCCGGCGGCGAGTGCCGGCACAACCTGGGTTACTGGGATGGTGGACAGTGGTGGGGTGCCGGCCCTGGTGCGCACGGGTTTGTGGGCGACGTGCGGTGGTGGAATATCAAGCACCCCGGGGCTTATGCCGAACAGCTCAATCGGGGCGCTATCGCGGTAACCGGATTCGAACGCCTCGATGCCCACACCCGCCACCTCGAGGAGGTGATGCTCGGCATCCGACTGGGCAGCGGGCTAGCCGTTGCGGCGCTGACCGATTCGGAAGCCGACCGCGCCGCGCAGGCCATCGCCGAGGGAACGTTGATCCGCTGCGGCGAGCGATTGAGGTTGACCGACCGTGGTCGTCTGCTGGCAGACGCCGTGGTGCGGGACCTGCTCGACGACTAGATCCGGTGGCACTCGATCGGCTCGGGTGCCAAATCGACTGTTCGCGACACGTAAACTCGGTGCGATCTAGGGTTGAGCGGGATGGAGGTGAGCAGTATGGGAAGTGCCGATGACCGTCGGTTCGAGGTGCTGCGTGCAATCGTCGCCGATTTCGTTGACACCAGGGAGCCGATCGGATCGAAGGCGCTGGTCGACCGGCACAACCTCGGTGTCTCCAGTGCCACCGTTCGCAACGATATGGCGGTGCTCGAGGCGGAGGGCTACATCGCCCAGCCGCACACCAGCTCGGGCCGGGTTCCCACCGAAAAGGGCTACCGCGAGTTCGTGAACCGCATCGACGAGGTCAAACCGCTTTCTTCCTCCGAGCGGCGGGCGATTCTGTCGTTCCTTGAGTCCGGCGTCGATCTCGACGATGTATTGCGCCGCGCGGTCCGGCTGCTGGCCCAGCTGACCCGGCAGGTGGCGATCGTCCAGTACCCGACTCTGTCGGTGTCGACGGTGCGTCACCTTGAGGTGGTCGCGCTCACGCCGGCACGGCTGCTGATGGTCATCATCACCGACTCCGGCCGGGTCGACCAGCGCATCGTCGAACTGGGCGACACCATCGACGACCATCAGCTGTCACGGCTACGGGAGCTGCTGGGCCAGGCCTTGGAGGGCAAGAGGCTCTCAGCGGCCTCGGTGGCGGTGGCCGATCTGGCTAATCAGCTCACTACCGGTGCCGGACAGGGCGGAAATCTCGGCGACGCCGTCGGCCGATCAGCCACGGTCCTGCTGGAGTCGCTCGTCGACCACAGCGAAGAGCGGTTGCTGATGGGCGGCACCGCCAACCTGACCCGCAACACCGCCGACTTCGGCGGGTCGCTGCGCTCGGTCCTCGAGGCGCTCGAGGAACAGGTCGTCGTTCTGCGACTGCTGGCCGCACAGCAGGATGCCGGTAAGGTGACGGTGCGCATCGGCCACGAGACCGAGGCTGAACAAATGGCTGGAACATCTGTGGTCACCACCACCTACGGCAGCTCCGGGACCGTCTTCGGCGGCATGGGCGTCGTGGGCCCCACCCGAATGGACTATCCCGGGACGATGGCCAATGTCGCCGCGGTTGCGATGTACATCGGTGAGGTTCTGGGCAACCGCGCTGGCTGAACACCGGCGCCACCAATGAGGTACGAAAGAGGTCAGGCGTGGCACGCGACTACTACGCCCTGCTCGGGGTGAGCAGGAGCGCAAGCGATTCGGAGATCAAACGCGCCTACCGGAAACTGGCGCGCGAGTTGCATCCCGATATCAACCCTGACGAGCAGGCTCAGCAACTGTTCAAGGAGATCAGCACTGCCTACGAGGTGCTGTCGGATCCGGAGAAGCGGCGCATCGTCGACCTGGGCGGTGACCCGCTGGCCACCGCGGGCTCAGGCGGCGGGTTCGCCGGGTTCGGCGGTCTGGGCGATGTATTCGAGGCATTCTTCGGTGGGGGCGGAGGCTCACGCGGACCGATCGGCCGGGTCCGCCCCGGATCGGATTCGCTGTTGCGGATGCGGCTGACCCTCGACGACTGCGCGACCGGGGTCGCCAAGGGCGTGACCGTCGATACCGCGGTGTTGTGCGACCTGTGCCAGGGCAGGGGCACCCACGGCGACTCGACGCCCGTCACCTGTGACATCTGCGGCGGCCGAGGTGAAGTCCAGAGTGTGCAACGCTCGCTACTCGGCCAGGTGATGACCTCGCGGCCATGCCCCAACTGTGCCGGTGTCGGCGAGGTCATCCCGGATCCCTGTCACCGCTGCGGCGGCGACGGCCGGGTGCGCTCCCGTCGGGAGATCACCGTGAAGATCCCGGCCGGAGTCGGCGACGGGATGCGGGTGCGCCTGGCCGCCCAGGGCGAGGTCGGTCCGGGCGGCGGTCCGGCCGGCGACCTGTATGTGGAGGTCCACGAGCAAGCCCACGACGTTTTCGTCCGCGATGGCGAGGATCTACATTTCACCATTTCGGTGCCGATGATCGATGCGGCATTGGGAACCACCGTGAAGGTAGATGCGATTCTCGACGGCACCACCGAGATCACCATCGCGGCGGGAACTCAGCCGGCTTCGGTCATCACCCTGCGTGGCCTGGGTATGCCGCGGTTGCGTTCGGAAGCCCGCGGCGATCTGCACGCCCATATCGAGGTGACCGTCCCCACCAAACTCGACGCCCGGGCCACCGAACTACTCAGTGAGTTCAAGGCCTGCAGTCCTGATACGGCTGCGGTGCGCAACATCCGGACCCCCACCGCGGCTTCCGGTGGCGGGGGGCTGTTCAGCCGGCTGCGGGAAACTTTCAGCGGCCGCTGAGCCCGGACGGTAAATGACAGCGACCCTGTTCTACGCCGAGGCCATCCCGGCCGTCGGCGGAACTGCGGTCCTCGAGGGCGACGAGGGATTCCACGCGGCCACAGTGCGCCGCATCCGGCCCGGTGAGTCCCTGGTGCTCTCCGACGGTGTCGGCACCGTGGCCGATTGCGTGGTGGTCAGCGTCGACAAACGGACCTTGACGGCTCGCGTGGAGCGGCGGCGCAGCGTGCCGCCTGCACGCCCGTGGGTCACCGTCGTGCAGGCAATCCCGAAGTCGGAACGGTCGGAGCTGGCGATCGAACTCGCCACCGAGGCCGGGGCCGACGATTTCATCGCCTGGCAGGCCTCGCGCTGCATCGCCCGCTGGGACGGCGAGCGCGCTGCCAACGGTCTGCGCCGCTGGCGCGCGGTCGCCCGGTCCGCCGCCCGACAGTCGCGGCGCGCCCGGATCCCCGCCGTGGCCGGCCCGCTGTCGACCACGATGTTGGGCGCCTACGTCGGCGAACGGGTCGCCCTCGGAGCGAGGGTCCTGGTGCTGCACGAGTCGGCGGGCCGGCCGTTCGGGGAAGTGCCGGTGGCGCAGGCGGACTCGGTCGTCCTGGTGATCGGGCCGGAGGGCGGCCTCAGTGATGAGGAGGTGGCCGCGCTGACACAAGCCGGCGCGGTGCCGGTACGCCTGGGATCGACCGTCCTGCGGACCTCAACGGCGGCGACGGTCGCGCTGGGCGCGCTGGGCGTGCTCACAACGCGGTGGGCGATCGACTGACCAGCATCGACACGGTAGAATCGATCGGAGCGCCCAGGCCGGGAAACCCTAGAAAGCAGGCATCGAAAACCACGTGACGCCACGCGAGACAACCGCTGCAGCACAGCTTCGCAGCAGCATGACTGTTCCGCCCGACCTCGTGATGGGTCTGCTGGGTTCCGCCGACGGGAATCTCCGCGCACTCGAAGCCAGTCTGTCGGCCGAGTTACACGTCCGCGGCAATATGGTCAACCTCTCCGGTTCGGCTGCCGACGTGGCTCTCGCCGAGCAGGTGATCTCCGAACTCATCGCCATCGTCGCCGGCGGTCAAACGCTGTCACCGGACGCCGTGCGTCGCAGCGTCGCGATGATCTCCGGTGCTGATAACGCCTCGCCCGCCGAAGTGCTGAGCCTGGACATCCTGTCTCGGCGCGGCAAGACGATCCGGCCCAAGACGCTCAACCAGAAGCGCTATGTCGACGCCATCGACGCCAACACCATCGTGTTCGGTATCGGTCCGGCCGGCACCGGCAAGACCTACCTGGCGATGGCCAAGGCGGTCAACGCACTGCAGACCAAGCAGGTGTCCCGGATCATCCTGACCCGCCCGGCGGTGGAAGCCGGTGAGCGCCTTGGCTTTCTACCGGGGACGCTGAGTGAGAAGATCGACCCCTATCTGCGCCCGCTCTACGACGCCCTGCACGACATGATGGACGTCGCAGCCATCCCGAAGTTGATGGCTGCAGGCGTCATCGAGGTTGCCCCGCTGGCCTATATGCGTGGCCGCAGTCTCAACGATGCGTTCATCATCCTTGACGAGGCGCAGAACACGACCGCTGAGCAGATGAAGATGTTTCTCACCCGATTGGGCTTCGGTTCCAAGATCGTGGTGACCGGCGATATCACCCAGGTTGATCTTCCCGGCGGGGCCAGGTCGGGTCTGCGGGCCGCGATGGACGTCCTCGACGGTATCGACGATATCCATTTCTGCGAACTCACCAGTGCCGACGTGGTGCGCCACCGGCTGGTGGCGGAGATCGTGGACGCCTATGCCCGAGCCGAGGAGCAGCTGGGCCTGCCGAGCCGGGCGCAGCGGCGCTCGTCGCGCCGATAGGACGAGATCGCCGATGAGTATCGAAGTGTCCAACGAATCTGGTTTGGACGTATCCGAAGAGGAACTGATCAGCGTCGCCCGCTTTGTCATCCGCAAGATGAAGGTCAACCCGAGTGCGGAACTGTCGATGGTGCTGCTGGATCTGAGCGCGATGGCTGATCTGCACATGCGGTGGATGGATCTACCCGGGCCGACCGACGTGATGAGCTTCCCGATGGACGAACTCGAACCCGGCGGTCGGCCTGATGCGGCGGAGCCAGGGCAGGCCATGCTTGGCGATATCGTGCTATGCCCACAATTCGCCGCGGAACAGGCCGTGACGGCCGGCCACAGTCTGGGTCACGAACTCGCACTTCTGACAGTGCACGGCGTGCTGCACCTGTTGGGCTTCGACCATGCCGAGCCCAATGAGGAGAAGGAGATGTTCGCCCTACAGCGTCAGCTTCTCGAGGAATGGGTCGCCGAGCAGGTTCGGGCTTATCACCAGGACCGCCAGAACGAGAAGGACCGGCGACTACTTGACAAGTCACGGTATTTCGACCAACCGTGACCGGACTGGCGCCGCTGTTCGGTTTGTTCGCGCTGATCGCAATTGGTGGGCTGTTCGCCGCTATCGACGCGGCTGTCAGCACGGTGTCGATAGCCCGGGTCGAGGAACTGGTTCGTGACGAGAGACCCGGAGCCGCGCGACTGGCACGGGTACTGCTGGAGCGGCCGCACTACATCAATCTCGTTGTGCTGCTGCGAATTGCCTGCGAAGCGAGTGCAACCGTGCTGCTGGTGTCCTATATCTACGATGACATCGGCCTGACCTGGGGGCTGGTCGCCGCGGCGGCGATCATGACCGTGATCAGCTTCGTCGTGATGGGTGTTGGTCCGCGAACCCTGGGCCGGCAGAACGCCTACTCGATCGCGCTGTTTTCCGCACTTCCGTTGCAGTTCATCTCGGTGCTGTTGACCCCCATCAGCCGGCTGCTGGTCCTGCTCGGTAATGCGCTGACTCCGGGCCGGGGTTTCCGAAACGGACCGTTCGCCTCTGAGATCGAACTGCGCGAGGTGGTCGACCTGGCCCAGCAGCGCGGTGTGGTGGCAGATGAAGAACGCCGAATGATCCAGTCGGTTTTTGAACTCGGCGATACCGCGGCCCGCGAGGTGATGGTTCCGCGCACTGAGATGGTGTGGATCGAAAGTGACAAGACGGCCGGCCAGGCGACCTCGTTGGCGGTGCGCAGCGGTCACTCCCGAATCCCGGTGATCGGCGAGAACGCCGACGACGTCGTCGGCGTCGTTTATCTCAAAGACCTTGTCCGACGGACCTATTACTCCAATAGCGCCGGCCGCGACACCAAGGTGATCGAGGTGATGCGCCCCGCGGTGTTCATTCCGGACTCCAAGCCTCTCGACGACCTGCTCCGCGAGATGCAGCGTGACCGCATCCATATGGCGTTACTGGTGGACGAGTACGGTGCGACAGCCGGTCTTGTCACCATCGAGGACGTGCTTGAGGAAATCGTTGGTGAGATCGCCGACGAATACGACACCGATGAGGTTGCCCCGGTGGAGGATTTGGGCAACAAGACTTTCCGGGTGTCGACACGGCTGCCGATCGAGGACGTAGGGGAGCTCTACGGCATCGAGTTCGACGATGATCTCGAAGTCGACACCGTGGGCGGTCTGCTGGCTTTGGAGCTGGGTCGCGTTCCGCTACCCGGAGCCGAGGTGGTTTCACACGGTCTGCGCCTGCGTGCCGAGGGTGGCCCGGACCACCGCGGCCGGATGCGTATCGGCACCGTTCTGGTGGAACGGGCTCAACCGAAAACCGAGGGGACCAAACATGGCTGAGTTCCGATCCGGTTTCGTCTGCCTCGTCGGCCGGCCCAACACCGGCAAGTCGACGCTGACCAACGCACTGGTGGGTAGCAAGGTGGCGATCACGTCCAGCCGGCCTCAGACAACCCGGCACACGATCCGCGGCATCGTGCACCGGGAGGACTTCCAGATCGTTCTCGTTGACACCCCGGGACTGCACCGGCCCCGCACACTGCTCGGCAAACGGCTTAACGATCTGGTGCGGGACACCTACTCGGAGGTTGACGTGATCGGCCTATGTTTTCCCGCCGATGAGGTGATCGGTCCGGGGGACCGGTGGATCTACGAACAGATTCGCGCCGTCGCACCGAGAACCACCCTGGTGGTTGTCGTCACCAAGATGGACAAGGTCACCAAGGACCGTCTCGTCGCACAGCTGATGTCCGTCAACGATCTCGTCGGTGAGCGTGCGACGGCCATCATCCCGGTGTCGGCCACCACCGGCGAACAGGTGAATGCGCTGATCGACGTGCTATTCGACCAGTTGTCCCCGGGGCCGGCGTTCTATCCCGACGGGGAGCTGACCGACGAGCCCGAAGAGGTCCTGATGGCCGAACTGATCCGGGAGGCTGCGCTGGAGGGTGTGCGCGATGAGCTTCCCCACTCGCTGGCGGTGGTGATCGACGAGGTCAGCCCGCGCGAGGGCCGCTCGGCGGAACAGGGCCCCCTGATCGATGTGCACGCGTTGATCTATGTCGAGCGGGACAGCCAGAAGGGGATCGTCATCGGCAAGGGCGGCGCCCGGCTCAAAGAGGTGGGCACCAACGCGCGCCACCAGATCGAGAAGCTGCTGGGCACCAAGGTGTATCTCGACTTACGCGTCAAGGTGGCCAAGAACTGGCAGCAGGACCCGAAACTGCTCGGGCGTCTCGGATTCTGAGTGTCAGTCCCTGACGATGTCCCATCGCGGTGACACACTGGGACTATGCGGCTGTATCGGGATCGGGCGGTCGTGGTGCGCCAGCACAAGCTCGGCGAGGCCGACCGCATCGTCACCCTGCTGACCCGCGAGCATGGTCTGGTTCGTGCGGTCGCCAAGGGTGTGCGCCGCACCCGCAGCAAGTTCGGGTCCCGGCTGGAGCCGTTCGCCCATATCGATGTCCAGCTCTATCCTGGCCGCAACCTGGACATCGTCACTCAGGTGGTCTCTATTGACGCCTTCGCCACCGACATCGTCAGTGACTACGGCCGGTATACCAGCGCGTGCGCTGTCCTGGAGACCGCCGAACGGCTCGCCGGCGAGGAGCGCGCCCCGGCGCCGGAGCTGCATCGGCTCACGATCGGTGCGCTGCGGGCGGTCGCCGACGGCGCGCGTTCTCGCGAGCTGGTCCTCGATGCCTACCTGCTGCGCGCCATGGGCATCGCCGGCTGGGCTCCGTCGCTGATCGAGTGCGCGCGCTGCGCCGCGCCGGGTCCGCATCGCGCCTTCCATATCGGTGCTGGTGGCAGCGTATGTATGCACTGCCGTCCGTCCGGATCGACCACCCCGCCGCAGGCCGTGTTGGATCTCATGTCGGCGCTGAATGACGGTGATTGGGATGTCGCCGAATCCTCGTCGTCCTCGCACCGCAGCCACGCCAGCGGGTTGGTCGCCGCGCATCTGCAGTGGCACCTAGAACGCCAGTTGCGAACATTACCGCTGGTGGAACGGGTCTACTCCCGGCCCGTTGAACATATTGCGGAGATATTCAGGCAGGATGTGGCCCATGGCGATGGACCGGTTGACCAGCTCCTTGCGGGGGGCTGAGCGCAGGCGAAGGGAGCGGTTGCCCCAACTGCCCCCGCCGCCTGACGACTACCCGGTATTCCCCGACACCTCGGCCTGGCCGGTGGTCTTCCCGGAGCTGCCGCCCGCGCCCGACGGCGGGGCCCGTCGGCCACCCCAGCATGTCTCCAGGGCGACGCCCCCGGCCATCCCGGCAGACCAGCTTCCCCAGCATGTGGCAGTCGTCATGGACGGCAACGGCCGGTGGGCCACCCAGCGTGGCCTGAGCCGCACCGAGGGCCACAAGATGGGTGAGGCGGTGCTCATTGATGTCACCTGCGGTGCAATCGAACTGGGCATCAAGCATCTGTCGGTCTATGCCTTCTCCACCGAGAACTGGAAGCGCAGCACCGAAGAGGTCCGGTTCCTGATGGGATTCAACCGTGAGGTTGTCTGCCGGCGTCGGGAGAATCTCGACGTGATGGGTGTTCGAATGCGTTGGGTCGGCTCCCGCGCGCGGATGTGGCGCAGTGTCATCAAGGAGTTCGACATCGCCGAGGAGATGACCCTCGACAACGATGTGATCACGGTGAATTACTGCGTGAACTACGGCGGTCGTGCCGAAATCGCCGAAGCGGCAAGACAGATCGCCAGAGACGCCGTCGCCGGCCGTATCGACCCGGAACGGGTGGGCGAAGCCACTATCACCGAACATCTGCACCGCCCCGACATCCCCGATGTGGATTTGTTCATCCGCACCTCGGGCGAACAGCGGTCAAGCAATTTCCTGCTGTGGCAGGCCGCGTACGCCGAGTACGTATTCCAGGACAAGCTCTGGCCGGACTATGACCGGCGTGACCTATGGGCCGCATGCGAGGAGTACGTACACCGCAACCGGCGTTTCGGCCGCGCCTGATGCCCCCTGCCCGACCACTGGCCGATGTCCTCGGGCAGGTCATGTCCGTCGACGTCGAAGATGACGGCGCACTGACTGTGCGTCATGATGACACGTTCGCATCGCTGCGCACGGTGACGATCGCGGATGGCCTGGAGATGATCTCGCTGACACAGGTGCTTGCCTGGGACCTCACGCCCGATGCCGATTTGCGGAAAAGCGTTGCGGCACAAGCATCCAAGACGATGCTGGGAACCGTGACACTGGTGGAACATCCGACTGGGGGAGCAGTCTGCGAGCGCGCCGATGTGGTGCTCCGCTACAACTTCCCGCACCTGGGACTCGATGATCAGGCGCTACAGACGCTGATCATGATGGTGTTGGCCGCCGGAGCTGATGTCCGACGGGCGTTGCCCGCCTAGCGGCTATGGCAGTCGCCGCAGGTGCCGAATAGTTCGATGGTGTGGCTCACATCAGAAAAGCCATGGTCTGCAGCCACTTCGGCGGCCCAGGCCTCGACCTCGAGACCACTGACCTCCACCGCCGCCCCACAGTCGCGGCAGACCAGGTGATGGTGATGATGCGGTGCAGTGCAGCGCCGGTAGACCGATTCCCCGGTGTCGGTACGCACCATGTCGACCAGGTCTGCAGCCGCCAGCGCCTGCAGGGTGCGATAGACGGTTGTCAGGCCGATGGTCGCACCGCTGTGGCGTAGTTCGTCATGCAACTCCTGGGCGGAACGGAACCCATCGAGGGTGTCGAGCAGTGCGATGATGGCCCCGCGTTGCCGGGTGGCACGCACGCCGGCGACGGCAGAACGAAGGCGGACCTCAGCGGTGGCGTCGTCATCAGCCGGGTTCGCAGACCTACTATTGAAAATCATTTCCACTATCGTCTCACAATCGCAGGCGCCACGACGCCTGTCGCAGCTCGTGTGGCCGGTCGCTTAGGCTAAAAGGGTTCGCTTTCAGCGGACCTTTCAGCAGACTTAGGAGTGCAACCCACCGTGGCGTCTGTCATCGATTCCGTCGTCAACCTGGCCAAGCGCCGCGGCCTGGTGTATCCCGCCGGCGAGATTTATGGCGGCACCCGCTCGGCGTGGGACTACGGACCGTTGGGCGTCGAACTTAAGGAGAACATCAAACGGCAGTGGTGGCGGTCGATGGTGACCGGACGCGATGACGTCGTCGGTCTGGACTCCTCGATCATCCTGCCGCGCGAGGTATGGGTGGCGTCGGGCCACGTTGAGGTGTTCAACGATCCGCTCGTCGAGTGTCTGCAGTGCCATAGGCGCCACCGGCAGGATCACATGCAGGAGGCGCATTTCGAGAAAAAGGGGGCGAAGGAGGGCGTCTCGACCCCGGAATCAGTGCCGATGACCGACATCGTCTGCGCCGACTGCGGGACAAAAGGTCAGTGGACCGAGCCGCGCGAGTTCAACATGATGCTCAAGACCTATCTCGGTCCGATCGAGAGCGAGGAGGGGCTGCACTATCTGCGGCCCGAGACCGCTCAAGGCATCTTCGTCAACTTCGCTAATGTGGTCACCAGCTCACGTAAGAAGCCGCCGTTCGGGATCGGCCAGATCGGTAAGAGCTTCCGCAACGAGATCACCCCGGGCAACTTCATCTTCCGCACCCGCGAGTTCGAGCAGATGGAGATGGAGTTCTTCGTCGAACCCGATACCGCGGCGCAGTGGCATCGGTACTGGATCGACAACCGGTTCCAGTGGTACGTCGACCTCGGTATCAAGCGGGACAACCTGCGGCTCTTCGAACATCCCAGGGAGAAGTTGTCGCACTACTCGGCCGGCACCACCGACATCGAATACAAGTTCGGCTTCGCAGGAAACCCGTGGGGCGAACTTGAGGGTGTGGCCAACCGCACCGACTTCGATCTCACGACCCACTCGCAGCACTCCGGGACCGACCTGTCGTTCTATGACCAGACCACCGATACCCGTTATGTCCCGTATGTCATCGAACCCGCAGCGGGACTTACCCGTTCGTTTATGGCATTCCTGGTCGACTCCTACGCCGAGGACGAGGCGCCCAATGCCAAGGGCGGTGTGGACAAGCGCACCGTGCTGCGGCTGGATCCGCGACTCGCGCCGGTGAAGGCCGCGGTACTGCCGCTGTCCCGGCACGCCGACCTCAGCCCGAAGGCGCGTGATCTTGCCGCCGAGTTGCGCAAGAACTGGAACGTGGAGTTTGACGACGCCGGTGCGATCGGCCGCCGTTACCGCCGTCAGGATGAGATCGGAACGCCATTCTGCGTGACGGTCGACTTCGACACCCTCGAGGATCAGGCGGTGACCATCCGTGACCGCGACGCGATGACCCAGGAGCGCGTGGGCCTGGATGCTGTGGTGGGTTTCCTCGCCGCGCGGTTGCTCGGCTGATCGCTAGAACCGACCGCCGCCGCCCAGCAGTCCGCCGTCGCCACCGCCGCCGGATGAGCCCCCATAGCTGGTCGACGTCCAGCCACCGCCGCCGCCGAATCCACCGCCACCGGTGAGGATGTTTCCGAGGATGATGCCGCCGACCATCGCGCCCATATCGGACTGCCGTCCCCCGCGGTCGCGGGTCTGGTACTCCCGCTGGCCGGCCTGCACATCGTCATTGGCCAACTGCTGGGCCTGCGCGGCCAGCATCGCCGCGCCGTTGGCGTGTGCGATCGCCTCGGTGATGTTGGTCTTCGACTTGGTCTGGGCCGCGTCGAGTTGACGCACCGCCTCGTTGAACCGGGTCCGAGCCTCGGGACCGACGCTGCCGCGGCGGGTATCGATGTAGTCCGACACCGAGCGAACGCGTGACTGGGCGGTGAACAGCGCCTGCTCGTAGGACTTGTTCAGCCGTTCGGTGGCGTCGCGTTCCTCGGCGACTCCGGCCAGCAGTCGGTCCAGGTCGGCATCGGCCTGGGTCAGCAGGGTGAAGGCACCCAGCGGGTCGGTCGCGCCGGTGGTCTGCGCGCTGGCGACGGCTCTCACCGCTGCATCGCGCGCGGTCGACAATTCGGTCGCCTTCTCCAGCCCGCCCTGCGCGAGTTGCTCGGAGGCCTGGGTGATGCCGCGTTGGATGTCCTCGACCGCCGCAGGCAACGTGGAGACTGCCTTGCGGATATCGCTGGCCGCGCTGTCGATGGCATCGAGCATCGTATTAGCTTGCTGCAGAGACGATTCCGCACCGCGCACGCAATCGACCAATTCGTCCACCTCGCCGGCCACCGGCTTGGCCGCCAGCTCCCGGCCGCGGGTGATCGACTTGTCGGCGAACTCGACCCGCTCGCGCGCGGCATTGACATTGCGTGCCACCGACGCCAGCGCCGACTCGTCGAACTCGGTGCGCAACTGAGCGATTTTCTGATCGGAGGGCTCCAGCCTGGCGGTCACGGTGACCAATTGCTGCGTGAGGGTGTCCAGCCGCTCGGGGGCATTGAACACCAGATCGCGCATCTGGTGGAAGGACGCGGTCTGGGTTTCCAGTTCCCTATTGGCTTTGGCCGCCGACACCACCACCCGGGTCAGCAGATCGCGGCGCTCGGGCAGTGGTTCGGGAACATCGTCGTCCAACTTCTGACGGACGGCGAAGGCCTGCTTGAGGGTGGTCCGGGCACTGTCCACCGCGGCGGCGAACGGCGCCGTCTGGGCGTCCCCGAATTCCTCGACTGCCAGCACGAGTTCGTTGGCGCTGGTGCGTACCGCATTGTCGACCTCGACGACGATCGATTTCGACAGATCGTCCAGCGCTCCGATCGGCACCGAGGCCAAGGCTTCCGGATCGGTGGGATCGACGTTCTTGGCCGCCGCGACATCAGCCTCATGGCGCTTGGCCCGCCGCCGCCGGCTCCAGAGCATCAGCGCTGCGATCACCAGCAGGCCGATGCCGGCGATAGCCACCATCGGTATCAGCGAAAGGCCGCCGCCCGTACCGCCACTCTTGCCCAGATTGGCCAACCCGGTGGCGGCCGCTGTCGCTGCACCGACCCAGTCACTGTTGCGCAGAGCCGGTTCGATGCGGTCGCGGCGGATGTCATCGACCTTGGTCGAGCTGCCGCCGGCCGCGGCTGACGGCACCAGAAAGGCATACGAGCGTTGCCCGGTGGCCACCGCCAAGATGGCGTCCTCGTTGCTCAGGTCGCTGATGGTGCGGGTTTGTTGGGCCCAGCCCACCGCGCCCTGGGGCGCGAAGGACTCGACGAACACCACCCACAGCCGCACGTGTCGTTCGCTGTAGAGCTGGTCCACTGATTTCTGCACGTCGGCGAGTTGGCGCTCACTGAGCACGCCGGTGTTGTCGATGACGGTGTCAGGGAGCCGAAACGGCGGCTCAGCCGTCACCGACGGGGCGAGCAGGGTGGCGGTCATCAGGATCGCAGCGAGCAGACTGAGCAGACGATGCAGGCGCATGACCGCCAATGTAGTAGGCAATAGCGGGATGCCAGCAAAACTTCGTCCGGATTTGTGCCCGGCCGGGTACTGGCAGACTGTTCCGGGGTGAGATGCAGGTGACGACGAATCAGCAGGGCAGCTACGGCGAGGCCGATCGTGAGCGCCTGGTGTCCGAGCCGGCGAAGGGTGCCACGCTGCCCGGGATTGCGACCGAGCACCGCAGCGACTTCGCCCGGGACCGGGCCCGGGTACTGCACAGCGCCGCCCTGCGTCGGCTGGCCGACAAGACCCAGGTGGTCGGGCCTCGCGAGAGCGACAACCCGCGAACACGGTTGACCCACTCCCTGGAGGTGGCCCAGATCGGCCGGGGAATGGCCGTTCCGCTGGGCTGCGATCCTGATCTGGTTGATATGGCCGGCCTGGCTCATGACATCGGACACCCTCCCTACGGGCACAACGGTGAGCAGGCACTGGACGAGTTCGCCGCCGCGTGCGGCGGCTTCGAGGGCAATGCCCAGAATTTTCGGATTCTGACCCGGCTGGAGCCCAAAGTCCTTGACGCCCAGAGCTTCCGCAGCGTCGGGCTCAATCTGACCCGTGCCGGGCTGGACGCTGTCACCAAGTATCCGTGGCAACGCGGAGAGCGCGGTCGCAAGTTCGGCTTCTATGCCGACGACCAAGACTTCGCCGATTGGATGCGGGCCGGCGCGCCACCGCAGCGGCCATGTCTGGAGGCACAGGTCATGGATTGGGCCGACGACGTTGCCTACTCGGTGCACGATGTCGAGGACGGGGTGATCTCCGGCCGAATCGACCTTCGGGTGCTGGCTGACGACGATGCCGCCGCGGCGCTGGCCCGGCTGGGCGCGGCAGCCGACGGCCGCGGGCCGACGGCGCAAGACTTGGAGGCCGCGGCTCGGCGGCTGTCCGAGCTGCCGGTGGTCGCCGGGGTGCGCACCTACGACGGCACTCTGGCGGCCTCGGTCGCCCTCAAGCGGCTGACCAGTGAGCTGGTCGGCCGTTTCGCCTCGGCGGCCGTCGCCGAGACCCGCCGGTTCGCCGGGTCGGGGCCGCTGGTTCGGTACCAGGCCGACCTCGAGGTGCCGGCAGCGGTGCGGGCCGAGGTGACGGTGCTCAAGACGCTCGCGCTGCAGTTCATCATGTCCGATCCGAAGCACCTGGAACTTCAGGCGTCGCAACGCAGCCGTATTCACCGGGTGGCGCACTGGCTTCTGGCCGGAGCGCCGGCCACGCTCGATGCCCTCTTGGCCCCGGTGTTCAGCGCCGCCGTCGACGAGGGCGCCCGGATGCGGGTGATCGTCGACCAGATCGCCTCGTGCACCGAGGGGCGACTGGAGCGCATCGACGCGGCAATCGTCCACACCCGGACCTAGACTGTGGCCGTGACCGATGCGGTAGGCGGGGGTGGCGGACGCAAGGGCCGCATACCCGATACCGACATCTCTGCCATCCGGGACAAGATCCGCATCGAGGACATCGTCGGTGACTACGTGCAGTTGCGCCGGGCCGGCGCGGATTCACTCAAGGGCTTGTGCCCGTTCCACGACGAGAAGTCGCCGTCGTTCCACGTGCGCCCCAACCACGGTCATTTCCATTGCTTCGGCTGCGGCGAGGGCGGCGATGTGTACGCCTTCATGCAGAAGATGGAGCATGTCAGCTTCGTCGAGGCTGTCGAATTACTGGCCGACCGGATCGGTCATGCCGTCAGCTACACCGGTGGCGGCACCAGTGTGCAGCGCGATCGGGGCAGTCGGAGCCGCCTGGTCACCGCCAATGCCGCCGCGCAGGAGTTCTATTCGGCGGCACTGGAATCCGACGAGGCCGCACCCGCACGCAAGTACCTCACCGAACGCAACTTCGACGCCGCCGCGGCGGCCAAGTTCGGCTGTGGCTTCGCACCGTCGGGGTGGGATGCGCTCACCAAACACATGATCCGAAAGGGCTTCGAATTCAAGGAGCTTGAAGCGGCCGGACTGTCCCGGGAAGGTCGCCGCGGCCCCATGGACCGCTTCCACCGGCGACTGCTGTGGCCCATCCGCAGCGCCAGTGGCGAGACGGTGGGTTTCGGTGCCCGGCGTATCTTCGACGACGATCAGATCACCGCCAAGTACGTCAATACGCCCGAAACGGTGCTCTATAAGAAGTCCGCGGTGCTCTTCGGCATCGACCTGGCCAAGCGCGATATCGCCAAGGGGCATCAGGCCGTCGTGGTCGAGGGCTACACCGACGTGATGGCCATGCATCTGGCCGGCGTCACCACCGCGGTCGCGTCCTGCGGCACTGCCTTCGGGGATGAGCACCTGTCGATGCTGCGCCGGCTGATGATGGACGACAAGTTCTTCCGCGGTGAACTGATCTACGTCTTCGACGGCGATGCGGCCGGACAGGCGGCCGCACTCAAGGCGTTCGCCGGTGAGCAGAACCTGGCCGGGCAGAGTTTCGTCGCGGTGGCCGCCGACGGTATGGACCCCTGCGATCTGCGCCTTGCCTCCGGCGACGGTGCGCTGCGTGATCTGGTGGCGCGGCGCACCCCGCTGTTCGAGTTCGCCATCCGTACCACCCTGGCGGGCTACGACCTCGACAACGCCGAGGGCAGGGTGAGTGCATTGCGCGAGTGCACACCGATCGTCGCCCGGATCAAGGACCCCACCCTGCGTGACGAGTACGCCCGCCAGCTCGCCGGCTGGGTCGGCTGGGCCGAGGTCGCCCAGGTTCTCAGCCGGGTCCGTGAAACGGCGGGGCGCAAGCCGGGCACCCGCGCCACCGCCCGTGCGGGCGAGGCACGCCCGGCGGCCGGGCGGCCCGACCCGCGGGATCCGACACTGTGGCCGCAGCGTGAGGCGCTCAAGGCGGCGTTGCAGTGCCCCGCCCTGGCCGGACCGGTGTTCGATTCCTTGACTGTCGAGAGCTTCACCCATCCCGGCTACGCGGCCGTGTGGACCGCGGTGGGTGCCGCGGGCGGCACCGCGGCCGGCCTGACCGGGGCGCAGTGGATCGAAACGGTGCGGGAGCAGGCCGGTGCCCAGGCCACGGAGGGCCTGATCACCGAGCTCGGGGTGGAAACCATCAATGTCGATGAGGAGAAGCTGCCGCGCTACATCGGCGGCGTGCTGGCCCGGCTGCAGGAGGTGTGGGTGGGCCGCCAGGTCGCGGAGATCAAGTCCAAGCTTTCGCGAATGTCCCCGGTGGACCATACCGACGAATACCACGCCATGTTCGGCGACCTGGTGGCGCTGGAGGCCTATCGCCGCAGCCTGCTGGAACAGGCCAGCGGGGATGATCTCAGTGTGTGAGCACTCCAAGAACCCAGTGCGTGAGCAGCGCGACAACGCTATGGTTAGCGGGTCCGGCAACTTCGGCGAAAGGTCAGGTATGGCTCATTCAAAGTCACGTGTGCGGCGCCTTGCCGTCGCGGCTGCGCTCGTCGCGGCTGCGCTGTCGGCGCCGGTCCTGGTCGCCCTGGCCGCTTCGGGAGAGTCGGCCAACTCCGCCACCGGCGAATGCCTGGCCTGGTTCGGCTCGCGGGGGGACGGGATCTGCATGGGCTACTCGACCGGCAACGGCATCAACGTCGGGACGCCGGACTTCGGTATCTACGGTCCCGGTTATGGCTACGGCATCACCAGCGGGCCGCTGCTGCCGGGTCAGACGATAAACCAGGGCATCACGCCCTAACCCTCCGGCTGGATCACCGTCGTCTCAGCGTCGATTTCGGTCAGCGTCACCATCGTCGGATCCGGGGATAGGCGTTCAGCAATCTTGCGTCGGCCCGCGTCGATCATCGACCGGGTGGCGGGGTTGCTCGTCACAGCGCGATAGGTGCCAACGAGCTGCTCGTAACGTTCGCGGCCGGCCTTGGTGCCCAGCACATAACCCGCCGCGAGCACGGCTACATACCCGATCACTGCGTTCCTTCCACCTCGGCGGCTGCCCCCATCCTGCCTGACGCGGCGGGGTGGCGCCCAGGGCGGCCGACTTTGGCGTCGCCGCCCCCCGGTGCGCTAGAGTCTGTTCTCGGTCCGCGTTAGCGGGACGGTCCCCTGTAGCTCAACTGGCAGAGCTTGCGACTGTTAATCGCACGGTTGATGGTTCGAGTCCATCCGGGGGAGCCAGGCCGGGGGTAGGCTCAGTCCAGATCAACTGCCACCGACGAAAGATGCATCGAGATGACCCACCGGCTGAGAGTGTCCACAGTCCTGCTGAGTGCCGCCGCCGCTGCGTTGTTCGCTTCGACACCGTCGCAGGCTCTTCCTCCGGCCCCCGCTTCCCCAGGTCAGAACTGCGCTGCGGGCTACATGGCCGATCCGAACTCGGGCAACTGCTGGCAGATGGCCGGCAGCGGCGCGCCCACCATCGGCGGGGGGCCGTGTATGCCGGGCCGGGTCGGCACCTGCCTGGGCTATCTGGCGAATAATCCGTTTTCTCCCGGCGACACGCTGTCGGGCAACAACAACTGGTGATGCTGACCGCCACTAATCCGGCGGACGCACTCATCGGCATGCTCAGGTGATCAGACCGGTCGGCCGCCTCGGCGCGGTCAAGGTGGCCGGGTTGGTGTTATGGCAACTGCGGTCTGACCTGCTGGCGATCCTGATCGTTGCCGGGCTGTTGGTACCGGTACCCGATGCTTTCCAGATCCAGTACGCCGCCGCGGTGTTGTCGGTACTGGGCATCGCCGCGGCGGTGTTCATCGGTTTCCGCAACACCACGGCCTACAACCGGTGGTGGGAGGCCCGCACCCTGTGGGGCGGCCAGATCATCAGCTCGCGCGTCTTGCACAACGGCCTCACCGCCGTCGACAACGGATCGCCGGCCATGGCCGCGATCCTGGATCGGATGCGCCGACGGCAGGTGCGGTACTGCTGGCAGCTGGCCGCTGAGATGCGGGGCATCGAGCCGCTGCCCGGCGTGATCGAACTGACAGCCGAGGATTCCCCGGATACCGATTCCACCGAGCTACTGAATCTGCAGGCAGCCGATGTTCAGAGCCTGGCCGCCGACGGTTACATCGACCAGCAGGCGCGGGTGATGCTGATGGCGGCGAACACTGGGTCGGCCACTGCGCAAAGTGGGCTCGAGCGAATTCGCAACGAGCCCTTTCCGATTCACTACGACTTCTTCATTCGCATGCTGGCGTGGTTCTTCGGGATCATGGCCTTCAGTCGGCTCGACTCCAGCGGCCACTACGTCGCCGGTATAGCTGTGGGCCTCCTGCTGATGACCGTGTTCATCATCGCCGAGCGCCTCGGACGGTTCATCGAGGAGCCGATGAACAACAGCATCTTCGACATTCCGATGTACCGGCTCTGCGGCATCATCACCGGGAATCTGCTCGGCCGGGGGCACCCGCTGGCTCGACCGCAGGACAGCGAAACAGCAGCCGTCTGGATGTAAACGATTGCTACGCTGGACCCGTCGAGATGTCGTCGATGAGGCGGTGCAGGACATCCATGGCTCTCGACAGTGCGTCCCGGTCCTGCTGCGAGAGCGCCTTGATGCGCGGATCGATCACCGCCGCGCGATCCGTGCGGACGTGGGCCAGCACCTGGGAGCCCCTCTCGGTGATGCTGATTCGCACCGCGCGTGCGTCATCCGGGTCCGGGGTGCGGGCCACCAAGCCGGCTTCCTCCAGGCGGTGCACCTGCGTGGTCATCGTCGGCTGGGAGCAGTGGTCGAGTTCGGCGAGATCGGAGATCCTTGCCGCGCCGCGGTCTTCGATGGTGCCGAGCAGTCGAGCCTGTGCCCAGGGCAGCGGCAGTCGGATGCGCTGGGTCGCCAGCCGGTTCAGTCGCGCCACCGCGGTGAGCAACTCAGATCCCAGACCGGCGCCGGACGGATCAATCCTCCTCGCGGACACACGGTGTAGTTTACATAGGTCATCTATGCGGTGTCTCGATCGCGCGCGCTGCCGGTTCTCGAGTGCGCAGGCTGGCAGAATCGGGAAATGACCTCGATGGGTGGACAGCGGGTGGGCTCGCTCACCCCCGTCGAGATGGCGCAGGCAGCCGTGATGGGGGCGCTCAGCGCAGCGTTGGCCATCGTGTCGGTGGTCGTGCCCTTCGCCGGCGGGGTGTCGCTGTTGGTCACCGTCCCGATGGGTCTGCTCGGATACCGCTATCGGTTGCGGGTGCTGCTGGCAGCCTCATTCGCCGCGGCAACGATCGCATTCCTGATCGCCGGCATCAGTGGCTTCATGATCGTGCTCAACTGCGCCTATGTCGGCGGGGCAACCGGCATCATCAAGCGCCGCGGCGGGGGCACGCCAATCATGATCGCGGTGTCCGTGGTCGCCGGGATTCTCAACGGTCTGTGGATCATCGCCGCGCTCACCGCGCTCGCCCGGTTGCGCACGCTGACCTTCGAGGCGATGACCGCCAATGTCGACGGCGTGATATCGGTGATGTCGCAGTTCGAACCGTTCCGCCAGTCCGCCCGGCAAACTCGCGCCATGTTCACCACGGCATTGCAGTACTGGCCGGTACTGATGATGGGCTACGCAATCTTCACGATGATGATTGTTTCTCTGGTGGGGTGGTGGGCGCTGTCACGGGTGCTGGAACGGTTGCGCGGCATACCCGATGTCCACAAGCTCGATGTGCTGACCGAGATGGGTCAGGTTGCACCGCTTCCGATTCGCCTGAGCCAGGCGCGTTTTCGGTATCCGGGCGCCGACCACGATGCGCTTCGGCCATTGAGCCTGACGATCGAGACCGGCGAACACATCGCGGTCGTCGGCGCCAACGGGTCGGGCAAGACCACCTTGATGCTATTGCTGTGTGGACGCGAGCCGAGCTCGGGGCGCATCGACCGTCCCGGAACCGTCGGGCTGGGTCAGCTGGGCGGCACCGCAGTAGTCATGCAGCATCCCGAGAGCCAGGTGCTGGGTAGCAGGGTCGCCGACGACGTGGTGTGGGGGCTACCGCCGGGAACCCACACCGATGTGGGCAGGCTGCTGGGTGAAGTGGGTCTGGCCGGTATGGAGGAGCGAGATACCGGCGGACTGTCCGGCGGTGAACTTCAGCGGCTGGCCGTTGCGGCCGCCCTGGCCCGCCAGCCGTCGGTACTGATCGCCGACGAGATCACCACCATGGTTGATCAGCGGGGCCGGGAGGCACTGCTGAGCGTGCTGTCGGGACTCGCTGATCGCCGCCAGATGGCACTGGTCCACATCACCCACTACAACAACGAGGCCGAGATCGCCGACCGGACGGTGAATCTCAGTGACTCAGTCGACAACATGGTGATGGTGGGTAGCGCCGCGATACCTGCCCCTACGCCAATCCCCACGCCCGGTGTTACATCGAACAGCACTGGCACACCGAACAGTGCTCGCCCGGTATTGCGACTGGACGGCGTCGGCCACGTGTACGGCAGCGGTACGCCTTGGGCGAAGACCGCGCTGCGCGACGTCAGCTTCACCGTCAATGAGGGCGACGGGGTACTGATCCACGGCGGCAACGGCTCAGGGAAATCGACGCTGGCCTGGATCATGGCCGGCCTCACGAAGCCGACCACAGGTTCGTGTCTGGTTCGGGGCCGTCGGGCCCACGAGCACGTTGGCGACGTCGCAATCGCTTTCCAGGCCGCGCGCCTCCAGCTGCTGCGCAGCAGAGTCGACCTCGAAGTTGCTTCTGCCGCAGGATTTTCACCCTCGGATACCGGCCGGGTGGTGTCGGCGCTGGCGACGGTGGGCCTTGACGGGTCGTTGGCTCGCCGCCGCGTCGACCAGCTCAGCGGCGGCCAGATGCGTCGGGTGGTGATCGCCGGTCTGCTCGCCCGGTGGCCGCAGGCGCTCATCCTCGATGAGCCCTTGGCGGGTCTGGACGCCGCCAGCCAGCGCGGACTGCTGCGTCTGCTGACCGACCTGCGCCGCAATGCCGGGCTGACAGTGGTGGTGATCTCGCATGACTTCGCCGGCCTGGAGGAACTGTGCCCGCGCATCCTCCATCTGGAAAACGGTGTGGTTGCGTCAGCGGCTCAGGCGACCGGTACCGCCGGGGGTCTGCCATGAGCACGGCTCGCCAGCGCCGGCCGGTGGTGCTTCTGCGCCCGGTCCCCGGTACATCCGTCATCCACGAGTTGTGGGCCGGAACCAAACTCATCGTGGTGTTTGTTGTTTCGCTGGTGCTGGCGTTCTATCCCGGCTGGATCGTGATTGTTCTGATGGCGGCACTGGTAGGTGTGGCGGCGCGGCTCGCGGGCATCCCGCGCGGCGCGTTGCCGTCGATCCCGCGATGGCTGTGGATTCTCCTGCTGATCGGCTGTGTCCTGGCCACGTTGGGTGGCGGTGAGCCGGTGTTGCATCTGTGGTCGGCCGATCTCGAAGTCGGTGGGCTGCTGAAGTTCCTGCGCTTCACCGCGCTGTCGATTGTGCTGCTGGCACTGGCGGCGATGGTGTCGTGGACTACGAACGTCGCCGATGTCGCGCCCGCGATCGCCACCCTGGGCCGGCCGCTGCGGCCGTTGCGAATTCCTGTTGACGATTGGGCCGTGGCGCTGGCGTTGGCCTTGCGCGCGTTTCCGATGCTTCTTGAGGAGTTCCGCCTGCTCTATGCCGCGCGGCGGTTGCGACCGCGCCCCGTATTGCCGGATGGCACAGCTAAACGCCGACGTTGGTTGACTGAGATGGTCGATCTGCTCGCCGCCGGCGTCACTGTCGCACTGCGTCGTGCCGACGAGATGGGCGACGCTATTACCGCCCGGGGCGGCACCGGGCAGATCGCCGCCGTGCCGTCGCGGCCCCGTCCGGCAGATTGGGTGGCACTGTCGATCTGCGCAGGGGTGTGTGCGCTGGCGATCGTGTTGGAGATCAGGGGTCTGGGTTAGCGTTGCGCTGTGACTGCACGAGGCGTCGACGCTGATTTCCTGACCCTGCCGCTCAATCAGCTTGCCGACGCCGCACTCTCTGCCGCGATCGCCGGTGGCGCGAGCTACGCCGACCTGCGGGTGCACGCGATCACCACCGAGATCGTGCAACTACGCGACGGCGAACTGGAGTCCGCGGTCCTGGACCGCGAGGTTGGTCTGGCGGTGCGGGTGATCGTCGACGGCACCTGGGGCTTCGCCTCACACGCCGGACTACGCCCGGATATCGCCGCCGACTCGGCGCGCCATGCGGTGGGCGTCGCGGTCACCCTGGCCGCGCTGAACGCCGAGCGGATCGAGCTGGCCGACGAACCGGTCTACACCGACGCCACCTGGGTGTCGGACTACCGGATCGACCCGTTCGCGATCCCCACCGATGAGAAGGCCGCTCTGCTGGGGGAGTACTCCGGCCGCCTGCTCGCGTCCGACGGGGTGGATCACGTGTCGGCGATGGTGAATACGGTCAAGGAGCAGACCTTCTATGCCGACACGTTCGGCTCATCGATCACCCAGCAGCGGGTGCGCACCATGCCGGCGCTGGAGGCGGTCGCCGTCGACGCCGCGGCGGGAAGCTTCGAGTCGATGCGCACATGCGCCCCGCCCACCGGCCGTGGCTGGGAGACCTTGACCGATGACCAGGTATGGGACTGGTCGGGCGAACTGGCTGAACTGCCCACCCTGCTGGCTGAGAAAACCAAGTCGCCCAGCGTCATCGCCGGCCCAACCGATCTGGTGATCGACCCCACCAATCTGTGGCTGACGATCCACGAGTCCATCGGCCACGCGACCGAGTATGACCGGGCGATCGGCTACGAAGCGGCTTACGCCGGCACCTCATTCGCCACCCCGGACAAGCTCGGCACCCTGCGCTACGGATCGCCGGTGATGAACGTCACCGCCGACCGCACCGCCGCGTTCGGTTTGGCCACAATCGGCTACGACGCCGAAGGCGTGGCGGCCCAGAGTTGGGATCTGATTCGTGACGGGATCTTCGTCGGCTATCAACTCGACCGGGTGTTCGCCAAGCGACTCGGTAGGGACCGCTCCAACGGCTGTTCCTACGCCGACTCCGCCCACCACGTGCCGATCCAGCGGATGCCCAACGTGTCACTGCAACCCGGTGTCGAGAATCTGAGCACCGCCGATCTGATCAGCCGGGTGGATAATGGCCTCTACATCGTGGGTGATAAATCGTGGTCGATTGATATGCAGCGCTACAACTTTCAGTTCACCGGTCAGCGGTTCTTCCGCATTCGGGACGGTCGGCTCGATGGCCAGCTGCGCGACGTCGCCTATCAGGCCACCACCACCGACTTCTGGAACTCCATGGAAGCCGTCGGCGGGCCGTCCACGTGGCGGCTCGGCGGGGCGTTCAACTGCGGCAAGGCCCAGCCCGGCCAGGTTGCTGCGGTCAGCCACGGGTGTCCCTCGGCGTTGTTTCGCGGGGTGAACGTTCTCAACACCCGGGAAGAATCGGGTCGGGTGTGATTTCCGCGCAGCAGGTCGTCGAATTGGCCCTGGCGGCCGCCGCGACATCGGCCCGGTGCGACGAGAGCATCGTGATCGTCTCCGACCGAGCGGAAGCCTCGCTGCGCTGGGCCGGAAACTCGATGACCACCAACGGTGTTTCGACCAGCCAAACGACTGCGGTGATTTCCATTGTGCGAAAAGGCGATACCGCCCATATCGGGGCGAGACGCTCCAGCATCGTCGACCAGGGCGCGGTCGCCGCCTTGGTGGCCGCCTCCGCGGACGCGGCCCATGCCGCACCGGATGCCGGTGACAATGCACCATTGCTCACCGGATCCGGCGAGCCTGCCGATTGGGATGATCCGGTGCCCGGAACCGGAGTCGGAGCTTTTGCGGCGGTGGCCCGCGCGCTGTCGGTGGGATTCGGCGGCAGTGATCGGCTCTACGGCTATGCCCACCACGTGGTGGAGACGACGTTTTTGGCCACCTCGACCGGGGTGCGTCGCCGATTCACCCAGCCGACCGGATCAGTGGAGATCAATGCCAAACGCGGCACCGCCAGTGCCTGGGCCGGGGTCAGCACACCGTGGTTTATCGACGTACCGATCGACGCCATGCTCGACGGACTGTCGACCCGGTTGGGTTGGGCGCGACGCACGGTCGATTTACCGGCCGGGCGTTACGAAACCCTGATGCCGCCCTCGACCGTGGCCGACATGATGATCTACCTCGGCTGGTCGATGGACGGCCGCGGCGCCGAAGAGGGCCGCACCGCACTGTCGGCGCCCGGCGGGGGAACGCGGGTGGGGGAGAAGCTCACCGACTTGGCGCTGACGATGTACTCCGATCCGTTCGCGCCCGGCCAGGAGTGCGCACCGTTCGTGCACACCGCGTCGGGGTCCGAGCGGATCTCGCTGTTCGACAACGGCATGGGCATCGACCGGGTGGACTGGATCCGCGACGGCACCATCTCCTCGCTGACCTACCCGCGGGCTGCGGCCGTTGAATTCGGAACCGCGCCGGCTGTTCCCGCCGACAACCTGCTGATGACCGGGGGCACCGCGTCGCTGCCCGAGATGGTCGCGGCCACTGAACGCGGACTGTTGTTGACGACGCTGTGGTACATCCGCACCGTCGACCCCACCACGCTGCTGTTGACCGGACTGACCCGCGACGGGGTGTACCTGATCGAGGACGGCCAAGTTACCGCCGCGGTCAACAACTTCCGGTTCAACGAGAGCCCGCTGGATCTGCTGCGCCGGGCCACCGAGGCCGGTATTGCCGAGGCGACGCTGCCGCGCGAATGGGGTGACTGGGCCACCCGAGCGGTGATGCCGACCCTGCGGATTCCCGACTTCCATATGTCCTCTGTCAGCCAAGCGCAATAATCAACTGTGCCCGCAGACGAGATCGACACCTGGCTCAGCCGACTGACGTGGCAGTCCCCGGCGGGACAGCAGCGAATAGTCGGACTGATCCGCACGACGTGCGCGAGCGCTGTGTCATTGCCCGCGTTGCCATCTGAACTCGCTGTGGCACAGGCCGAGTCGGACGCTGAGACCGTCGTCGCCGACTTCGCCGAGCAGTTCGGCATCGACGTGTCGATGGTCACCGAAGCCCAACGCGCGGCACTGACCGGGACGCTCGGGCGCGAGGCAATCGGCGCGGTAGTGCAGATGTATGTTGCCGATTTTCTGCCGCGGTTGCTGGCGGGGTTGACCGCGCTGGGCCTACTGGCGGACTGGGCACCCACTGACCCGCGGTGGGATTCCGGCATCGACGCCTTGGACGTGGTCTTCAACCATCTGCTGCCCGGGATAGCGCGCCTGCGCTCGCTGGACCCGGTGACCACCGAGGTGGTGCGGCTACGCGGGGCGGTCGCGCACAACTGTCGCCTGTGCAAATCACTGCGCGACAGCACCGCACTGGATTCGGGCGGGTCGGAGAGTCTCTACGACGAGATCGAGTGCTACGAGGACTCCGCGTTGCTCACCGACGGTCACAAGGCGGCGCTGCGGTATGTCGATGCGCTGGTCTGGTCGCCGGCCCAGATCGCACCCGATATAGCCGGAGGAGTACGGAAGTATTTCACCGCTGAACAGTCTCGCGAGCTGACATTGGACGTGATGCGCAATGCCAGCAACAAGATCGCGGTGGCGCTGCGGGCCGATGTACCCCGCGTGGAGGAGGGCACGGCGCTGTACTACATCGACGCCGACGGGCAACCGGTCTACTCCTGATGGCGGTCGGCAGGCTCTCCGAAGTGGTGATCGACTGCCACGACTGTGACTCACTCGCCGCATTCTGGGCGGCGGTGCTGGGCGGAACTCCGGTGCGTGAATCGGCGGAGTGGGTGGCGGTGATCATGCCCGACGGCTCCACGGCGGTGTCGTTCCAGCAGGTGCCCGAAGCGAAGGTGGGCAAGAACCGGGTGCATCTCGACGTGCTGGTCACTGATCTTGAGAAGGGTGCTGCGCAGTGCGTCGAACTCGGGGCAACTCAGGTGACGGATCGGCGGGCCGACCCCATCGGGGATTTCATCGTCCTGCTCGACCCCGAGGGAAACGAGTTCTGCGTCGTCACGAACTGAGCCGATACCGCGCCGACTTTTGTCAGCGGTGCGGGATAGTCTCGGGCGTAGTGCTGGACGGGGATGGCCAGCGGATCTGGGGAGGACTCGTGGGGACCATTCGATTGTTCTGTGCGGCGGTCGGCGTCGCACTGGGCGCGACCGGCGCGATGGCGGTACCCGCCTACGCCGGGCCATACGACCAGATATGCGTGCGCCCGGACGGCACGGTATGCCCGCCGATGCCGCCTGGCTGCGTGCAGGAAAACGGCCTGCCGTGCTCGGGCGCGCTGCCCGATATCAACGCCGCCTGCATGCAGAACCCCGTGGTGTGCCGGTGGATCACCGGGTTCTAGAAGCACCGTCGCGTATCGTCGTCGTGTTGAACGACCGGGGGCGGTAGCTCAGTTGGTTAGAGCCGCGGACTCATAATCCGTTGGTCGCGGGTTCGAGCCCCGCCCGCCCCACAAAATGCATGAATTAGTTCGGGTGATGCTTGCCATTATGGCTTCGGCTGATTCTTGACACTCCCTTTATGGGGGAAATCAGCGTGGCCGAGCAGAGGGGGAATTCGTATTACTAATGTAATACACTTGGCGATGTGACGGTGGATTGGACGACGGTCATCACTTACGTCATGGACGGCGTTACGCACGGTTCGAGTGCATGGAAGTCGAATAGCCGCGACCGTCGCTACTACCGCCAGGGAGGACCTGATGAGTGACAAGACTGCCGACAAGCTCGCCGCAATCGCGGCCGAAGCCGAAGCCGCCGAGACTGACCAGACCGACCGCCCCATCCCGGCCCACGTCACGGTCGGCGGGCCTAACCGCGCTCGCAGCAGGGTCCTGCAGGTCCGCCTGAACCCCGATGAGTTTGAAGCGATCGAACGCATCGCTGCGGACCGCGGCCTACCGCCTTCGACCGTGGCCCGCGAACGACTGCTGGCCATGATCCGTGAGGACCAGGGGCCAGAGGCTGACGTGGCCACCGTGCTGGTTGACGTTGCCGATCAGCTCCGAGCCGTCGCCACACGCATGAACCCCAACGCAGTCGGAGCATGAGGACGATTGACACGTTCTCGATGAGAGCAGGCGCCCGTTCTGCCTGAACTTCACTAATTCACGATAACATCGCTAAATGGCGATTCATGTGGTGTCCGGTGCGGTGACGAGGGTGGAGTTAGCTCCCGCAGCGGCCCTGTTCCGATCGCTGGGTGATCCCACCCGGCTGGCGATCCTGCGCCGACTGGCCCTCGGGGAGGCCCGCGTCGGCGAGCTCGTCGAGGAAGTCGGACTGGCCCAGTCCACGATGTCCAAACACCTGGCCTGCCTCAAAGGCTGCGGCCTGGTCGACTCCGATCCAGTGGGCCGAGCCTCAGTATTCCGGCTGTCCCAGCCGGCCCTGATTGACCTGCTCGCCAGCGCCGAGACGGTGTTGCGGTCCACCGGGCAGGCCGTGGCGCTATGCCCCGCCTACGGAATCGACAGCTGCACCGAGGATTCCGATGAGCGTTGACCACCCCACCGTCGCCGTGGTTGACGTTGGTCGGCGTCAGGTCCTGACCCGCCGCATCCGGCTCCTGTTGGCCGCGACCATCAGTTACAACGTGATCGAGGCTGCGGTCGCGCTCACCGCCGGTACGCGGGCGTCCTCGACTGCGCTGATCGGGTTCGGGCTGGACTCGGTGATCGAGGTGTCCTCGGCGGCGGCAGTGGTCTGGCAGTTCTCCAAGCCTGACCACGAGGCCCGGGAGAAAGCCGCCCTGCGGGTCATTGCGCTGTCGTTCTTCGCCCTGGCCGCCTACGTCACCGTGGAATCGGTGCGGGCTCTGTTCGGGTACGCCGAACCCCGGCCCTCGATCGTGGGCATCGTGTTGGCCGCGGTCAGCCTGCTGGTGATGCCGCTGCTGTCCTGGGCCCAACGTCGCACCGGACGCGAACTGGGATCACGTTCAGCGGTGGCCGATTCCAAACAAACCCTGCTGTGCACCTACCTGTCCGCAGTCCTGCTCGTAGGCCTTGTGCTCAACAGTCTGTTCGGATGGTCCTGGGCCGACCCGATCGCTGGCTTGGTCATCGCCGCCGTCGCGATCCGCGAAGGACTCGAAGCATGGAAGGGCCGTAACTGCTGCGGCCCAATCCCTCTCGCCGACGCAACCTGGACATCAACCCAGTGTTGCGACTGACGGCAGAGCGCGATCGGGAGACTAATATCCTTCGCGCGGAACTACTCATCGAGGGTCCACGGGGTCCTGGAACGGAGCGCCATGTCGTTGTTCGGCTATCGCGACTACCGTTATCTGTTTGCCGCCCAGGTTGTTTCGTTGTTCGGTACCGGCCTGACTACCGTTGCCCTTGGGCTGTTGGCCTATCAACTCGCCGGGGCTGATGCCGGGGCGGTACTCGGCACCGCATTGACCATCAAAATGGTGACCTACGTGACCATCGCCCCGATCGCCGCCGCCTACGCCGATCGGGTGCCGCGACGTCTGATGCTGGTGGGCCTCGACCTGATCAGAGCGGCGGTCGCGGTGGCGTTGCCGTTCATCGACCAGACCTGGCAGATCTATCTCCTCGTCGCGGTGCTGCAGTCGGCGTCGGCGGCGTTCACCCCGACATTCCAGGCGGTCATTCCCGATGTGGTGACCGATGAAGACGACTACACCGAAGCGCTGTCGGCATCCCAACTCGCCTCCACCATGGAAAGCCTGCTCAGCCCGGTACTGGCCGCACTGGCATTGACGGTGATGAGTTTCCATTGGCTCTTTGTCGGAACGACGATCGGTTTCCTGGTGTCGGCGGCCCTGGTCATTCGAACCCGCATCCCCGACGCCGTCCCCAGCGGGCGCGGTCACGTGTGGGAGCGCACGTTGGCGGGTGTCCGGATCTTCGCGGCGACGCCCCGGCTTCGGGGTGTGCTGGCGTTGGATCTGGTGGTTGCGGCCTGTGGGTCCATCGTCATGGTCAACACCGTCAATTACGTCCGCGATGCCCTCGGCCAACCGCAGGCGGACGTGGCGTGGTTGTTGGCCGCATCGGGCACCGGCACCATGGTGATCGCTCTCGGGCTGCCCCTAGTGCTCCGGCGCATCCCGGAACGGACCGTAATGCTGTGCGGCGCAGGGCTGCTGCTCATCGCCGCGGCGGGCGCAGTGATGCTCTCCAACGCCGGCGGCCCCCAACGCTGGACCGCCGCCGTGGTGATCTGGATCGTCATCGGCGCCGGCATGAGCCTGGTTCTGACCCCGATCGGTCGGGTACTACGCCGCTCGGCCCGACCCGCAGATCGCCCCGCGATCTTCGCCGCGCAGTTCTCGCTGTCACACCTGTGCTGGCTGCTGACCTACCCGATCGCCGGTTGGGGTGCCACCCTGGTCGGATTCACCACAACCTGGACAGTCCTGTCGGTGATCGCCACCGCGGGCGCGATCACCGCGGTCCTGGTGTGGCCCAGACACGATCCCGAGGAACTCACCCATACCCACGATCCGGCATCCACCGATCACCGACATCTAGGGCACGACGCTGTTGAAGTCGATGACGGCCGCATCGCCCACACCCACACCTTCACGATCGACCAAGACCACGTCCGCTGGCCCGACCCCATCAAGTAACAGCCATCCAGCGGTAACACCTGAGGTGCGTTGCTGATCTGGGACGTGACTGTTATGTGCTGTGGCTCGCGCTGATGAGGCCGCACTGTCACAGTCGAGGCTATGGCGACCAGAGATACAACGAAGACCGACAGCCGTCTGGCTGCACGCTGTGCGGCGGTCGCTTCGCTGGGTGCGGCCGTGATTCATTTCGCCGTCACGCCGATGCACTGGCGGGATTGGTTGCCGTCTGGGTTGTCCTTTGCGGCACTGGCGGCGTTCCAACTGATTTGGGCCTTTGTCGCGTGGTCGCGGCCGGGCGCCGTGGTTTTCGCGGCCGGGATTGCAGCCAATGTGGGTGCGGCCGCGTTGTGGGTCATGTCCTGCACCGCAGGACTGCCGGTGGGGCCGTCCGCGGGACAGCCTGAAGCCGCGGGGGCTGCGGGCATCGCGGTGCTGTTGCTGCAGTGCTACGTCGTCATGGGCTCAGTGTGGGCGTGGTCTCGAAAGTATGAGCCAGAAAAGGTGTCGGGTTTCGGAAGGGCATTTGTACTGCTGGGCGCTAACACCATAGTGGCTGGAGCGGTGACGGTGGGTTTGGCGGCCACCCTGCAGGGTCACCACGATCATCACCCCGGTGGTGCGGTCGAGGCGCAGGGTCACGCTACGCATGAGGCACACATGGACGGTGGTGCGCACATGGAGGGCGGTCATCATCCTTCGCAGCCTCAGCCTCAGTCTCCGCCTGCGGCCGGGGTGATGAAGCCGTCGCCCGCCCCGACACCGGAGGCGGGCCTACCGGTGACCGATATGGCGCTCGATACCGATGGTGGTCTTCAAGAAGCCGGCGGGGTGACCCGGCCGGCTCCGGCCGCGGTGGCACCCGCTACTCAACCTGAGCCTGCCCAACAGCAGCCGGCCGCGCCGGATTCAGATCTCGAAGCTGACGGTCATCAACATCAACACGACGACTGAGACGGCCACATAGCCCGAGGGCCGCGGTAATGGTGGCGTGTTCCCGGAGGGTTCTGTCCCGCCCCGATTGGCAGGATCTCAGTGGCCGTGGTCGAAAACGACCAGGGTGTGAGCAAGCGCGCCGTCGACGAAATAGGCGCGGCAGTCGAAGCGGTCCTGGATCGTGGAGCCGACTTCGCTGGGTGCGTTGGCCACCCCCGCAACGTTGAGCACGGTGATCCGCGAGACGTCGATGCCCTTGAGTGGCTCGCTGGTGTTCAGCGACGAAAAGTCCCGGCCATCAACGTCGAGGGTGCTGGTCTCGGTATGGACATCAGAGATGGTGGCTTTGTCGGGGGAGACCAACCGCTTGAGAACCTCGGCCTGGCAATGCTGTTGGGCTAACTGCTCGGCAGAGGGGGCCGAGTCGGCGGAGTGTCCCAGCCGCAGCGCGCCGGTGGCGACCGCGACGGCGACCAGGGCCGCACCGACCGCGATCAACGCGGCGATCACCAGCAATGGGCGTCGGCTCGCGGGCCGGTCACCGTGGTGGTTGCTCATCGGCTTCCTGCTTTCCGAGTGAAGGGGGATCGCCGGCGGCTGGTGCCGGAACCTGTTGGGCGGCAGTCGGATCGGCTGCGCTGCCGGCCAGCCACTGCGACCAGGGAACGCTCCAGTCGCCGTTCTGCCAGAGCTCCAGCGGGGCGCCGCCGGTGTCACGGACCTCGACGACGTCGCCGGGTTGGGAGAAGTCGTAGAACCAGCGGGCGTTCTCAGCACTGAGGTTTATACAGCCGTGGGAGACGTTGGTGTTGCCCTGCGCCCAGACGGTGTCCTCGAGTTGGTGAAGGTAGATGCCGTCGGTGCTGATGCGGGTGGCCCAGTTGATTGTCTCTTTGTAGCCCAGGCGGGAGTTGATCGGCAGCCCGTAGGTCGAGGAGTCCATGACGACGGGGTTGGCTTTGTCCATCACGGTGTAGGTCCCGGGCTGGGTCCAGAAGCTGATCGTGCGCCCGCCGATGGTCTCGCTGCCGCCCATGCCCATGGAAGTCGGCATGGTGCGCATCAGTTGTCCGTTGCTGAACACGCTGACCTGTTTGGTGATGTCGTTGGCGATCGAGATGTGCGCGTCACCGATGCGGAACCTCACGCCGGTGTCGGCTTGCCCGTAGAGACCCTCACCGAGGGGGACGCCGTAGATGTTGGCCGCGACCGTGACAGTGGTGCCCGGGGCGTAGTAGTTCTGTGGCCGCCAGTGGGCGGTCGCGTCATTGACCCACGTCCACGCACCCTCGACGGGCGGGCTGGTGGTGACCCGAAGCGCGCGTTGGGCCGCGGCGCGGTCGGGGATCGGTTCGTCGAAGCGCGCCACGACGACAGTCCCGATGCCGTACGTGCCGCCCTCGAGCAGATCCTGGTTGCCCGTGGTGGTCAGCCGCAGTGCGGTCTGGTTGCCGGGCACCAGCGTGGTGAACGTCGACACCAGTGCGCGGGTCGTCTCGTCGGTGCCGCGCCCGGTGGCGGTGACGGTGTAGGTGCGGCCGTACCCGAGCGGCACGGTGGGTTTCCACACCATGTTGTCCGGTGTTGTGACGCCCTCGACCGGTTTGCCGACGTCATTGACCATCTGAACGGTGAGCAGGCTGCCTGCGGTCGCGGTCACGGTGACCGGTGCGAGCGGGTCGACGTTCTGGGCGTCGGGTCCGGGGTTCATCGACAGCGCGACCGGAACCGGCGGCGGTGCCACGCTGGAAGTCGCGGGCGCCGAGTCCGCGTCGTGCGCGCACAGCCGCGGCGGGCAGCTCAGTGCCCCGGTCATGGCGATCACCATGACGAGCAGGACAGCCAGATGGATCGCGAGCAGCATGTTGCGCCGCAGCGCCGTGGACATGGAAACCGTCACCCCCCGAACAACAAGTGCAAGCCGGTCGAAATAGTAGTACTCATGGGGGTGTCCCCCTCCGATGCTGACACGTGGCTCACCATCAAATCTGGCACCGCAAACCCCAGGCCGTGGCCGAGGACGCCGTTCTTTATCGAATCTTCACAGAATGACTAGGGCAATCCCTGTCCCAGCGCAGCAGGCTGGACAGCGAAACGTAAACCGACCTAGTGGTTTCGATGAAGGGATCTTTTGTGAACAAGACAAGGACTGTGGCGACCGGGGTGGCCGCGTTGGCCGCGGTCGCCGTCATCGGGGCGTGTAGTAATTCCGCGACCAAGGAAGCGACGTCATCGGTAGCCCCCTCGACGGCCGCGACCTCGTCCGCGGCGTCGGCAGCGGCACACAACCAGGCCGACATGGACTTCGCCCACATGATGATCGCGCATCATCAGCAGGCTATTGAGATGAGCGACATCATCTTGGCCAAGCAGGGCATCGACCCGCGAGTGGTCGACCTGGCTCAGCAGATCAAGGCCGCCCAGGGACCGGAGATCGAGCAGATGCAGGGCTGGATGAGCCAGTGGGGCATGGGCGGCATGAGCAGCATGCCGAGCATGAGCGGAATGCCGGGAATGGACGATATGCCGGGCATGGGTGGCATGTCCGGGATGGACGGGATGATGTCGGCAGCTCAGATGGATGCGTTGAAGAACGCCCAGGGCGTGGAGGCCAGCAAGCTCTTCCTGACCGGGATGGTCAAGCACCACCAGGGTGCGCTGACCATGGCCCAGGGTGAGGCCAAGAACGGTCAGTCGCCTGCTGCTGTCGCGCTGGCTAATTCGATCCTGGAAAGCCAGCAGACGGAGATCGACACCATGAACCAGATCCTGGCCTCACTGTAGGGGTCACGATGTCTCAGACGCAGACGTATCAGGTCCGGGGAATGACGTGCGGGCATTGTGTGGGCGCGGTGACCGCCGAACTCGAAGCACTCGACACGGTCTCTGGTGTCACCGTGGATGTTGTCCCGCAGGGTGATTCGACCGTCACGGTGACCAGCTTGGCTGGCATGGACCAAGACGCGGTACGTGACGCCGTGGCGCGCGCCGGCTACGAACTGGTCGCAGCGCCCTCGCGCTGATCCCGAATTACCGTCGGCGATTGGATCGGCATCGTCACGGTGAAGGTGCTGCCGTGACCGGGTCCACGGCTGGCCACACTGATGTGGCCGCAGTGGGCCTCGGTCAGTGCTTTGGCGATGGCCAGTCCAATGCCGGAGCCTCCTCGGCCTCGATCGCGGGCGGAATCGGCGCGGTAGAACCGTTCGAAGATGTGCGGTACGTGTTCGGCGGTGATGCCTTCGCCGTCGTCGGCGACGGTGAAGACCGCGTCGGTGCCGTTTCGGGCGGCGGTGAGTGTGACATGACCGCCGCCGGGAGTGTGACGCAAAGCGTTGTCGAGCAGGTTGCTCAGTACCTGGGTCAGTCGTTGGCGGTCGGCCCACAGTCGGACCGGCGTGCTCACCCCGGTGGTCAGGGTGACATGTTTCGCGGCGTAGCGGTCGGCGACTGCGGCGCTCACCGCGCCGACGAGCTCCTGGGTGTCTACCCATGCCGTTGCGATGGCGAAGTGAGCTTCTTCAGCCTGGGCCAGGGAGGCGGCGTCGGCGGCGAACCGCACGAGTCGACCGGTCTGCTCGCGCAGCAGTGCGATGGTGTGTGGGTCGAGGGTCTTCACCCCGTCCTCAACGGCTTCTAGGTAGGCCTCCAGCACCGATACCGGGGTGCGGATCTCGTGGGCGAGGTCGCCGAACACTTGTCGGCGGGTGGACTCCACCGCTTGGAGGCGTTGGGCCATTCCATTGAAAGCCATTGTCAGTTCATCGAATTCGTCACCCAGCCGGGGAGGGGCGACCCTGATGTCGTAGCGGCCCTCGGCGACTGCGGACGCCGCTGCCGACAATTCAGTGACGGAGCGTTGCAGGCGTCGGCTCAGGTAGGCGGTGACCACGAACGCGGTCAACGCCGCCACTGTGATCGCCACCGCGATGGATATTGCGGTGGCGTGCTGGTAGGCCTGTTCGGCGTGGAACTGCTCGTTAGAGTCGTGCGCCACCCCGGCCCGGTGCAGATGCTCACGGAACAACGCCGGCCCGACCATCAGAGCGACCAACCAGGTGGTGACACCGCCCGCGAGTAGCACCAGAGTCTGGGCGAGCAGCAGCCGCCGGCGCATCCCGAAGCCGTTCGGCGGCGTGTGCGCGGTCACTCGCCGCTGCCCATCCGATAGCCCACGCCTCGGACGGTGAAGACGAACCTCGGGTCGGCCGGGTCGTCGGCGAGTTTGTGCCGCAGGTGCCCGACGTGGACGTCGACGAGGTGATCGTTGCCTACCCAGGGTTCGCCCCATACGGCGTCGATGAGTTGGCGGCGGCTCCACACCACGCCGGGTCGCGAGGACAGCGCGGCGAGGATGTCGAACTCGGTGCGGGTCAAGGGGATCAGCGCGTCGTCGAGGAACACCTGGCGGCTGGCGATGGCGATCGACAGCGGGCCGAACGCACGCGCGGGGAGCGCCGCTTCTGCGGCCGGCGCGCCGACGGTGCGGGGTCGTCGCAGCATCGCCCTGATTCTCGCGACCAGTTCCCGGGGACTGAACGGTTTGGTCACGTAGTCGTCGGCCCCCACTGACAGGCCGACGATGGTGTCCATCTCGGTGTCGCGCGCGGTCAGCATCACCACATAGGCGTCGGAAAACGTCCGCAACTGCCGGCACACCTCCAACCCGTCGATTCCCGGCAACCCCAGATCGAGTACCACCACATCGGGATCGACCTCCCGTGCCACCGCCAATGCCTCGGCCCCGGTGTGGCACACGGTGACCGCGAAATGGTCGCGACGGAGATAGCTGGCGACTACGTCGGCCAGTGGCGCCTCGTCGTCGACCACCAGGGCGCGATAGCCCAGGTCGGTAATGCCGGAAGCGAACTCGGAGATGAGATCCATGCCTTCATCGTGCCGTGTCGCCGCGCAGGTGCTGCGTCTTGAGCGAATCTTCATACAACCAACACCAAACGCGATGGCGGCGCGGAGGACGGTGAAAGAAGAATTGGACAACGACGGGATCGGAATCGGAGTGGCTTCCTCGCCGTCTGCGCACCGCGCCAGTGAGCGCCAGGCCAAGGCCGATGTACCTTTGAGCGAGCGAACTCTCGCCTATCCGATGGCTTGCGGACGATGCGGCGCTGCACTTTGCGGTGCTCTCGACCCGTGACTTCCTGAGGGCCGATTGGTGTTCTGCCGGTGTCGGCGGTCTTGAGTAAATCTTGACAAAACAAATACCAAATATCTGAGCCGGGCAGCAGAAGATAAGCTCCGATCCGCCAGAAGGGGCGGGGCGTACCCGCAACAAGGTCGCTCCTTCATGAGGCCCTAGCTGCAAAGCCGACTACCAGCATGGAGGGAACGCCACAATGACCGAATCTTCAGAAACCACAACTATCCTCACGCCGGTGGCCGCCACCGAGGATGCTCACCGAAACAGCCGGCTCTACCGCGCCCTTGCCTGGGTGGGCATCGTCGCCGGGGTCCTGTTAATCGTCGGGGTCGTTTTCTTTTCTGGCTTCTTCGCGGCCCGCGCCACGGGCGGCTATGGGTGGCACCGAGGCCCACAGGGTGGCCAGATGCAACCCGGCGCCCCGATGGGCGGCTGCTGCCCGATGATGAAGAAGCAGCCCGGAGAAATGGGACAGGGCGGCATGGGGCCCGGTGAGATGCCTGGGAGCATGGGGCCTGGCGGGATGCCCGGTATGGGACCCGGCGTAGAGAAGAGCTCGACGCCGGCCTCAACAACGCCTGTGCCTCCGGTGGCTGGGCAACGATAGGGAGTTGACGCTGAGGCCGCAGCCCCGATGAGAAAAGCGTCTCGTAGGCAGGCATGCCCGAAGGTCCGGCGATCGCGAATACGGGAACGTAGACACCGATGTTGTCGCCCCCGTTGGCGAACGTCACGGCGGCCACCGTCGCTGTCCCAACACCCGGGCGATCTGTGGGGACCAGTGCAGGAGGCAGTGGGCGCTAAATGCCCTGTTCAAGGTTTGCGGTGTGGCCGTAGGATTTGGGGCTACGCCGATCGTTTTGTTTGGAGGTGTAGTTGTGGAGCGCCAGTCCGCTAAGAAGGTGGTGGTGTCGAAAGCTGCCGTCAAGAAGGCGGGGGTGCGCGCTAGATTCGGTCAGCCACCGTTGCGGCCTACATTGCAGAGCAGCAGCCGCCCGGGCATTGATGTCGCTGATACCCGGCTACGGTCAGACTCCACTTCCGCTTGACGAGCTGGCCGCGCTGCTTCCCGAGGTTGTCGTCGTCTTGGGTGAGCCCATCACTCGCGCCGCCGTATACGACCTAGAACAAAGGTTGCAGGACCGCGTAACCGACGAGTTGATGCCAGCGGCTATCGACGGTTCATTGCCGTTGAACTGCGTAATGCGCTCTGCGCCATTGCCTACCGCTGGGACCACACCGATGACTGGACACCTCGACAAAACGCGCTATATCGAACTTCTGCGCGCCTACGACCAGAATCGGGACGTGGCCGATCTTGCGGCCTTCGTTAGTGTGGACAGGATCGAATAACTAGACTTTGAAGGCCGCTGTAGCCTTGCCCCATGGCGAAGGTCTTCGAACAGATCGATGATCAGATGGCAGCGTGGCTCATCGCGCAGCCGATGTTCGTGGTCGCCACCGCACCACTGGCCGGCGACGGGTTGATCAATGCGTCACCGAAGGGCGGGATCGGAACCTTCGCAGTGCTGGGGCCAACGACTGTCGCATATCTCGATCTCACCGGTAGTGGTGTGGAGACCATCGCCCATCTACGTGAAAACGGCCGGATCGTGCTGATGTTCACGGCGTTCGACGGGCGGCCGCAGATCGTTCGACTGCACGGGCGTGGTCGAGTGGTAGTACCTGGCGATGCCGAGTTCGCAGAATTGGTGCAGCGGTTTCCGCGGAATCCGGGCACCCGGTCAGTCATCGTCATTGACGTGGATCGGATCGCCGACTCCTGCGGCTACGCGGTGCCGCAGATGGCCTACGTCGCCGATCGCGACGTGCTCGACCTGTGGTCGGACAAGAAGGGGCCGCAGGGACTCGCCGCGTACCGGGCCAAGAGCAACGCCGTGAGCCTCGATGGACTACCGGGACTCGACTAGATAGCGGAACGACGCATCACCGCCCCCTACTCCATGCGGTGTACGAGGTTATCGAACCTGACCGCGGGCGCTGGAGCCACGGCCATGGATGCAACGCGACCACATCGAGGCGGGCGGCCCGGGACTTCCAGCCTGGGACGGGTGCGAAGGTGGCAGCCAGTCGCCGGCCCTGCAGCACCTCTACCGGGTCACCGAGCCAGAGCTGAACTTCCCTGCGCGTCGAGAGGTCGGCAACCGACTGTGCAAGGAAGACAAGCCGATTCACCGAAAGCCGCAATCGGCGCAGTAGTGGCTCGTCGAATACGAACACCACGGGTAGGTCCGGATACGCCGCAGCCGCGGGGTCGCGATCGCCGAGGCTCTCCGCGGTCATCCACACGGCCTCCGGCGTCGCCGACTGCTGGGCTGTCGACGGTCCGGCCGTCGCCGCGAGATTGTCGTCGCGTCGCAGCCGGGGGTCGCTGAAAGCCAGGGGCTCCCGCTCCTGGGTGGCAGGCCAGTCCGTGATCGGACAGTTGTGTTCCAGCGGGCAGGTCGCGCACAGACCCGGTGCGCGCTTCTCCACCTGCCATCGGGAGAACCCGTAGGCCTTGCCGGTGAGTGCGCCGACGGTCCATTGCCAGCCCAGCCGGTTGGCTGCGCGGGAGCCGTCCACCAGGTGTCGGTACATCAGGTCTTCGCCGTCGCGCCAGCCCAGCCCCTCGCGGACACTCCACTGCGAGGCGAGCCACATGCGGGTCTGATTGGTGAGCCAACCGTCCGACACCAGCTCCGACCAGGATGAGTCCAGACACTTCGCCGACGATGACCACGGATTGCTCGTCGGTGCCGGACCGGTGTCAGCGGTACGCTCGTCAACGACGAACCGAAATGAGTGGCGCGACGCTGTTCCCAAGCGCGCGTAGAGATGTCGCGCGTATTCCTGCCAGAGCAGCTCATCGCGAAACTTCGTCACGTCGCTTTGCGGACCTCCGGCCACGTGATCCCACACCTCACGCAGCGTCAGTAGCCCATGCCGGATATAGGGCGACAGTCGCGACGCGCCGCGGGTTCCCGGCGGCCAGACGTTGTTGCGCCGCCGCGCATACCCGGCCACGTCGTAGGCCTGGAGCGCCGCATCGGCCGCCGACTGGCCGCCGCGCAGGGACCCGGCTGTTGCTGATGCTTGGGGCGCGCACAGATCCCCGAGATGGTCCATCACCCAGGCGGGGACCTCATCGTGCGCCGGGGGATCGGGGAGGCGCTGAGGTGTCATGCGATTTCCGTGCAGCGCGTTGTCATGCCCTCAGTATCGCGGCCCGGGGCGACTAACGTGACCGCCATGGCTGTCGTCGTCGTGGGAGCAGGGCTGGCCGGTCTTGCTGCCGCCCGTCATCTCACTCGGCACGGTGTCGAGGTCACGGTGCTCGAAGCCTCCGACGGCGTGGGCGGTCGCGTGCGCACCGATCTCGTCGATGGTTTCCGCTTCGATCGCGGCTTCCAGCTGTACAACCCGGCCTACCCCGAGGGGGCTCGTGTCCTCGACCACGCGGAACTCGACCTGAGGCCCTTCATCGCGGGTGCACGCATCGTGGTCAACCGGGCCGGGCGCCGTCGGGTGGACCGAGTCGCCGATCCACGTCGCGAACCGACCTGGTTGGTCCCGTCGCTCGTGGCGCGCATCGGCTCACCGGCGTCGACGGCTCGCTTCGGCGCCTATGCGGTCTCCCGTGCCGTCCGGACCGTTGAATCCCTGGAGAATGACCCCGACGTCACGACCGAGGAGGCGCTGCGCCGCGCCGGTGCGGATCGGACGCTGATGGAGCGGCTGCTGCGCCCGTTCCTGTCCGGGGTTTTTCTGGATTCCGAGTTGACGACGTCGCGGCGCTTCCTGGACGTGGTACTGAAGTCCTTCGTCCGCGGCACACCGGGCGTGCCGGCACTGGGTATGGCCCGCATCCCCGAACAACTGGCGACCGGTCTCGACGTTCGACTCGGCCACCGGGTTGCGTCGGTCTCGGCCCAGGCTGTCTCGGGTTGGACTGTTGATGTCGTCGGTGGCGACGCGCACCGCGCCGAGGCCGTCATCGTCGCGACCGATCCGGTGACCGCCGCCGGGCTCATCGAGCAGATCCGCGCCCCCGCGGCGCGTTCGGTAACAACCTGGTACTACCGGCCCACCTGTGCGCCCGAGGATCTCGCCGACGGGCAGGCGGTGCTCATCCTCGACGGCGATCGCCGCGGACCACTTGTCAACACCGTGGTCCTCACCCATGCCGCACCCGATTACGCCCCCGCCGGAACCGCGCTGATTTCGGCGTCGGCGCTCGGTGTGCGGGACTCGCCTGGGGACGAGCACGCCGTGCGCGAGCACCTTGCGTGGTTGTACGGCGTTCCGACGCGCGACTGGGAACTCCTCGCGAGTTATCCGATTCCCTACGCGCTACCGGCGATGCCGGTGCCCTTCGAATTGCAGCGGCCCGTACGCACGGCGGGTGGCATCTATGTCGCCGGCGACCACCGTGATACGTCGTCTATCCAGGGAGCTTTAGTGAGTGGGCGCCGAGCAGCGAGCGCACTACTCGCGGACCTTGGGCTGGCGATCGCTACGGACGCGGGCAGCCCAAAGCTCGAGAACTAGCGGGCAGGCCGCTTCAGCAGGTATTGGAGCCATCGGATATCGAGCAACATGATTCTGACGGTAGGTACGGAAACTAAGGCTGAGGGCCCCCGGGGCTAAAGCGTCGCTAAGAAGTTCTGCCATGAGCGCATTATTTTTGGGCGCTACAAATAAGTGGCTAACGTGTGTAACGAAGTCAGCCCGCAATACGAACTTCTTCATAGCGAGACTCCCCAACGGGGGAGAACGCCGCGTTCAGCCATCAACCACAGAGATGAGATCCTCATGAAGACCCGGTCACAGTTCAACCGTGCACTCGGCGCGTTCGCATTCGCGTTGGCAGCCATCCCGCTGACCGCACTCGCAGCACCCGCGGTGAGCCACGCTGACTGGTGCGATCCCGCCACCCTGTACTGGGACGCTGTGACGAATTCGTGCATGCCGATCCTCGGCCCGGCCGGCCCCATCGGCGTCGGGCCCGATCCGATCCTCGGACCGGTCGGACCTGTCGGGGTTGGTGGCCTCGGACCCGTTGCGGGACCGGTCGGCCCCATTGGTGTAGGCCCACGCTAGCGGCGGTCAGGACGGCCCGGGAGGGCACAGCCACATGAGCCTCCCGGGCATCCCGTCGCATCAGCTATGCCACGGTCGTGACGGCCGTGGCTTAGCTGAGTGGACCCATCGGCGTTCCCACCGCCACCGCTGACCCGTGCCCGAACGTCGAGGTGATCTTCGCGCGCGATCACATCGCCGCCGTCGCATTTTTCGGAAGCCCGTCCGGTGGTCACCGCAACGCCGTCCGGCCAAGCGGCGAGCGCGAAGTTCCGCCAGCCGACGTGACCGCGTTCCGCACCATCGTGACCGACACCTTCACCACAGTGCAGGCCGGCGACCAAGCCGGTGCGGTCGCCTGCATCACCGACCTCAAATCGGCGTGGGATGACGCCCGGGACAGGGCGCAGCCCATGGACCCGACCGGGTGGGGATTCATCGACGGCAAGATCGACCACGCACTCAAAGCCGTGCGGGCACCCGCCCCCGACCCGCACGGCCAAGCCGACCCCGAGGAGAAAAGCGATCACATAGGCAGGCATGCCCGAAGGGCCGGCGACGGCGAAAACGGGAACGTAGACACCGATGTTGTCGCCCCCGTTGGCGAACGTCACGGCGGCCACCGTTGCTGTCCCAAGACCGGCGCGACCGCCCACTTCCTGGTCGTCCTGGTCGTCCCTGCGGCGCCGCCAGGCCACCCAGGCTGCCCGTATGCCCAGCAGGAGAGGCACCAGCCCGAAGTAGGCGATTGCGGTGTCCGGCAAGAGCCGTGCCCCCAGCGCACCGACCACTGACACGGCCAGCATCGCGATGAACATCGCCATCGCCTGAACCGCCGTCACCAGGTGCACGCGGTTAGTCTCGCCCAGCTCGTCCGGGGGGAGGTAGTACATTCCATCGCCGGTTCCTCGGGGAAAGTTTCGATTCCTTTGGTCGCGGGTTCGAGCCCCGCAGGCCCCACAGATAGATCGCCGGACGACTTTTTATCGCCCTGTGCCCCATGCGGTGTACGAGGTGATGCGGCGTTACGGGGTCAGCACCAAGAGACAGGCCGTCGACCTGGCTCGGCGGCATCCGGCGAGAGCGGCCCGACGAGTTCTGATGATTCTGATCGATACGTCGGCCAGGATCGAGTATTTCCGCGCGACCGGGTCACCCGCCGCGGTTGAGGTCCGCCGGCTGTTGTCCTCCGATACCGATCGGATTGTCATGTGCGAACCCGTGGCCATGGAGATCCTGGCCGGCGCAGTCGACGACGACAGGTACGCCAAGCTGGAGCGACTGGTGAACGGAGTGCAGGCGCTCAAGATCGATGATGCGGTCGATTTTCGGAGTGCGGCGGCGATCACCGGTCTCGTCGGAGAATCATTCCGCTAGCGTCGCTGCAGGCGATTCATAGGGTCGTACCTAGTGTGCGTACCCGGCAATGGCTTCGTCGTTGCGTTTCAGTCAACCGACGTGGAAACCTCAAGTATCAGCCGACTCTGAACGGCCCCACGTCAGTTCGTAGATCAGCCCAGCTCCTTGCGGAACTTGCGGGCGTGCGACATCAGTTCCTCGACCCGCGAACGCTGAGCTCGGTTCTCGAAGATTCCGCCCTGTTTGAAGTACGTGCCGACGATTGCGCCGTCTGCGATGCTGAGTTGAGCGGCCACGTTCTCGGCACGGACACCTGTGTTGACGAAGACCGGCACCGCGCCTGCGGCCGACTTCACCACCCGCAGTGCCTCGGGATCCGTTGGTGAGCCTGCGGTCGCTCCGGATACGCAGATCGCATCGGGCCGCGTCGCGAACACAGTCGTCTGGGTGATGGACGCCAGATCACGCGCTGCGAGGTAGCCTGCCGACTCCGGGACGATGTTGAACAGCAGTTTCACCCCCGCGCCTCCTACCCGTGAGCGGTGGCGCGCAACTTCGCCAACATTGGTATCCCATAATCCGAAGTCGCTTGCGTAAACCCCGGTAAAGATCTCGCGGACGAATTTCGCTCCGGTGGCGACAGCCAGGTCGATCGATGCGCGTCCATCCCAGAGCACATTGACTCCGAATGGCACCATGATATCGGGAAGCAGTTCACCAATGATCCTGGCCATCGTGATCGCGGTGATGGGTTCTGTCTTTGTGAGGTACGGCAGACTAAATTCGTTGGAGATAAGAATTCCGTCGACGCCTCCGGACTGCAGGGCGTCGAGTTCCTCTCGTGCACGGTTCACGACCGCGGTGATGCCCCCGGCTGTGTCGTACTCAGGGTCTCCGGGTAGGGCAGCGAGGTGAAGCATGGCAATGACGGGCTTGCGGACATTGAAGACCTCGTCGAGCCAAGTCGTAGTCACGTGGTTCCTTTCTCGGTTTGCGGATTCGTCATCAGGCCAGGACTAGTCCATGTACGCGCCACCGTTGACTGCAAGAGCCTCGCCGGTGATGAACCTGGCGTCAACGGAGAGCAGGAAGGCCACCGCTCTGGCTACGTCCTCGGGCTGTTCGAGCCGTCGCAGTGGGGTGTCAGTGATCATCATCTGCCGGACATCAGCGGGGCCGATCCCGCGCAGCTGGGCCTCCCACTCGAGTTCTCTTGATTGCATTGGGGTTTCGACATAGCCGGGACACACACAGTTGACCGTGATCCCGTGCTCAGCGAGCTCGTAGGCCATTGACTGAGTTAAGCCAACCACACCGAATTTCGAAGCCACGTAGTCGGACAGAAACGGCACGCGACCCTGCTTGCCGGCCATCGAGGCAGTGTTGACAATGGCACCTTCGCTTCCGCTGCGCACCATCGCGCGGGCGGCTGCCTGCCCACACACGAAGACGCCTTTGAGATTGACATCCATCGTCTGGTTGTATCGCTCGATCGGGACGTCGAGGAATCGATGCATGAACGAAACTCCAGCATTACTCACCCAGGCGTCCAGGCCGAAACGTTGGGTGACGTCGTCGGCGACCATGGCCGCATCTGCAGGTGAGCTGACGTTGAGCACAATCGATTCGTGTCGCACAGGACCGTCGGTGGGTAGCCCGGCCGCCACTTCGCGTGCAGCGTCGGCATCGATGTCAGTGACGATTACCCGCCAGGCCCGCTCGGCCAGGATCGACGTAATTGCGCGTCCGATACCGGATCCTGCTCCGGTGACGACGACGGTCTTGGTCATCAATACGCTCGCTCTCCTGTGTCGTGAATGGCTTCAGCGACACGTTCGCCGGTGTGTGTGTCGAAGACATGGAGTGTGTCCGGGCGCACCGATAGCTCGACGGTGGTGCCTTCGCTGATTCCGGAGAGTCTTGAAGCATCAACGACACTCGTGAGTGCGACACCTCGGACATCTATGGTGACAATCGCGCGTGGTCCGAGCAGTTCAACCAGCTTCACCCGGGATTCGGCATCTTCGGCCGGATTGAGAATCAGATCCTCGGGGCGGATTCCGGCGGTCACCAGACCGCCGGCTTGGCGCTCCTGGACGGCCAGTGCGAACCCAGTTTCCAGGGTGATGGTTCCGGGGGTGAGTTGTCCATCGACGAGGTTCATCTTGGGGCTTCCGACGAACGTTGCGACGAACGTATCGTTCGGTTTGCCATAGACCTCAAGTGGAGTCCCCACCTGTGTGGTGCGCCCATCGCGCATCACCACCATGCGGTCCGACAGTGTCATCGCTTCCTCTTGGTCGTGGGTCACATACAGGCAGGTGATGCCGAGCCGACGTTGAATCTGCAGTAGTTCGGTGCGAGTCTCGACGCGTAGCTTGGCGTCGAGATTGCTTAGCGGTTCGTCGAAAAGGAAGACCGACGGCTGCCGGATAATCGCCCGGCCGATCGCGACTCGCTGCTGCTGACCACCACTGAGGTCCTTGGGCTTGCGGCCCAACAGTCCTGCCAAGCCGAGGGATTCGGCCACTTCGCCGACTCGCTTGAGAGCTTTGTCACGAGGCTCCCCGGTGGCGCGCAACGGAAAGGCGATATTCTCCCGGACCGTGAGATGTGGATACAGAGCGTAGTTTTGAAACACCATGGCCACGTCTCGGTCGCGCGGCTGCAGGTGGGTTACGTCGCGGTCGCCGATCGTGATGATTCCCGATGTGACCGACTCCAGGCCCGCGAGCATCCGCAATGACGTCGACTTACCGCAGCCGGACGGGCCGACCAAGACGGTGAACGACCCGTCGGGAAGCTCAAGATCAAGGTCGCTAACCACAGGTGTCGAGCCATACGACTTGTTCACACCGATGAATCGAACGGCCGCCATGTGCTTTCGGATCACCTTCCTCTAGAACTTGACCGCGCCGCCGCTGATGCCCTGCACCAGTCTGCGTTGAATGAAGAAGCTGGAGACAACCACTGGCACGACAGCGATCAGTATCGCCGCGCTCATCGACCCGATCTGTACGCCCCGGAAGGTGTTGAAACCAGCAATCGCCACCGGGAGAATAGCGGCCTTGCCGGGGGCCAGGATCAGACCGTAGAACAGGTCGTTCCAGGACAGTGTGAAGCCGAAGATGGCAGCTGCGCCGACACCGGGCAGCACCTGGGGGAGAACTACCAGCCGAAACGCCTGGAATCGCGTGAAGCCGTCCACCTGGGCCTGCTCCTCGAGGGAACGGGGAACCGCCTCGAAGAATCCGATGAGGAACCAGGTCACGACAGGCAGCACGAAACTCAGGTGCGCGGAGATCACCGGAACCAGGGTGTCATTGAGCCGAAGGGCGTATGCCATCGTGAGAAGGGGAAAAACTAGGACGGCCGGCGGTAGTACCTGCGCGGCGAGCATGCCGAACCGGGTGGCTGTGCCGCCGGCCCGGAAACGGGCGATCGCGTAGGCACCCATGCTTCCGGCCACCACGCTGATACCGACGGTGGTCAACGCCACAATGGCGCTGCGGGCGGCGGCGGCCAGGATGCCCGACGACAGCACAGTGCGCCAGGCATCCAACGTGGGAGTGAATGTCAGCACGAATGGATCGTTGAGCTGCCCGGGATTCTTCACACTGGCCAGGGCCATCCACAGGACAGGGAAGAGGACGCAGATGCCGGCCGCCCACAGCAGGGCCACCCGACAACACGTCAGCGCAACGGAGTTCTTCATGGCTGCTTGGCCTTCTCCACCCGACGAAATGCCACCACGATCACCGTCAGCACGACGAGCAGCACAACGAATGCCATCGACGATGCCGATCCGAGTCGGAAGAACTGAATTCCGGTCTGGTAGACGAAGTACTGCAGGGTCTGGGTTTGGGTGCCCGGCCCGCCGCGAGTGGTCGCGAACACGTACTCGAACACCTTCATGGCATCCAGACAGCGCAGCAGGATCGCCACGACGAGTACTGGCGCCAGCAGTGGCAAGGTGACTCGCCGCAGCACATACCACCCTCGAGCGCCATCGACCCTAGCCGCTTCCAACGGTTCCCGGGGGATGGACTCCAGTCCTGCGAGCAGCAGCAGCACCATGAATGGCGTCCACTGCCAGACGTCAATCAGAGCCAACGTGAACAACGCACGGCCGGGTCCGAAGAAGTCGTAGTCGACCCCGATCGCGCGCAGCAGATGCGGTATGGCGCCGATCTGATCGTTGAGCAGGAAACGGAAGATCAGACCGACGGCAATCGGTGTAATGAACATCGGCGCCAGCAACATCGATCGGGTCAGATCCCGCGCCCAGCGCTGCTTCTGTAGTGCCAGCGCGATGGCCAGTCCGAGGATCAGTTCCAGACTGACCGCGACGAATACGAACGTCGCGGTCGCGCCGGAGGCCCGCCAGAACGCCCCGTCCTGAAACGTTGAGACGTAGTTGTCAATGCCCACCAGCCGCGGTGTGCCGCTGCTAGTCAGCTTGTAATCGGTGATGCTCAGGTACAAGGCGTAGGCCAGCGGGAAACCGACCACGCCGAGGAAGAGGGCGATCAACGGCGCGACCATTCGATACCTGAAACTCATCCGCGCCCAACCCTCCTGCTCGTGTGGCCGGTTCCCGCCAGCACATTCGACGAACTCAGCCCTGGATCTTCACGGCAGCCGCCTGGGCGGCGGCCAGTGCGTCGTCGACGCTCTTGGTGCCCGCGACTGCCTCGTTGAGTTCGGTCCCGACGGCCTGGATCATCTCCTCGCCGCTTGGACCCTGGCTCAACGGTGATGCATTAGCCAGAATCTTCTCGATCGTCGCGTAGTAATCCGCCCCGAACTTGCCGTTGCGGACCGCAGGATCGTTGAGCGTGCTCTTCCGGATCGCCGCACCGCCCTGCTCGGTGCGTTGGATGTCCTGCGTTTTCGAGGTGAGCCACGACGCGAGGGCCCAGGCCGCATCCGATGCGCCGGAGTTGGTCGGGATAGACCAACTCCACGAGCCCAGCACCTGCTTACCGCCGGGGATTTCAGCCAGCTTGAACTTGCCCGCCGACGGCCCGGAACCCGGTTTGTTCAGTGCCGGCAGGTTCCAGTTGTAACTGATCATTGACGCGGCCTGATCGCCGGACACTGACCGGAACGCCTCGTCGAAGGCCCAGTTGAGGCTGTTGGGCGGCGCTGCGGTTTTGTAGGTGGCGATATAGGCGGCCAACGCACGCTTGGCCTCGGGAGTGTCGAGGCTGGGCTTTCCACTCTCGTCATAGATGGAGCCGCCGGCGGCGAACAGCCAGTTGCCCCATTCCTCGAAGATCTTGTACCCACGTTGCGGCTGCATGGCGATACCTGCCCTGTCGCCGACCGTCAGCGCCTTGGAGGTACTGACTAATTCGTCGAGGGTCTTGGGCACTTCAAGCTTGGCTTGCGCCAGATCGTCGGTGTTGTAGAGGTATCCCAGGGCGTAGTTGTAGAACGGCACGCCGTAACGCACACCGTCGACTGTGGTGATCTCGGTCAAGGACGGGAAGAAGTCTGTCGCGTCGTAGCCGGGTGTGCTGTCGATGCGGGCGTCCATTGGCTGCAGAAACTTAGCCTTCGCAAAGTCCACCATCCATGGGTTATCAACGACGATCAGGTCGTAGTTGGGGGTCGACGATTGGAACGATGACACCAATTTGTCGCGCATCTGGTCATACGTCAGCATCTCGATGTCGACCTTGACATTCGGGTGATCCTTGGTGAACTCGGGGACCATCGCCTTGACGATGTCAGAGTCGGGCACGTTCTCCAGCAGGATGCGGACCGTGCCAGAGACGTCCTTGGGAACGTCGCCAGTTCCGGTCGCTTCGGTTTTCTGGGTTCCACCGCTGCCGGCACATGCGCTGATCAGCAGTGTCATGACGGCGAGGACTGCAAGCAGGGGCCGCAACCTCCACCGGGGTGTTGTTGATTTCATTGCAGGACTTTTCCTTTCACATTGCGGTTATTGCGGTTATTGCGGGTGTTGCGTGAAACTGCGTGCGAAACCGGAGCCACAGCATCGCCCAGTTCCCGCCACGTTCGGTAGGCATCGTCATACAGCGATGTCCGTCTCAGGTCGGGTACCACGGGTGCGTCTAAGGTGATGAAGCGGGTGACGTCGGACCAGTCGTCGAGTGCGCCGATTCCGATCGCGGCGATCACGGCGGCACCCAGGGATGCCCCGGGATGGCCCCGTACGGGCAGAAGTTCAAAGCCCAGAACGTCCGCGTGGATCTGCTTCCAGAGCGTGGACCTGGAGCCACCATTGGTGATCATCACGCGGCTGAGGCTGATACCGATGTCGTCAAACACCTCGACGTGGTGACGGAACCCGAAGGCGACACCCTCGAGAACGGAGCGGTACAGGTCGGCACGAGTGTGTCCGAGGTGCATGCCGGCGAACACGCCGCGCAGGTCCGGGTCATGGATCGGGCTCTTCTCACCCAGGAAGTAGGGCAGGCAGAGCACTTCGGCGGGAGCCGAGGCCATCGCCTCCTCATCAAGTGAGACGAGATCGGTCCCACCGGTGATTGTTTGGAACCACCTGATCAGGCTTCCGCTGGCGGCCATGCAGCCGTTCGGTAGCCACCGGTCGGGGATCGGGTGTGCGTCCAGGTAGAGCCTCTCGTCGACCACCGTGACGTCGCTTGCGACCAGGATGTCTCCGGCACCGCCGAGTTTGACCAGTGCCTCGCCCGGCCGGCTGACGCCGGCGGCGAATGCCGAGAGGACGTGGTCCGCGCCGCCGACGATTAGCGGGGTGCCCACTGCCAGGCCGGTCAGCAGGGCTGCCTCCGGGCTAAGTCCACCAACCTGGGATCCCGGCCGGCGCACCGGTGGAAGAGTTGCGGGGTCGAGGCCGGCGGCTATCAGAACCGGGTACGTGACGTCTCCACCGATGGTGAACAGTCCGGACTCAAGTGCCCAGTTCTGCTCGATGTGAACCTCGGCACCGAGGGCGGTGAGCACCCAGTCGTATGAGCCGAGGTAATGGGTCGTTCGTTGGTAGACCTCAGGCTCGTGCTCACGCAACCACATCGTTGTTGGTGCCACCGATTGTTGGGTGAGTGCCGATCCGGTCATCTCGACCAAGTTCACGTCGCGGAGCACCGCGGCGAGTTCCTCGACCTCGTTGTGCGCGCGCGCATCGTTCTGCAGGATGGCACGACGCAAGGGGTTGCCGTCAATGCCGACGGGGACGACGGCTGGCACCATTCCGGACACCGCAACAGCTCCGACGTTATCGCCGGGCACCCCGCTGCTGGCCAGTATCTCCCGGACTGACCCGATGACGTTGGCGTACCACTGGCCGGTGTCGGCCTCGGCGTAACCCGGCTCCGGCGAGTGCAACACCGTCTCGCGCGAAGCCTGAGCGATGATGCCGCGGGTGGTGTCGAACAGCACTGTCTTGGTGCCGGTGGTGCCGATGTCGATCCCGATCGTGTGAGCGCTCACGAGGGTTTCGCCCGACGAGCCGACGTGTCCGGTTGGCCGGTCACACAGACCACGTCGGCGCCGACATCGTGGGCGGGAGCATGGGCACGCGTGGCGAATTCACAGATGAGCTCCGTTTTGCTGCGCTTTAGAGCGCTGATCAACTGAATTTACAACAGCAGAGCTGGGCGCGCGGCACTGTTGGCTTCTCCATTGCGGTGCCCGCGGCTGTACCGGTGCATGCCCCAGAGCGATGCGTATGTGGCCATGATTGAGCGGCAGCCGCGAGCCATTACTGCAGCTAAGAGGCTAATGGACGGCTATTGAACTCGTTTGACGGCGACACCTGAGGACCGTACAGTAGGTGGTCTAACTTAGGCTAGGCTTTGCATAGAAGGGAGGTGGCCGTGAGCACGTTCGATATCGCACTTCTGGGCGCCATCGCAGGTTTCACCATATTTCTCGGCCTCCCGGTGGGCCGAGTGCGAGGTCTGCCAACCGGCGCGAGGGCCCTGCTGAGCGCGACCGCTACCGGTGTGCTGCTGTTCCTGTTCTGGGACGTGCTCGTGCACGCCGTCGAACCGGTCGAGACCGCGCTCGTCGCTGTCACCCAGGATGGAACCGGCACCTGGCTGGGGTTCATCTCGCTGGCTGCGGTCTTGGTTGTCGGTCTGGTCCTCGGCCTGATGACTCTCGTCTACTACGAGCAGTGGATGGCGGGCGCGAAGGGTACCGCGCGGCCGCACGGGCCGGGTGCGGCAAGCGTGGCTGAGTTTACCGAATATCGCGCCTTCGCCACCGCGTCAGCCGGACAGCGCCTGGCGATTCTGATCGCGGTGGGTATCGGATTGCACAACTTCTCCGAGGGACTGGCGATCGGTCAGTCCGCCGCCGCCGGGCACCTCAGTCTCGCGATCCCGCTGATCGTCGGATTCGGGTTGCACAATGCGACAGAGGGTTTCGGAATCGTCGCCCCACTGGCTGGCGATCCGACCCGACCCAGCTGGGGATTCCTGGCGCTGCTCGGTCTGATCGCCGGTGGCCCGACATTGGTCGGCACGCTGCTCGGCCAGGCGTTCGTGAATGAGACTGTCTCAGTTGCCTTCATGGCCCTTGCAGCGGGCTCGATCCTGTACGTGGTCGTTCAGTTGTTGCGTGTCGCGCAGAACCTCGGCCACCGCACGCTGATGTTCTGGGGACTGCTGATCGGCCTGCTCCTCGGGTTCGCCACCGATTTCGTGGTCGTGGCCGCGGGCGCTTAGCCCGCCGCGGCCGCCTTGCGGGCTACCCGATGCCCAGCACCCGCGTCTGCCGCGGGTGCAGCCGCCGACCGTACCGACGCCGCGGATCGCGCGGCTTTTGTCGACCGCGACGGCACCGAGGCGGCAGGCAATGGGCCGGGATAAAACGGTTCGTTGCGGATCCCGGCGCCACCAAAAATGTCATTGAGAATGGCGGAGCCGCCGGTCTGCTGCGACACAGTGGTGATGACATTGCGCAGGCTCGGCGAAACCCACGGAATGCCGGTCGTCAAGTCCGCCGGATTCGGGAAGCCGATAGGCGCGACGGTCAGCCAGGTGAGCTGGCCAAGCGTGCCGGTGTTGCTGAGAAAGCCGTTCACCGAGTCGTTCCATGCGGCTTCGACGTTCAGGGTGGCCAGGTCGGTGACCACCTGGGTGACGGTCGCGATCGCCGACTGGGTCAGGTAGGTGAGACCGCCGACCGTCGCTCTGGCCAGCCCACCCAGCAGTTTCGGCAGGGTGGCGGTCAGGATCGTTTGAATGTTTCGGGCAAGGTTTGAGGTGATGTAGGAGATGGCATCAGTCGCCAACTGGACGCCCGCCTGCAGTGGAGCCAGGATCTGCGTCTGCAACTCGGCGAGCGCGGCCGCGGTATCGCCGGCGGCCGCGTATCCGACGGCGGTGGCCACTGCCGTCGGGGTGTTCCACACCGCGGTCGCCGTGCCCGTGCCCAGGGCCAGTGCGCCTTCGCCGACAGCGAAGCCGTAATTCGACAGGTTGGAGATCACCGCGCTCAGGGCATTGGTCGAGAACTCGTTGGCGAGATCAGGAATCAGGCCCAAGGTCTGCGGCCCGAACCTGACGGTGCTGGGCGGATCGGTGAAGGGGTTCGTGGCGGTGAAGAAGTCCGTCCAATACGGGTCGGCGAAGACGTAGGCTGCAGGGTCAGCGTTGAGGGGCTGCCCGCTGAGGATCTGATAGTTCAGGAACTCGACAACGCCCGCGATCGCGGTGATGGGGTTGGCCAGCGCTGAAAGCTGGTAGCTAGTCGAGACCTGCTGTATCGAGGGCATCACGTCGGAGGGGGTGATCGGGGTGATGACTGTCGCCGTCACGCTGAGAGCGGCGATGCTCGCGATCAACTGGGAGCGAAGCGAAATCTGCACGGTGACTCCTCGTAGTCGTCTTTCCTGGTTGAAAGGTTAGCTGAGGACGTCCGCTTATGCTGGAGGACCAGTCGCGGATGTGACGCCGAGCGAAGGAGCGGATCGTGGCTGTTCCCAGTGCGTTTCGCTGGCCGCAGGCCCGCGACGCGGGACCGTCCGCCCGCATCCGTGCCAGGATCAAGCGGATCACCGGCTTCGAGCTTTTCCCCGATGACCGGGTCGTGGACGAATATGCGCGGCTGCTCAACGCTGGCGACCCGGTAGCTGAGCGGTTTGTGGACGAGACATTTCTGGGATCGCTGGGTCCGGAACGCTCCAGGGAGATGTTGAACCAAGCGTTGGAGACCTGCGTCGATGCCGTGCCCGAAGTGCCGGAGTCGATGACGGCGTTGTTCGCGGAGTTCGAACACGTTCCGGACTGGGTGGATCCGCAACTGGTCGAGCAGGGTGCGGCGGTGTGGCGACGCTGGGGTTACACGCTGGGCTCGATCGGCAATGCCGGCACGTTGGACGCCTACACCGAAGCTTCGCTGGCGGTGCCGCTGTCACTATCCGGCGGATACGCCGGGGACTCCGCGCTCAACCGCTATCTGGAGACCAGCCGGTGGTGGATCGAGGTGTGCCGGCCCGGTGCCGCGCTGACGCCCGGCTCGCTCGGGCGTCGCATCTCGATGCAGGTGCGGGTCATGCATGTCAGTGTCCGGCGCCGGGTGGCCGACCACCCGGAGTGGGACTCGCAGCGCTGGGGGCTTCCGATCAGCCAGGCCGAGATGATGCTGACGCTGCTCGGCGGAAGCGTCGGCCCAGGACTCGGTCTGTACGCGTTGGGTTACCTGACGTCCCCGGCTGAGATCCGGGCCGCCCTGCACTTCAACCGCTACCTGGGCCACTTGGTCGGCATGCGCTCCGACATCTTCCCGGAGACCATCGCCGCCGGCATCCGGATGCTGTACCTGTTCGACGCCACCCGCTCGTACGACTCCGGCGCCATCGGGGCCGAACTGGTCGAGTCGTTTGTGCCCGCCTTCGCACCCCTGCCGGAATTTCGGGGTATCGAGCGTGTGCGTGCCCAGATGCACCTGCACATCCAGGCCGCCTACGTCCGGCTGTTCATGTTGCCCGCGAATCGCAAGCGGTACCGGCTGCCCTCGCCATGGCTCGGACTGGCTTTACTGCTGATGCGCGTTCCGCTCATCGTGGCGTTGGAGGTCGCGCGTCGCATCAGCCCGGCGGCCGATCACGCGTGGCAACGCGCCTCGGTGCACGCGTGGGAACGATGGCTGGGATGGTCGTCGCAACGAAAACCCGCGCAATACCAGGCCGCAGCACCGCTGCGCCGCTAGCGTCGGCTGCCGGGCATCCTCACCAGGGGTAGGAGAACTCCGGGACGCCTATCTGCGACCGCGCTTGCGATCACCCCGGTGCCGTAGGCGGCGTCCTCCATCAGTCGTAGCGCGACGTACCGCACCGGGTCGAGTGCAGGGCGCCGGATGAACCACTCAGCCGCGATGGGAATGAGCATCGCCGCTGCGGCAAACCGGCTGAGTCGGGATCGCGGTGCGGCGGCCAGGGCGAGCCATCCCAGCGGCCACCATTCGCGGCGAAGCAGATGCCCGGTGGCCCCCGCCTCGGCCACCAGTCCCCTAGCAACAACAAGCGAAGCCACCGCGGGGTCGACGGAGGACGCGCGCAGTGTGCGGGCCAGCAGGCCGGTCGATAGACCGGCGACCCCGAGTCCGGCGGCCACGGCAAGGCCACGTGTTGGCCACCGGGCCAGCACAAGCAGACCGACCGCGAGGTTCCAGACCGACAATCGTGCCGGTGCGAGACGCCGCGGATGCCGGACGTCCAGCTGCGCAGCGGAGGTGCCGTAGTCAAAGTGTCGCCGCGCCCAGTCGAGCAGCCGCGGCCGGATCTTATGGGTCACCACGGAAGCGGGTTCGTACCGGACCATCCAGCCGGCATCGGACAACCGCCAGACCAGGTCGACATCCTCACCGACCCGCAGTGCCTCATCAAATCTCAAGGGCGCCATCGCACTTCGCCTAATCATGATTGCCGCCGACGGCAGGTACCCCAGCGGTGCGCCGCGCGCCACCAATTCCGGTCGGGGACCCATGTCGAGTGCGGATCGGGTGAACTCGTAGCGGGGTAGCACACCACCGGAGCTTGAACGGGGCCTGATCCGTGGTGCGACCGCCGCGATCCGAGGATCGTCGAAGTGAATGACGAGCGGATCAATCCATCCCGGTGTCACTGCGCAGTCGGCATCGACGAACGCGACGATCGGTGCGCTTACTGCGTCAAGGCCGGTGTTGCGGGCGGCAGCAGGACCGCGGTTCACCGCGTGGCGGATCAGGGTTGCGCCATGTGCGCGCGCCACGTCACCGACCCTTTCTGAGCGCGACGCGTCGTCCACCACGATGATGCGCACCTCCGGTGAAGCCGCGCGGAGGGCGCCCAGACAGTCATCGAGCAGATCCGCTCGCTCGTAGGCGGGCACGACGACCTCCACCACGTTGCCCGGTTGGTGATCACGGATCGGCAGTGGATGAACGATCCCGCGGGGCACCAGCAGGTCGACCACGGCGTGCTCGACACCGGGGGAGGGAACCAGCCCGGCTGCTCCGGCGTGTTTGAGGCGAAGGACGAACGGCCTTGCGGCCGCCGCGATCCGGACGATGCCCCACGGCGCACCGCCCAGGACGACCGAGGCGTCGCGCCAGATCCGCACCCGCCCATCGAGCGCCACGGCCCGCCCGGCCGGCAGTCCGGCGGGGCTAGTCCACTGCTCGTCGTCGTCCATGGTGCCGCCCAGTATCCCAGTTCCCGATCGCTTGCCCCCGGCTCTGCTTCCCGGGTTCTATTGCTGGTCGCGGTTACGATCGCACGTGTGAAACTGCCCAGGACACTCGTCAGGATCGCGGGGTTTCTGGGATTGGCTGCTCTGGCACTGCCATTGGCCGCGCCCACTCCGGCTGAGCCACCGGTTGCTCCCGCCGCGGAGACCTCTCAGTGGATTGTCGTCGGTGTCCCCGCCGCGAATTCGACCACGGGGACCCTCACCGCATTCCAACGGGTCGGTCAGCAGTGGAAGGTTGTCCTGGGGCCGACCAAAACCATGGTCGGCGAGCTCGGAATCGGTGCCCCCGCCGACGGTGTCTACCGCACTCCCGAGGGAACGTTCGTATTCGAACAAGCCTTCGGCCGCGAGCCCAATCCCGGCACCAAGATGCCCTATTTCCAGGCCACCAAACAGGATTGGTGGGACGAAGACGCGTCCTCGCCGACGTACAACACCCACGTCCACTCAGCGAACAGTCCCTCGGCCATCACCGAGAACCTCTACGACTCCGGCCCGGTCTACGACTATGCGGTCAACATCGCCGTGAACCCGCAGCGGATCCCAGGAAAGGTGTCGGGGATCTTTCTGCACGTGACCAACGGCAGCCCGACCTGGGGATGTGTGGCCATCGGTCGTGATGAGATGCGCTCGATCCTGACCTGGCTCGACCCGGCGGCCTCCCCGCGGATCACGATCGGCGTAGGAAGCCCGGCACTGGTTCCGGTCGGGTCCTAAACCCGATCCCACTGGCCGAAATCGGCCGCGAGCACATCGTCCACGTCTACGTGCACACCATCGATCAGCACACCCGGGTCTACCGCGGTGACAACCTCTCGCTGAAAGAGCACCGCCGCGGGTTCGCGCACACCACCTGACCATGCCTTGGTCTGCCAGGCCCATCGAAAACCCGGAGTGCTCGAGTGCCCGACGACACCATCGGCGATCGCCCACGCTAATTCCCGGTTTCCGCCGTAGATACCCGTTCGTTCGACGCCCAGGACCGAGTTGAGACCGCGAAACCATTGCAGCGCAACATTTTTCCACGTTGTGGAGTCAATCGGTTCGTCGACGCTGAAGAAGATCGGCGCCGAACTTGGGCCACCGGCCGCGCCGTGCAATCGCAGGGCCGTCGTCGCATCCGCAACCCCACCGGCATACCCGCGGGTGAAGTCCGACGGCGAATTCGGCCAACCGGGCTTGCCGTACTGATAACAGCTGACGACGTGCAGCCCCAGCGCGCGCATACTATCGGTGAACTCGCGGGTGACCGGCTTGAAGTCGAAGGTCGCTCCGGGCCGCAACTCCGACACGTAGACCAGTGCGCCGTCAAAGCCTGCCGCCCTGATCTGTTCCGGGGACACCAGTCGCTCGGCGAAGTCGATGAGCCTCATACCGGCGGCGGACGCCCGCGGTCCACCGGCGGTGGCCGCCGCAGTGCCCAGGCCGACGAGTGCCGGGGTCGCCAGGGCGTATTTGAGGACTTCGCGTCGGGAAGCGGATCGCGTCATGGACGCAAATCGTATCGGTGCGCGGGGTGGTGTATCTAAGGTGTAATATGGGTGTATGACTCGCACCAATATCGAACTCGATGACGAACTCGTCGCCGAGGTGATGCGGCGTTACGGGGTCAGCACCAAGAGACAGGCCGTCGACCTGGCTCTGCGGCGTCTGGTCGGACCGCCGTTGAACCGTGAGTTCCTGCTTGGCCTTGAAGGCATCGGTTGGGACGACGATCTCGGCGGCATCCGGCGAGAGCGGCCCGACGAGTTCTGATGATTCTGATCGATAC